>DASWOJ010000114.1:0-19792 GCA_036398775.1 Acetobacteraceae bacterium
CCATTCCAGCGCCTCGGGCACCGCCCCGGCCAGGGCGGCGAGCGGCGCTTGGGCGGCCTCGTCCGCCACGCGGGCGCGTCAGGCCGCGATCAGCCCGCCGTCGTCGGCGACGCGGCGCAGGTGGTAGGGGGTGTCGCCGAACTGGTACTCGATCATCGCGAGGCGCTTGAAGTGATGGGCGCCGATGTACTCCATCGTCATGCCGATGCCGCCGTGGAGCTGCACCGCCTCCTGGCCGATGTGGCGACCGCTGCGGCCGATCTGCACCTTGGCGGCGTGCATGGCGCGCTGGCGCTCGGTCAGGTCGGGGTCGGTGGACATCATGGTGGCGAACATCGCCATGCTGCGCGCCTGCTCCAGCGACACGTACATGTCCACGGCGCGGTGCTGCAGGGCCTGGTTCTCGCCGATGGCCCGGCCGAACTGCTTGCGGGTCTTCATGTAGTCCACGGTCATCGCGTGCATGGCGTCCATCACGCCCACGGCTTCGGCGCAGAGGGCGGCCAGGGTCTCGTCGTTGACGCGTTCCATGACCGGCAAGGCCTCCGCCGGGTCGCCCAGGGCGCGGCCGGGAGTGTCTTTCAAGGTGACCTCAGCCGCCCGCGCGCCGTCCTGCGTCGGGTAGCCGCGGCGGGACAGGCCAGGCGCGTCCGCGTCCACCAGGAACAGGCCGATGCCGTGGCGGGCGCGGTGCCCGCCGGCGGTGCGGGCGGAGACGATCAGGGTGTCGGCGCTGTCGCCGTGCAGCACCAGGGTCTTCTCGCCGGTGATGCGCCACCCGTCGCCGTCGGGGGTGGCCTGGGTGTTGATGTCGTTCAGGCTCCATCGCGCCTGGCGCTCGGCCTGGGCATAGGCCAGCACGCGCTCGCCCTCGGCGATAGCGGGAACCAACTCGGCCAACTGGTCGTCGCTGGCTGCGTGGCGCAGCAGGCCGCCGCACATGACGACGGTGGCGAGGTAGGGTTCCACCACCAGGGCGCGGCCGAATGCCTCCATGACGATGGCGGTTTCGACCGCACCGCCGCCGAAGCCGCCCTGGTCCTCGGCGAAGGGCAGGCCCAGGAGGCCCTGCTCGGCGAACTGACGCCAGATCTCGCGGCTCCAACCGTCCGGCTCGGCGCGGTATCCCCGGCGGGCCTCGAAGGCGTAACGGTCGCCGATCATGCGGTCCACGCTGTCTTTCAGCAGCCGCTGCTCGTCAGTCAGGTCAAAGTCCATGCTTGCCGTCCTCCCCGGCCGGCCAGGATGCCCTGTCCGGCCGGGTAGGGGAAGGCGGGCTTACAGGCCCTGCTTCACGTCGTTGGCGCCGCGGGTCACGGCGCGTCCGGTCGCGCTCACGTCGGCGCCGACGCCGGCGGTGGTGTTGCAGGCGCTCAGCATCGGGGCAAGGGCGGCCAGCGCCAAAACGAGCAGCAAGGCACGGGTGGTGGGATGGGACATGTTACGCTCCGGCTTGGGGTTTAGATACGTGATCGTAACTCGCACGGGGTTTCGTGGTTCCCGCTTGAAAGTTGAAATCGCTTGCTTCTCGATGTCCGTCCGGGAGGCGGGTTGGGATCAGGGAGGCGGATAGGGGCGGCTGTTGCCTTGGCCGGGCCGGTGCTTGGCGGCAGGTGCGGTGCCCTGCTTTACGGCCAGCCTTTCACCGCAACCCTCTCCCGGAGGAAGAGGGAGAAGGGTTGCGCCCGGTTGCAGGGGAGCGCCCGCCCCGGCACCCTGCTGTCAACACACCGCGGAGGACCGCCCCATGCCTACCCTGTTCGACCTGACCGGCCAGGTTGCCCTCATCACCGGCAGCAGCAAGGGCATCGGCCGGGCCATTGCCGAGCGCATGGCCCAGCATGGCGCCCGCGTCGTCGTCAGCTCCCGCAAGGCCGACGCGTGCGAGGCCGTGGCCGCCGGCATACGCGCCGCAGGCGGCGAGGCGCTGGTGATCCCCTGCAACATCGGCCGCAAGGAGGAGCTGCAGGCCCTGGTGGACCGCACGTTCGACGCCTGGGGCCGGGTGGACGCGCTGGTGTGCAACGCGGCGGTCAACCCCTATTTCGGGCCTGGCGCCAACATCCCCGACGACGCCTGGGACCGCATCATGGGCAGCAACATACGCAGCAACCATTGGCTGGCCAACATGGTGCTGCCGGGCATGGCGGAGCGGGGCGAAGGGTCGGTGACGGTGGTGTCCTCCATCGCGGGGCTGCGGGGCAGCACGAGCATCGGCGCCTACGGCATCAGCAAGGCCGCGGACATGCAGCTTGTGCGCAACCTGGCGTGCGAGTGGGGGCCGCGCGGGGTGCGGGCCAACTGCATCGTGCCGGGCCTGGTCCGCACGGACTTCGCCCGGGCGCTGTGGGAGGATGCGGAGAACCTGCGGCGCCGCACGCGGGACACCCCGTTGCAGCGGATCGGCGAGCCGGATGAGATCGCCGGCGCCGCGGTGTTCCTGGCCGGGGCGGCGGGGCGGTTCATGACGGGGCAGACGATCGTCATAGATGGGGGGGTGACGGCGGGGTCGCCGGCGGTGGATTAGGGGGCCGGGCCAATCTTCCATCGTTCCAAGACGAGAAGGCGCCGGCATTTGCAGGCATGGCCCGCCCGCTACGCCACCTCGAACACCCGCCGCGCCACCAGCTCGTCCTTCGCATAGGCCCGCAGCTCCACCCGGGCCGGACCAAGCACCGCCAGGTGGACCTGCGCGCCCTCCGGCCCGGCCGCCACGTCCTGCGACAGCAGGGGGCGGCCGTTGCCCCAGGTGTCCAGGCGGTCCGCGTTCCGCAGGCGGACCCGCAGCCCCTGGCCGCCGAGCAGGTCCACATCCAGTTGCCGCCACGGTAGGGCGAGCAGCAGCTTGGCAGCGGCTGCCATCAGGTCGGGGCCGCCGTGCAGCAGGTCCCGCCGGGTCAGGTCGTGCACGTGGTTCGGCACCACGCCGCGCTCCTCCAGCTCCAGCCCGGCGTTGCGGCCGATGCGCAGGCTGCGCCGCATCGCGACGCGCAGCTCCGCCCCCTGCGGCAGCGGCTGGGGTATGCCGAGCGCCTGCTGCAGGATGGCGTGCGGCCAGACGTTGGCGCCGCCCGCGCCGGTAGCGGCGTGCACGCCCAGCACCGGGCCGATCCGGTGGTCCTGGAAGCCGCCGGCGAAGATGTCGGTGGCGCTGTAGCTGAGCGCGCTTGTGAGCAGCACCACGGGGCCGTGGTAACGCTGGCCCAGCGCGTTGCAGGCGTCCGGCGGCGTCATCGGCAGGGCGGCGGAGTATGCGGCGCCGACCTCCAGGGCGTGCTGGACGGAGGCCGCCCAGGGCGACAGGTCCGCGACCCGGTCCGGGTTGGCCGGTCCCTGGCCCTGGCATAGCGCCAGCACCGCCGGCGTCGCACGCAACTGCATCGGCGCGGGGGTAACCGGGTGCGGCGTCAGCAGTTGCAGGCAGCGCTCCGCTGCATCCACCAGCCCACCGCCGTTGTCCCGCACGTCGAGGATCAGCCCGCGCGGCGGCACCCGGGCCAGGAGGGCGGCGAACTCCGCCACGAAGGCGTCGGCGTCGGCGGTCAGGAAGGTGTGGATGCGGATATAGCCCAGCTCGGCCCCGCCGGTCCGCAGCGACGCCGCGGCGAAGTTGCGCGGGATGGCGCTCGTGACCTCCGTCCAGCCTTCCGGCGTGGCCGTGGACGGGAACAGGGTGCGGCGGGCACGGCGCAGCGCGTCCACCTGCACGTCCAGGCTGGCGCCGCGCCGCTCGTGCCGCGCATCCAGGTTCAGCACGCGCCAGTCCGCCCGCAGGTGCCGCGGCGCGGCGCCGGTTGTCCGCAGCTCGGCCATCACCCAGTCCTCGTCCGGGGGCGGGCGCTTCAGCAGCGGGCGCATCGTCAGCGCCGCCAGGGCCTGGGCGCGGGCCGCGGCCGGATTGGCGCCGGCGGTGCGCCCGGCCGCACGCTCCAGCGCACGGAGGATCGGGACGCCGCCCCAGGATACCACCTTATCGCCCGGCGCGGCCTCGGCGTAGCCCGCCGCAACCTCCGTCACGATGACCCGGCGCTGCCCGGCCGCCACGCACTCGCCCAACTGGAACGGCAGGAAGGCGACCACGTCGGCCAGCTCCACCGGCAGCAGGTAGTTGGTGTGCAGGTCCTGCAGCCCGTCGAACACGTCCGCCAGCGCGGTGTGGAACCAGGCGCTGCTGTCCATGCCGGGCAGGCGGCGGCGCAGGGCGCGCAGCCGGGCCACCGGGTCCACGCCGTGGCTGGCCTGCTTCTGCGGCAGGTGGACGTAGTAGTCCGACAGCATGGCGATGGCGGCGTCCACGATCCGCTCGCGCTCCTGCAGGTCCAGCGGCGGGATGCGGCTGCGGAACCGCGCCAGCGTCTCGTTCCGGCGCCATGCGGGGGAGGCTGCGGCTGTGGGCATTTGACATGTCCTCACGTTTTGGTGTGCCTGGGTGCTATACCCGGGCCGCGGCGCCGGGACGGCTTCTGTTGCGAGGCCGTCTCAAGTTACAAGCCCGGCGGATGCAGGTCGAGGGGGTTTGGCGGTGCGGTGCGGCGCTTGCGGCATGGACCATCCGGAGGGCGCACGTTTCTGCGACGCCTGCGGCGGCGCGTTGGCGCGGGCGTGCCCAGCCTGCCAGGCGCCGGCACGCGACGGCGCGCGGTTCTGCGGCCAATGCGGCAGCCCGCTGGCCGCCGTGGCCCCCTCCCCTGCCGCGGCGGTCCCTGCCGCCCCGGCTGCCGTCCCGCTCGGCCCTGGCGAGCGCAAGCACGTCACCATCCTGTTCGCGGACGTGCGCGGCTCGTCCGAGATGATCCGCGACCTGGACCCGGAGGAAGCGCTGGCGCTGATTGACCCGATGGTGCAGGCGGCCGCGTCCGCCGTGGCCCGGTTCGGCGGAATCGTCAACGAGGTGCAGGGCGACGGCATCATGGCGCTGTTCGGCGCGCCGCTGGCCGCGGAGGACCATCCCGTGCGCGCCTGCCTGGCCGCCACAGCGTTGCTGCGGCACCTGCCGCCGGGGATCGAGATACGGGTCGGCGTGCATTCCGGGGAGGTGGTGATCCGCCCGACCGGCCACGATGCGACCGACTACGCGGCGGTCGGCCCGGCGGTCCACCTGGCCAAGCGGCTGGAGCAGGCGGCGGACCCGGGCACGGCCCGCATCAGCACCGAGACGGCGCAGCGCACCCGCGGCTACACCGACGTGCGTCCGCTCGGCCCGGTGCCGGTCAAGGGCTGGGACGCGCCGATGCCGATGTTCGAGCTGCTGGACGCCACCGACCGGCCGAGTTGGGAGGTGCGCAGCGCCGGCAGCCTCAGCCCGTTCGTCGGCCGGGAGCCGGAGCTGGCCACGCTGTCTGCCGCGCTGATGCGCGCCACGCTGGGCCGTGCCCAGGCGGTGGCGGTGGTGGCCGATGCGGGGGTCGGCAAGTCCCGCCTGCTGCACGAGTTCCTGCAGGGCGCCGTGGCGCGCGGCGTGCGGGTGATGCGCGCCGCCGGCGCCCAGCACATGCACGACGCGCCGTTCCATGCCGCGGCCGAGCTGATGCGTTCCTGGATCGGGTCGCAGCCGTCCGACGACCGGCAGGCGCTGGAGCGCCGCCTGCACCAAACCGTTGCGATGGGCGACCCGCTGGAGGTGGACGAGCCGGCGATACGCTCCCTACTGGACCTGCCGCTCGCGGACCCGGCGGCGTGGCAGGCGCTGGACGCCGGCGTGCGGCGGCAGCGGCTGCTGGATGCGTGCCGCCGGGTGGCGCTGCGCGGCGCCGACGAACGGGCGCGCATCGTGCTGGTGGAGGATCTGCACTGGCTGGACGAGCCGAGCCGCGCGCTGGTGGACGGCCTGGTGGCGACGGCAGGCGCGGCCCGGCTGCTGCTGCTGGCCAGCGCCCGGCCGGAAGCGCGTCCGGATTGGGGCGGGCGCAGCTATGGCACCGAGATACGGCTTTCGCCTTTGGACCCCGAGCAGTCCGATACGCTGCTGTGCAGCCTGGTGGGTCCTGGCCCGGAGCTGGCGGCGCTGCGGGCGCGCGTGGTCGCTGGCGCCGAGGGGACGCCGCTGTTCCTGGAGGAGATCGCCCGCGACCTGCAGGAGAACGGCACCGTCGGGGAGACGCCGCGCCGGCAATGGATGCAGGTCTCGCTGGACCAGGTGAGCATTCCCGCTTCCGTGCAGGCCATCGTGGCGTCCCGCATGGACCGGCTGGCGGCGGCGCCGCGGGTGCTGCTGATGCTGGCCTCGGTCATCGGCAAGGACGTGCGGCTGGAGATGCTGCGCCGGGTCGCCCGGCTGACGGAAGCGGAGCTGCAATCGGGGCTGGCGGCGCTGCAGGCGGCGGAGTTCCTATATGAGACCAGCCCCGGCACCGGCACCGACTACACGTTCAAGCACGCGGTGACGCAGGCAGTGGCCTACGAGGCCATTTTGCGGACGGAGCGGCGGGCGCTGCACGGCCGGGTGTTCCAGGCGCTGCAGGCGATGTCCGGGGACCGGGCGGACGAGCAGACGGAGCTGCTGTGCAGGCATGCGGCAATGGGCGGGCAGTGGGAGCAGGCCGCGCGCTACGGCCTGCTCGCCGGGGACCGGGCGCGGGCGCGGTTCGCCTGGCCCGAGGCGGTCCACTACTACGAGTTGGCGCGGGAGGGCATGTCGCATTTGCCCGACGCGCCCGAGGTGCTGGAGCGCGGCATCATCCTGCGGATCGGGCTGCGGGCGGCGCTGGCCACCATCGGCGAATGGCGGCGCGGCGCCGAGGTGCTGGAGGAGGCGAGCGCGCTGGCGGTCCGGCTGGGCGACGAGCTGCGGGCGGCGCAGTTGGACGGCATGGCCTGCACGATGCTGACCACGCTCGGCGACCTGGAGCGCGCGGTACACCTGGGGCGGCACGGCGCGGCGGTGGCGAACCGGGCGGCGCATGTGCCGACGCAGCAGATCGTGGGGTTCGGGCTGGGACAGGCGCACTGGTTCCGCGGCCACTTCGCCCAGGCGGCGGAGGTGCTGCGGGGGCAGCTCCATCATGCGCGGGGGCCGCTGCGTGCGGCCTCGGTCGGCAGTGCCGGGACGCCTGCGGTGATGAGCTTCGTTTGCCTGTCCAAGACACATGCCATGCTGGGCGAGTTCGGCCCCGCGCACGAGCTGGCGGCGGAGGCGGCGGCGCTGGCGGCGGAAACCGGGCAGCCGTACGACCTCGCGTATGCGCCTATCGCCGCCGGGTTCACCCGGATGATGCAGGGCCGGGACGCGGAGGCGGTCGTTGTGCTGGAAGCCGCGCTGGCGACGGTGCGGAGCCGGGGCATCACGCTGCTGCTGCCGTCCATTGCCCGTTATCTCGGGCGGTCGATGGCTGCCTCGGGGCAGGTGGACGAGGCGCGCGCCCTGCTCGTGGAGGCGCTGGAGGCGACGCGGCGGCAGAAACTCGTGAGCCTGACGGCGTGGTGCGGCGCGGCACTGGCGCACGTCCACCTGGCGTCCGGCAGCCCTGCCGCGGATGCCGTGGTGGCGGAGGCCCATGCGCTGGGGAGCCGGCATGGCTACCAGCCGGTGCAGGCAATCTGCATGCGCCTGCTGGCGGAGTGCCATGCGTCGCGCGGCGCCTGGACGGAGGCGGAGATGGAGTTCCGCTCCGCCTCCGCCATGCTGGCCGAGTTGGGGATGCGTCCGGAGCGGGTGCGGGCGGAGATGGGCCTGGCGCGGGCGCTGGCGGCGCTTGGGCGGGCTGCGGAGGCTGCCGGGGTGCACGCGGCAGCGGCGGCCGAGGCCGAGGCAATTTGCCTTGACCCCGGCGTAACGGCGTCGTTTCCTGGGATCGTTCCATAGGGAGATCGAGAAGATGGCCGCCAGGGTTGCCACCACCGCCGATTTGGAAGCGATCATCAAGGCCGCGAAGCACAGCCCGGGCGAGCTGGAACGGCTGGTCAGCAACCCTGAGGAGGTGCTGGCCGACCGGGACCTGACAGCTTCGCCCGGGGCGGTCGAGTTCCTGCGCAGCATGGGGAAGGCCACTTACGATGAGGCCGCAGAGATGGAAAAGGCGGGCAAGGACGCGCTCGGCACCGGGGCGGGCGAGACCTGATCCCTGGCGCCAGGCGTCCTGACCACGTCCGTCATTGCGAGCCGCTTGCGGCGTGGCGATCCAGGGGCCGCAAGCGCCGTCCCTTCGAACCCTGGATTGCCGCGGCGCTGCGCGCCTCGCAATGACGGGTCAAAATTGGGAAACCCCCGGTGTGAGGATGGCTCCGACGGAACGGTGCGCCGGGGGTGGCGAGTGTGGCCGCCGCGGAACTGTGGCCGTCCGCCGCGGCGGCCCGCAATGGCATGAAGGCACGGGAAGATGGCTGATGGCATGATCCCGTCCGTGCGCGCGTCCGGCCCGGCGCCGCTCCGCGTCCTGCTGGCGTCCATGCCGTTCTCAACGCCGCATTACCCCAACCTGGCGCTCGGCCTGCTGAAGCCCTTGACCGAGCAGGCCGGCGCGGCGTGCGTGGTGCGGTATTTCTCGCTCGACTACGTGGATGCGGTGCCGGACGGCTATGAGGCCCTGACGGAGCCCGGCCTGTATATGGCGCAGGCCGGGGAGTGGGTGTTCGCCGCTGCGGCCGACCCGCGGATCAACCCGGACGACGTTACCTTCTTGACCGACGTGCTGGCGCGGCACCATGCGGCGCAGTATCGGCCGTCGCTGCTGCTGGCGCTGCTGGCGGCACGGAATGGGGCGGCAGCGTTCGTCGAGCGGTGTTTTAATGCCGTAGATTGGGGTGGCGTGGACGTGCTGGGATGCACGACTTCGTTCCAGCAGACCATGGCCTCGGTGGCGCTGGCCCGGCTGGTGCGGGCGCGGCACCCGCGCGTGACCATCGTGTTCGGCGGCGCCAACTGCCAGGGAGCGATGGGCCAGGCGCTGCTGGACGAGTATCCCTGCATTGACGCGGTCTGCCTGGGCGAGGGCGAGCAGGCGTTTCCGGCGCTGCTGCGCGCCGTCCGGGCCGGGGCGGCGCTGGACGGCATCCCCGGCATCGCCGTGCGCGGCGGCACCGCGGCGCCGGCGCCGCGCACCGACGTGGAGGCCCTGCCCTACCCGGATTTCGACGACTTCTTCGCCCAGCACGCCGCCAGCCCCGGCGCGCGCAGCTATCCGGCGGCCGTGGTGTTCGAAACCGCGCGCGGCTGCTGGTGGGGCGCCAAGCACCATTGCACGTTCTGCGGTCTGAACGGTACGGGCATGGCGTTCCGCTCCAAGTCGCAGGGGCGCGCGTATGACGAGCTGGACTACCTGGTGAGCCGGCACGGCTGCACGGACGTGGCGAACGCCGACAACATCCTGGATATGGCGTATTTCCGGGAGTTCCTGCCGCGGCTGGCGGACAGCCGGCACAACCTGCTGATCTACTACGAAACCAAGGCTAACCTGCGGCCCGAGCATCTGCAGTTGCTGGCTCGCGCCGGCGTGCGCAAGATACAGGCGGGGATCGAGACGCTGAGCACGCGGCTGCTGACGCTGATGCGCAAGGGTTCGACCGCGCTGCAGAACGTGCAGACGCTGAAGCTGGCCGCTGAGGCCGGGGTGTATGTGGAGTGGCTGGCGCTGCATGGCTTTCCCGGGGAGGCGCCGGACGATTACGCCGGGATCGCGGCGCTGCTGCCGTCCCTGCGGCACTTGCAGCCCCCGGCGGCCTTCCTGCGGGCGCGGGCGGACCGGTTCAGCCCGTACTTCGACGGTCCCGCCGGGTTCGGGGTGACGCTGGAACCTTTGCCGGCCTACCGGCACATCTACGGCGGCGACGCGGACGCCCGGATGCGGCTGGGATACCATTTCACGATGCGGTCGGCGGAGCTTGACCGGTCGCCGCACTACGCGGCGGACACCGCGGCGGAGTACGAGACATGGCGACAGCGCCAGGCGCACAGCGCGCTGTGGATCGAGGACGGGTGCGTGCACGACCGGCGCTGGGGCTGGCCGGCGGCGGACCACGTGCTCGACCCGGCGGAAGCGGCGCTGATGGAGCGGGCCTGGCGGATCGTGCCGTGGATGCGGGCCGCAGACGGGGCTGGTGATGCCGGGGACCTTGGCATGGACGCCGCCGCGGCGCGCATGGAGGCGCGGGGCTGGCTGCTGCGGGAGGGCGGCTCCGTGCTGGGGTTGCCGTTGCGGACCATGGGAGGCGCCGGGTTCCGTGCTGCGCCGTCGGTGGCGCAGATACGGGATGCGATTGGGCTGCCGTTGGAGCGGGACGGCCGCCTGGTGACCTGATGGCTGCGGCGAGGGGTAGGCAAGCCGGGACTGAGCAGGCTTGCTTGGCCTGCTGCACAGGTGACTTGCGGCCTCGCAAGCCTGTTTAGCTTTTTCACCGTGCGCGAACCTCCGGAGGTTTGCTTAGGTGGGCTTTGTTCCACGGCGTCCTTTTTGGTAAACCGCCCGGGCCTGCTTCAAGACACCCCCACTCCGCACGGAGCCATCCCATGCCGCTCGATGCCGCCCGTTCCAACCGCTCCCTCAACGTCCTGGGCGGGACGTTGGAAACCTGCTCGCTCGATCCCATGACCGGCTTCACCCGCACCGGCTGCTGCGAAACCGGGCCGCAGGACCACGGCAGCCACACCGTTTGCGCCGAGGTGACGGCGGAGTTCCTGGATTTCAGCCGCAGCCGGGGCAACGACCTGTCCACGCCGCGGCCGGAATATGGCTTTCCCGGCCTGAAGCCCGGCGACCGCTGGTGCCTGTGCGCGCCCCGCTGGCAGGAGGCGCTGTTGGCTGGCTGCGCGCCGCGCGTGGTGCTGCGGGCGACGGAGGCGGGGGCGCTGGAGCACTGCCGGCTGGAAGATCTACAGCAGCATGGGGCTTAACGATGTCGGGGCGATGTGCGGCGCCTTGTCTTGACGGGGGGCGTTGCGGGCGCTGGCAGGGTAGGCGGAGTCAGCTTGGAACCATGGGGAGGCGGCCTGGTTGGGTTCGGCCGGCTGCCGCACCGGTCTGGGCATAGGTGTTGGCTGATGCCCGCCGGAGATGACCATGCCAGAGATTTGCCTGATACGCGCCCCGTCGAACCTCGGACTGCGGCCTCGCGCGCTGGGCAGGCAACCTGGGACATGGCGGGCACCGCAGGCTCTTACCGAGGCCGGGCTGGTCGAGGCGGTCCGGCCAGGAACGGTCCTTGACCTAGGCCGTCCCACTTATGATCCGGCGCCAGGGACCGGCACCCGCCTTCTCAACGGCCACGCCATGCGCGCCTTCAACCTCGCTCTGGCTGGGATGGTCGAGCGCGCCTTGGGTTTGGGCCAGTTTCCCTTTGTTGTCGGCGGTGACTGCGGGATCCTGTTGGGCGCCCTTGCCGGGGTGCGCCGGGCCGGGCCGGTTTCCTTGGTCCACCTGGACGGCCACAGCGACTTCCGCCACCCAGGCAATTACGACCCTGCCGGATCCTTGGGCGCTGTCGCCGGCATGGACCTGGCGCTGGCAACCGGGCGCGGCGAGGCGCTGATGACCACCTGGCCCGGCGGCACGGCGCCTCCGCTGGTGCCCGACGTGCAGGTGGTCCAGATCGGCGAACGCGAAGGGGGCATCCCCGGGTTCGCGTGGCCCGACATCGGCGCGACGGCGATCACGCGCATGGACGTGTTCGACGCCCGCCGGATTGGCCCAGCGGCGGTGCTGGAACGGACCCTCGCCACGCTCAACCAGGAACCCTGGCCCTTCTGGGTCCATTTCGACGTGGACGTGCTGGATCAGGCGGTGATGCCGGCCGTGGACTCGCCGGGCAGCCCGGGGATCGACCTGGAGGATGTGACGGCCATCCTGCGGCCCCTCGTGTCCGATCCGCGCTGCTGCGGCATGACCGTGACGATCTTCGATCCCGATTTGGACCCGACTGGCGACCTTGCCAGGCTGCTCGTGCGCCTGTTGGGAGGTATCCTACAAAGCCGCACCGGCGCGGCGCAGTGACGCTTACTGGGTCCCAGGCCTGGCCTGTGCACAGGTAATGCAGAGTGTGCCAGTCATGCTCGTGGGCGAGACACTTTTCTCGCGGGATCACGATCGATACTTGGGAGGGGCAGCATTCAAAGATTAGCCGCGCGCACCCAAACCGCCGTATCATGGAATACAGCCCCGCCGTTCGGCGCCGCCGGTGCGTCGCTTGTGAGCGCATTGATGCCGACGCCACCGCCGAAATCCTCATTTGGCCAGACGCTTTCGACCACCACCACGCCCGGCTGCATGCCGCCAGCCACGCGGGCATGCACCTGGACCTGCCCCTGCCGGTTGCCCAGCATCACCAGGCCGCCCTCCGCCACCCCCAGCCGCTCCGCGTCGTCCGGATGCAGCAGCGCCGTCGGCCGCCCTTCCCGGCGCCGGCTGCCGGGGGCTTCGGTGAAGCTGGTGTTGAGGAAGTTCCGCGCCGGCGCTGCCACGAGGCGGAACGGGTGCTCATCCGTCGCCACGTCCACCGCCGCCCAATGGTCCGGCAGCGCCGGCATCCCGGCATGGTGCGGCCCGACCGACGCCCAGTCCGGCGCGAAGCGGAAGCGTCCGTCGGGAAAGCCGAAGCCGTCCAGGAAGTGGCTGCGCTCGAACCCGTCGGACGCATCCACCCAGCGCCGCCCGATCACGTCGGCCGCGCCGGGCCAGCCGGAGGCGCGGAGCGTCGCGTCCGCCAGCTCCATTGCCGTCATGCCGAACCCACGGTGCCGCGCTCCCAGCCGTGCCGCCAAGCCCTGCAGGACCTCGTGGTTGCTGCGGCACTCGCCGGGCGGCTCCACCAGCTTGCGGCCGACTGATAGCGTCGTGTGGCCGCCGGCGGCATACAGGTCGTCGTGCTCCAGGAAGGTGGTCGCCGGCAGCACCACGTCGGCCAGGCGGGCGGTCTCAGTCATAAACTGCTCGTGCACGACGGTGAACAGGTCGTCGCGCAGCAGGCCGCGCCGCACCCGGTTGGTGTCGGGCGCGACCACGGCCGGGTTGGTGTTCTGCACCAGCAGGGCATGGACCGGCGGACCGCCTTGCAGCTCGATGGGGTCGCCGGTCAGCACTGCGCCGATGCGGCTCATGTCCATCCGGCGCACTGCGGGGTCCAGCGCGTCGGTGCCCTCGATGAGGGTCTTGTCCCAGTGATAGATGCCGGTGCCGCGGTTGTTCCAGAACGCGCCGCCGCCGCGGTGCCGCCACTTGCCGGTGACTGTTGGGAGGCAGGTGGCCGCGTGCATCGCCACGGCGCCGTTGCGGCTGCGGGAGAAGCCGTAGCCCAGCCGGATGAAGGCCCGCTCCGTTCCGCAATACAGCCGCGCGAACCCCTCGATCTCGTCCACGCCCAGCCCGGTGATGCCAGCCGCCCAGGCGGGTCCGCGGGATTGCAGGTGCGCTTCCAGCCGCTCCGGGCAGTCGGCGTAGCGCGCCATGTAGTCCCGGTCGGCATGGCCGTCGCGGAAGGCGACGTGCATGACGGCGCAGGCCAGTGCCGCATCCGTGCCGGGCCGCGGCGCCAGGTGCAGGTCCGCCGCGGCGGCGCTGGGCGTCCGGTAGGGGTCCACCACGACGAACTTCGCCCCCCTGCCCTTCCGCGCCCGGGTCACGTGGGTCATCACGTTGACCTGGGTGCTGACGGGGTTGCCGCCCCACATCACGATCAGGTCCGCCTCCGCCATCTCGCGCGGGTCCGGCCCGCCGTAGCGGCCGACGCCTGCCACCCAGCCGCTTTCGGACACGGTCGAGCAGATGGTGTTGTGCTGGCGCGAGTAGCCCATCACGTGGCGCAGCCGGTTGATCCCGTCCCGCTGCACCAGGCCCATGGTGCCTGCGAAGTAGTAGGGCCACACCGAGGCCGCCCCGTGCCGGGCGGCGATGTCCCGGAACCGTGCCGCCACCAGGTCCAGCGCCTCGTCCCACCCAGCTTCGCGGAACCTGCCCTCGCCCTTCGCGCCGGTGCGTATCAGCGGATGCGTCAGGCGGCCGGGGTGGTGCTGCCGCTCGGCGTAGCGGGCGACCTTCGCGCAGATCACGCCGGCGGTGTAGGGATGGTCCGCCGCACCGCGCACCGCGCCGATCGTGCGAGCGTCCAGAACGTCCACTTCAAGCGCGCAGGTGCTGGGACAGTCGTGCGGGCAGACGGTGCCGTGAAATGCCATGGCGGAACGCTACGACCGCAGCTTGTGGGATGCAATTCGCCGGCGACACACCCCGGCAGCATTCGCTGCGATGCAGCAAACGTTTGCTTGCGGCTGCATCGGCAACCCTGGATGTTAATACTACCCTACGTTGCAGGAAGCATCCATGCCGAAGTTCCGCACATTAGCCGCTTGCTCCGCCTTTGCGGGCTTGATCGCGACGGCTCCGGCGCTGGCCGACACGTTCACCTTGAACCCAAGTGCCGTGGGGCTGAACGGCGCGAACGTCACTGCCGATACGCTCGTGCTAAGCGATTACGCCCAGATCAGCTTTACTCCGACTGGCCCGACGACGGCCACGTTCATGGACGCCGGTTACCTGCCGGTCATCGGTTTCCAGGCAAACGGTCAGGCCGTCGCGCCGGCTGGCTATCTCGCGCCAGACGGAAGCGGCTGGGGCGCCTATATCCGCTATGCCGGCATCGGCACCCAAACCCTTTCGCCCCAGGGTGTCCCGGTGTCGGCTACCTATCAGACGCTCGCCTACGACCTCGTCGGCTACAACGGGCTGGCGACGTTTGGTTCTGCCGCTGACGGCAGCGCTACGGTTGGCGGCGCGATCAGCAACGTGACAACGCTGGACAGCGGCTCGCTCATCAGCGGCAGCCTGGCGTTTCTGCCGGCCCAATCCGGCCCGACGATCAGCGGCCAAGTTCAAGCATCCAGCGATGGGGCCAACCAACAACTCTTCGCCAACAATTCAGGCGGGCTCGTTGTCAACTTCGTCCATCCCGCGGGCGAGTACTACTTCACGTCGCCCCTTACCTTGCAGATCGCCGGCGGCACGAGTTCCAGCGCGACGATCTTGGCAGGCGGAAGCGGCTCCGGCAACCTACCGGATCCCGGCGGCATTCCGGTGCCGGAGCCAGCGTCCGCGTTGCTGCTAGGAATCGGCCTGGCAGGCGTCGCCGGACTTCGGAAAGGCCGGCGCGCTTTGGTTTCACCATAAGCAATTCCGGAGGCCGGCAGCATGACTGTTCGAGACTAAGCAGGCTTATGTGGCCTGTCACACAGACAGCCTGCGGCCGTGCCAGGCCGCACAAGCCTGCTTAGCTTTTCACTTGTGCGCAAACCTCCAGAGGTTTGCTTAGCTGCCGGCTGGAGCAGACTGCATTCGGATCCGGACGCCTGGCAACCGGACCTAAGTGTCTGTCTGATATCAGGTTGTTGATGTAAATCAGGTTCTTTCTATGGCGGATGCCAAAGTGGTGCCTGATTACCTGATGCATTCTGCATTGCGGTTTCTCCGCTTGTACAAGCCCGCATGCCATAGGTGAGCATTCTCACCGACATGATCCCGGCCAGACACCAAGACCGCAAGTCCCTGCTCGCGAGCAAACGAGCCAGAGCGGTTCCGTCCACTTTGGACGCGAACCGGCCTAGTCCCTCAGCGTGCCGGCCGCGCCCCGCTCCTGCTGCGCCAGTCCAGGTATTCGCGGAACAGCGCGGCGCGGCCGGCTGGGCTTAGGCCGGCCGTATCTCGCCCAGCCCGGTCCAAGAAGGCGTCGAAGCCCCGGCGAAGGTCGGCATCGGACGGCATTGCGGCCGGCCGCGGCACGGGGGCGACGCCCTGCGTGTCTGGAATGGGCAACGTCGGAACAGAAGGGTGCACGACGACCTGGGCCGGCAGCTTTTCCTGCACAGGCGCGGGCGCCGGTGGACGTTGCGACTCAGGCAGCGGAGATAAATCAGCCCCCGCGCGTCCCGGCAAACCCGGCCCTGCCGGCACCTTGTCCCAAGACAGCGCCAACACGACTGATGCGGCGGCACTCAGGGCCAGGGTTGCAAGAGCCGGACGCGCTAGGCGGCTCCAAAACGTCCGGCGGAGAACTGGCCGGCCGGGCTGATCCGGTAGTTCCAGCTGTGCGGGCACGGCCGCCCCTGGAGTCGGAACGGCGTCGCCCATGCCCGGGGGCGCCCTGGACAGCGTGTGCTCCGCGTCCGATGCGTCCTCGATGCCTTGGGCGGCGCCGGTTTCCAGGCCGTCCAGATCCACAAGCAGGGCGTTTGCCGGATCATGCAGTGCGTCCAGGCCGGGCTTGAACAGCGCCAGCAGCAGGTCTGGCTGCCCTGCCAGGATCAACAGCCGCCCCGGATGCTCCCCTGCAGCCGGGCTGGGCACCTGCGCCAACGCCGCAAGCGCATCCGCCGCCAAGGTCTGCGCGTCGTCCACCGCCAGCACGGATAATGCGGATGTATCCGTCTTTTCGTCCAACCGGCGCGCCAGCAGGCCGTCGTCGTCGCAATCCGCCGCACCCGCCCTGAGCTGGAACATCAGCCGGTGCAGCGTCAGCGGACTGGCCAACGGGTTGCCGGCCCGCATGGCTTGGCTGGGCAGCGCCGCCAGCACCCCATCCAGCACCGCCGCCCGAGTGGCGCGTGACGGACACAGGATGACGACCGCCCGCCCGCCGCCTGCCACGAACGACGTGACCCGGGCCGCCGGGGAGTCCGGAAACGGGACCGCGATGCCTGCACCGTCCGGACCCTGCTGGTCCACGATCCCGCCGTCCATCACGCTACCGGCTGCCTGGCGGACAGGCGGGCAGGCGGGCCGGAACCGGGGCGTCGCCAACCGGCTTCCCTTCCAGCTCGGCAAACTGCCGGAACAGCTCGGCCTTGCGCGGCGCCGTCAATCCTTGCAGGGCCGGCGACGCGCAGACCTGTTCCTGGGGTTCTGCCGACAACCTGGCAACGCGGGGCGCCGATGCCGCGCGCACTACCTTCCGCGATGGCGGCGCCGGCGAGAGCATGAACCCCTGTGGAGGGTTCAGCCGGATGGGCGGCGCTGGCGGCGTGCAGGCAGCCGGGCCGATGACCGGCAGCAGCAGCAACATCCTACGGACCCTTCCGGATAAGACCACCCGATCCCTCAACCATGACATGCAGCCGACACTCCTGACGCCGCAACAGCCCCCTTGTCGCACGATAGCCCGGTTTCAGGACATTTTCGAGGCTGGCCCGCTCGACGCCCACGCTTCTGGCTGCAACGCCCGGGCCTTGGCCCAGCGCCACCCCAACCAGAGCGCCGCACCGCCGGCCAAGTATCCAGCCGCCACGTCGGACAGGTAGTGCAAGCGGAGGAACAACCGGCTGAACCCGATCAGCCCGACGAACATCGCCGTCGCAGCCAGCACCGCGCCCCGCCGGCCCGGCAGCCCCGCGGCGACGGCCAGTCCCAGGAACCCATACAATGATGCCGCAACTGCCGCGTGGGCGCTGGGAAAGGAAGGCGATGCCGCAGTGAACCCGTCGAGGAACGCCGGACGGGCTCGCCCGACCAGGAACTTCAGGCTCCAGGTCAGCGCCTCCGCCAGTGCCAGGGTCGCGCACATCGGCAGCACCAACCGGTCCCGGCCGCTGGACGCCAGCAGACCGGCCGACACGGCCAGCACAACGAGCGCCGTCGGCTCATCGGCCATGCCGGTCAGCCACCCGAAGGCAGCCAAGGGCCAGGGAAGGCGCAGCGGCGTCAGGGCCGCGTTCACCCAGGCGTCCAGCGCCTGCACCGTCCCGATCACTCCGCCGGATCCGGAGACGTTTCCCGGGGCGCGAAAACCGTGACGGCCCGTGGCAGCAGCGTGAAGCGCGCCGGGGTGCGGGTGATGATCTCGCCATCGGCGCTGACGTGGCGCTGACGCCGCGTGCGCACCTCCAGCGACCGGCAGCGCATGGTGCGGACCTCTTGCAGCGAATCGTGCTCCCCATCGCGGAAGGCACGTGCCATCCACAGCAGGCGCCAGCGCGCCCGCGGCTCCAGGCTGTAAACGTCGAGCAGCCCGTCATCAATCGTCGCGGCATCGGCCACCACCATGCCGCCGCCATAATACCGGCCGTTGCCGACCGCGACCTGCATGGACTTCACCGCGATGTCCTGCCCGTCCACGCGTATGACGGCGCTGAACCGCCGGGCTTGCAGGATCACCGCCGCCGCCGCGATGGGATAGGCCAGGCGTCCCCAGCGGCGCTTCATCACCTTTGTCAGGCGCTGGGTGATCGTGACGCTCAGCCCAAGGCTCGCGACGTTGAAGAAAGGATGGCCGTTGACGCAGCCGAGGTCGAGCTGCCGCCGGTGCCCGGCCAGGATCACCGCTGCGGCATCCTCGGCCTCCGTGGGGATCGCGAGGGTGCGGGCCAGATCGTTGGCGGTGCCCAGCGGCAGGATGCCCAGGGGCAGGCCGGTGTCCCGCAAGGCCGGGGCTGCGGCGCTCATGGTGCCGTCGCCGCCGGCCAGGATCACGGCGCCGACCTCGTCGCGCAGCCTGCGGATCAGCGCCGGCAGTTCTTCCCGCCGCCGGCACGGTTCCCGGCGCAGGCGCATCCCGCCGCGCTGCAGCGCCTCGATGAACGGGCCGACCTCTGCGCCGCGCCGGCTGTGATCATTGGCCACCAGCAGCGCCGGACGATCCACCGGCCTACTCCTGGAGCACCAGGGTCATTCCCCCCAGCTCCGATGCCGGCACGACGATCTCCGCAGGACCGTGCGTGTGCGGGACTCTGCCGGCTGCCAGCGCCGCCGCAGCCAAGTCCAGCGACGCCGTGCGCAGCGTGAGTGCTGCCATCCAGGTCTTGCGGCCATGGGCTTCTGGAGCCGCGCCGCCGAACTCCGCTTGAAGCGCATGGGGCGTCAGGATGTCCACCTGCGCCAGCCCGGCAGCCATTGATGCTCCATAGTTCCGAGGCGGCACCGCGTTCCAACCAAACATGCGGCTGAGCAGGCTAGCCGGGCCGGACGGATCGTCTGCGGCGATTATCACGCGCAGGATGCCGAGCGCGCCGTTGCCGTGCCGCTGCCAGGCACCGTTCCACACCAGGGCCGGCGTAAGGTGCTGGCAGAAGAATAGGCGGCCTGCTGGCGCGGCATCCCGCTCGATCCTCACGGTGCGGAAGGCGGCGTCCTCGGCACCTCCAGGCATCTCGACGGGGCGGGAGAACGCCTGGGCAGGAAGCACAGGCAATCCGGCGACCCGAAGATCACTGTATGTCGCATCTGCATCGTATGTTTTGAAAACCAGGCCATTCAGCCCAGATTGCCAATCCAGCACATCCGTACGCGCATTGCCGGGTTGGACACCCAACAACTCCAGGTAATCGGCGCCAAAAACAGCGAGGTGGTTGCTGGATCCCAGCGTATGATGCCCGCGCGGCGTCAGCATGAAGCCTAGCCGCTCCCACAAGACCGCAGCCTCATCCAGCCCATCGCGGACGTTGACGACGACGTGATCCAGCACTGGAAGGGGGAGCGGCATAGCAGCTCCTGTTTGCCGTTTGCGTGGTGCAGCATGACGCTGCAGGCCGCGCCACATATTGGCCCGGATATTTCGGCAGGCAGCATGGATGTCTGCCGCAAGACGCTTTTTACTACGCAATGCCTGGCAGCAACGGGCTATCCTGGAAAGTGGGCGCCTGGAGCGCAACCAATTGCAATCTACCGCCGGGATGGAAACCATACCCATCAATCAGGACCATGATGACCTGGAGGGCACCTCCGACCTAGGTCAACGCCAGGTCCCGACTGATTCCAAGCCCAAAAGCGGTTGCAGGCCACGAGCCTAGAAACCGGCCTATATGATCGGCCTACTGCTGCTACTTCTTTCCTGGCTCCGGACGCGGGGGAGGAGTTGTGCTTGCAGATGATCCGCCCTTTGCCGCTGT
>DASWOJ010000115.1:0-13264 GCA_036398775.1 Acetobacteraceae bacterium
CTCAGCCGCCGATGCCGCCCAGCGCCAGATACTTCACCTCCAGGTAATCCTCGATCCCATACTTGGAGCCTTCGCGGCCCAGCCCGCTGCTCTTCATGCCGCCGAACGGCGCCACCTCCGTCGAGATGATGCCCTCGTTGATGCCGATGATGCCGTATTCCAGGCCCTCGGCCACGCGGAAGATGCGGCCGACGTCGCGGCTGTAGAAGTAGGCGGCCAGGCCGAACTCGGTGTCGTTGGCCATCTCGACCGCCTCGGCCTCGTCCTTGAAGCGGAACAGGGCGGCGGCGGGACCGAAGGTTTCCTCACGGAAGATGTCGGCCTCGCGCGGCACCTCGGTCAGGATGGTGGGCTGGAAGAAGGTGCCGCCCAAGGGGTGCCGGGCGCCGCCGGTGATGACGTGGGCGCCGCGGCCGGCGGCGTCCTTGATGTGGGCCTCGACCTTTTCGACCGCTTCCATGTTGATCATCGGGCCTTGGGTCACGCCGGGGTCCATGCCGTTGCCGACCTGCAGCGCCTCGACGGCGGTGCGCAGCTTGGCGGTGAATGCGTCGTAAACCCCGGCCTGCACCAGCAGCCGGTTGGCGCAGACGCAGGTTTGCCCGGCGTTGCGGAACTTGCTGGCGATGGCACCGACGACCGCGGCGTCCAGGTCGGCGTCGTCGAACACGATGAAGGGGGCGTTGCCGCCTAGCTCCATGCTGGTCTTCTTGATGGTGGGGGCGCACTGGGCCAGCAGCTTGGCGCCGACCTCGGTGCTGCCGGTGAAGGTCAGCTTGCGGACTATGGGGTTGGCGGTCAGCTCGGCGCCGATTGGGCCGCTGGGGCCGGTGATGACGTTGCAGACGCCGGGCGGCATGCCGGCGCGCTCGGCGAGGACGGCGATGGCGAGGGCGGAGAACGGCGTCTGGCTGGCCGGGCGGACGACGCCGGTGCAGCCGGCGGCCCAGCCGGGGCCGACCTTCCTGGTGATCATCGCCGCGGGGAAGTTCCAGGGGGTGATGGCGGCGAAGACGCCGATCGGCTCCTTGGTGACGATGATGCGGCGGCCTGGGGCGTTGGTGGGGATGGTGTCGCCGTAGATGCGCTTGCCCTCCTCGGCGAACCACTCGATGAAGCTGGCGGCGTAGGCGATCTCGCCGCGGGATTCGGCCAGCGGCTTGCCCTGCTCGGCGGTCATGATGACGGCGAGGTCGTCCTGGTTCTCGATCATCAGGGCGAACAGGCGGCGCAGGATGATGGCTCGGTCCTTGGCCAGCATGCGGCGCCAGGCCGGCAGGGCGCGGTTGGCGGCGTCTATGGCCCGGCGGGTTTCCGCGGCGCCCAGGGCGGGGACGGTGCCGACGGTTTCGCCGGTGGCGGGGTTGCGGACGGTCAGCGTCGCGCCGTCATCGGCCTCGACCCAGCGGCCGTCTATGCAGCATGCCTGGCGGAGCAGGCTGGGGTCGCGCAGCGGCAGGGTCGCAATCTGGTTCAGCATGACGTCCTCTGGGATGGATTTGGCGAGACATGGGCAAGGCAGGGGTGGGATGCCAGGTGGGGCGATGCCGGGCTGGGGGCAATGCCGGGCTGGGGCAATGCCGGGATGGATGGGCCTGGCACGGGGGGCATCACAGGTCGCGGCGGCGCAGGCGGAGGGAGATGCCGGATCTGCCTGCGGGATGGTTGTCCCCGCTGCGGTGACGGTCCTGTTGAAACGGGCAGGGCCGCCCTTGCTCCAGCTCAGGTAAGCGGGATGGTTTGCTCGACCACGTGATTCAGCGCCGGCGCGTCCGGCGAGGTGAGCACCATGCGCAGCCGGAGCGCGCCGCCCTGCCCCGCATGCTCGCGTGCCACCTTCTCGATCTCACGCTGCGAGGTCACGCCGACCTCCTTGAGGAACTTGCGCAGCGCCATGTTGAAACGGTCTTCGTCCATCGTGTCCTCCTCCTTGGGGCCATGTGGCTTGGGGCCATAGGGCGACATGCCCTAACACGTCAGGCACTGCGGTGCGACGTTGGACGGCATCATGGAAGGGCGCCGGTTCAGCCGCCCCCGGCACGGGCGCGATCAGGACGGGTGCCGTCCAGCCGTTGTCTCGGCAAGCCAGTCCACGACGGCACCGAGGGCGTCGCTCCCGGCAAGCCCGCGCGCCCGGGCGTCGGCGAAGATGGAAAGCTGGCGGTCGGCGCTCGTGCCCTCGGCCACGATGCTGCGCAGCCTCGCCACCTCCCGCTCGCACCGCAAGGCATGCGCATCTTCGGCCACGAGGGCGAGCGTGGCTTCGAGGTAGGACGCGAACGGCGTGGCTGTGCCGGGTTCCTCCTCGATGATCTCCGCATGCACCCCGTCGCGCTGGGCGCGCCACATGTTCTCGGCGGCGATCGCCCGCGACGCGCCGGTCATGCCGCGGTTCAGGTCCGGCCGCCGGTCGGCCAGGCGGACGAGGCAGCGATACAGGGCGGCGATGGCCAGCGTGTCGTCCAGGCGGGTGCAGCTATCGGCCACGCGCAGCTCCAGCGTCGGGTAGCGGACCGAGGGGCGCAGCGTCCACCACAGGAAGGTCGCATCCGAGATCGCCCCGGCCTGGGTCATGACGCGCACGTAGCGCTCATACTCCCCCATGCTGCCGAACAGGTCCGGCAGGCCCGTGCGGGGCATCTCACCGAAGGCGGACATGCGGTATGCGGCCAGCCCGGTGTTGCGCCCCTGCCAGAACGGCGAGGACGTGGACAGCGCCAGCAGCAGCGGCATGCAGGGCAGCAAGCGGTTCATGAGGTCCACGCGCGTCTCGGGCCGGGGCACCTCGACGTGGACGTGCATGCCGCAGACCACGTTGCGCCGGCCCAGCATGCGCAGCTCGTCTATCAGCTTCTCATAACGGTCCTTCTGCGTGTTGGTCTGGCGGGTCCAGCGGGCGATGGGGTGGGTGCCGGCGGCAAGCACCAGGATGCCATGGGACTGCCCGACCTCGGCGAGGCCGGACCGCAGCCCGGCCAGGGTGTCGCGCGCCTCGGCGAAGCTGGTTGAGGGCGGCGTGGACACCTCGATCTGCGACTGCAGCAGCTCGCGCTCGGCCTGCGGCAGGCGGGTGCGGGCGGCTTCATGGAACGCCTTGACGGTGCGCCGGGGAGTGCCGCGGGTCTTGGCGTCTGCGAGGAAATACTCTTCCTCGATGCCGAACTGGTAGGTGTGGTTCATGGCGTCTCCGGTGGGTGGACGGTACGGCGCGCTGGCCCGCGGGGATTAGCTAAACAGGCTTGCGCGGCCTGTCACACGGTGGCTTGCGGTCGTGGCCCGGCGGACAGGCCTGCTTCGCTTTTCATCGGTGCACACATCTCCAGAGGGCTTGCTTGGCTTTTTGATCCCGGGCGGGATGCCGCCGACCGTCAGGTTGCCGCCTGACGCCGGTACGGCGATCAACGCCGAAGGCAACTTTGACTTGCGGCCCTCAGATTTTGATGCGATGGCTGCACCATGGGATCGGCCGCCGAAAGAGTGACTTTGGAGGACGTTGCACGGGAGGCCCGCGTGTCCATCGCCACCGTGGACCGCGCCATCAACGGGCGTCCCGGGGTGCACAGCCGGACGCTCAGCCGCGTCGAGGCGGCGATCTCGAAGTTGAACTACCGTCCCGACCCGATTGCCGCGCGCCTGTCCCGCAACCAGGCGTTCCTGTTCTGCTTTGTCCTGCCGGTTGGCGCCACCAGCTTCGTCGAGATGCTGTCCGAGCAGGTCAGGCTGACCGCCGAGTGGCTGGCGCCGCAGCGCGCCTACATCGAGACCGTGTTGGTGGACGTGTTCGACCCGGTTGCCCTGGCGTCGCGCCTCGAAAGCCTCGGCACCCGGTATCAGGGCGTGGCGACCGTGGCGCTGGACCATCCGCGGGTGCGCGCTGCCCTGGACGAGCTTGCCAGCCTGGGCATTGCCGTGGTGACGCTGGTGTCGGACGCGCCAGCGGCGCGGCGGCTGCGCTATATCGGCATTGACAACGCGGCAGCCGGGCGGACGGCCGGCAGCTTGATGGGACGGTTCCTGGGCGGACGGGCTGGCACGGTGGGCCTGATCGCCGGGTCGCTGGCGCTGCGCGACCATGCGGAGCGGCGGTTCGGCTTCTTGCAGGTCGTCCGGGCCGAGTATCCCGGGCTGACGGTGCTGCCGGTCCGGGAGGGCCGGGATGACGAGGCGCAGAACCAGGCGATCACTGGCGAGCTGCTGGCGATGCCGGACCTCGCTGGCATCTACAACATCGGCGCCGGCAACCGCGGCGTCGCCGCCGCCATCGAGGCGAGCGGCCGGGCGCAGGACGTCATCTACATAGGCCATGAGCTCACGCCGCATACGCGCAGGTTCCTGGTGCGGGGGATCATGGACGCCTGCATCAACCAGGATGCGGGACATGAGGTGCGTTCCGCAGCCCGGGTGCTGATGGCGCACTGCTTGAAGCAGCCGCTGATGCCGGACCAGGAGCGCATCCGGATTGACATCTTCATCCGGGACAACCTGACGTGATGGCTGCCTGCGGTGGGAGCGCGTCATGGCTTCGGTGACGATGCGCGGAATCTGCAAGGCGTGTGGCGGGCGTGGCGTCATCAGCGGGATTGACCTGGACGGCCCGCCGGTCGTCAAGCGTTCGCTGGTTTGAGACTTCTACCATGCCGGGCATCCTTCGCGGTTTCCTTCCGCGCAACGGCGGCGTGGGACGGAGCTCACGGGCAGACGCCCGCTCCGATGCGCTGCGACCACGCCTGACCGGCAGCCGGCCTGGCGGATTCCGAGACGGGCAACACGAAAACCACCGGGGGACGCATCCGACATGAAGACCATCAAGGGACCGGCCATCTTCCTCGCGCAGTTCGCGGGCGATGCGGCGCCGTTCAATGGCCTGGCCGGGATTGCCGGGTGGGCGGCCGGGCACGGCTACAAGGGCGTGCAGATACCGTCCTGGGATGCCCGCCTGTTCGACCTGGCCCGTGCCGCCGAGAGCACCACGTATTGCGACGAGGTGAAGGGCGTCCTGGCTGATGCAGGCGTGGAGTTGACGGAGCTGTCAACCCATCTGCAAGGGCAGCTTGTCGCCGTGCATCCGGCCTATGACACGGCGTTCGACGGCTTTGCCGCCCCGGCTGTGCGGGGCAACCCCACGGCGCGGCAGGAGTGGGCGGTCGCGCAACTCCTCATGGCGGCGCGGGCGTCGCGCAACCTGGGGCTGACCGCGCATGTCACCTTCTCGGGCGGGTTGGCGTGGCCGTTCATCTATCCCTGGCCGCAGCGTCCGGCCGGGCTGGTGGAGACGGCGTTCGACGAGCTGGCGCAGCGGTGGCGGCCGATCCTGGACGCCTTCGACGCGGCGGGGGTGGACGTCTGCTACGAGCTGCATCCGGGCGAGGACCTGCACGACGGCGTCACCTACGAGATGTTCCTGGAGCGGGTCGGCAACCACCCGCGCGCCAACATCCTGTATGATCCCAGCCATTTCCTGCTGCAGCAGCTCGACTACCTGCAATTCATCGACATCTACCACCAGCGCATCCGGATGTTCCACGTGAAGGACGCGGAGTTCAACCCGAGCGGGCGGCAGGGGGTTTACTCCGGGTTCCAGCCCTGGGTGAACCGTGCCGGGCGGTTCCGCTCCCTGGGGGACGGCCAAGTGGACTTTGGCGGCATCTTTTCCAAGCTGTCGCAGTACGGTTTCGACGGGTGGGCGGTGCTTGAGTGGGAGTGCTGCATAAAGGACAGCGAACAGGGCGCTGCAGAGGGTGCGCCGTTCATCGCGTCGCACGTCATCGAGGTGGCGGCCCGGGCCTTCGACGACTTCGCTGCGAGCGGCACCGACCAGGCGGCGAACCGCGCGATGCTGGGGATCGGCTGAGATGGCGGGCGCGGGAACAGCGGGCGAGGGAACGGGAGGTGGCGGGGCCGCGCGGCGGCTGCGGCTCGGCATGGTCGGCGGCGGCCAGGGGGCGTTCATCGGCGGGGTGCACCGGATCGCGGCGCGGCTGGACGACCGGTATGAGCTGGTGGCCGGGGCGCTGTCATCCGACCCGGCGCGCGCCCATGCCAGCGCCGCCGAGCTGCACATCGCGCGGGACCGCAGCTATGCCGGGTTCGCGGAGATGGCGGAGCGCGAGGCTGGGCGTGCCGATGGGATAGACGTGGTCGCCGTGGTTACGCCGAACCACATGCACGCCGCGCCGGCGCAGGCGTTTGCGGAGCGCGGCATCCACGTGATCTGCGACAAGCCGATGACCCACCGGCTTGAGGACGCGCTGGCGCTGGCGGCTGCGGTGCGGCGGAGCGGCGTCGTGTTCACGCTGACGCACAACTATACCGGCTACCCGATGGTGCGGCAGGCGCGCGAGATGGTCGCGGCGGGGAGGCTGGGGGCGGTCCGCGTGGTGCAGGTCGAGTATCCGCAGGACTGGCTGACGACCAGCCTGGAGGACACCGGGCACAAGCAGGCGTCCTGGCGCACCGATCCGGACCGCAGCGGCGCGGCCGGATGCACCGGCGACATCGGCACCCACGCGTTCAACCTGGCCGAGTTCGTGAGCGGCCTGCGGTGCGAGGGCGTCGCCGCCGACCTGGCGAGCTTCGTTGCCGGGCGCAAGGTGGATGACAACGCGCATATGATGCTGCGCTTCGCCGGCGGTGCGCGCGGGATGCTGTGGTCGTCGCAGGTTGCGCCGGGGAACGAGAACGCGTTGCGGCTGCGGGTTTATGGGGAGACCGGCGGGCTGGACTGGTCGCAGGAGCAGCCGAACCACCTGCTGTTCACCCAGCTCGGCGAGCCGCCGCAACTGATCCGCCGGGCTGGGGCGGGCGCGGGCGCTGCCGCGGCGCACGCGAGCCGGATACCGGCCGGACATCCGGAGGGCTACTTGGAGGGGTTCGCGCAGCTTTACCGCGATACGGCGGAGCAGATCAGCGCCCGCATCGAGGGCCGCGAGCCCGATCCGGCGTGCCTGCTGACGCCTGGGTTGGAGGACGGCCTGCGCGGGATGCGGTTCATTGCGGCGGCGCTTGCCTCGGCCCGGGCGGACTCCGCTTGGACTGGGCTCGACGCTTGATGTCGTGCGCCATTGCGTTCGGCGCCGGGGCGGTCCTCGCGGCTGCTGGCGCCAGCCCGTTTTGCCAGGTTACGGCATCGGCGGGCGATGCTCCGCCCCGGCCGTGCTGGGGCGGGCGGGGTGCGGCGCGGGCCGGCCGCCTGCTGCTGGGCCGGGCCGCCGTCCGGGGCCGCCGCCCAGCGCTGAGAC
Organism: Acetobacteraceae bacterium; assembly: GCA_036398775.1. Classification (GTDB taxonomy): domain Bacteria; phylum Pseudomonadota; class Alphaproteobacteria; order Acetobacterales; family Acetobacteraceae; genus DASWOJ01. Next base: position 7,239 of record DASWOJ010000115.1, read on the forward strand.
GCTTCTTCTCCGAGTTTGGATGCCAGCCATGACAGCGTTCGACCACCTGCCCTATGTCCGCTTCGAGGGCCCGGACGCCACTGGACCGTTTGCGCTGCGCTACTATGACAAGGGGCGCATGGTGCTGGGCCGTTCGATGGAGGACTGGCTGCGGCCGGCCGTGGCCTACTGGCACTCGTTCGTCGCGAATGGGATGGACCCGTTTGGCGCGCCGACGCAGGAGCGGCCCTGGTTCGCCGGGGAGCCGATGGCGGCGGCGCTGCAGAAGGCGGATGCGGCGTTCGCCTTCCTTGAGCGTCTCGGCCTGCCGTTCTTTTGTTTCCACGACCGCGATGTCGCACCGGAGGGCGCCAGCCTGCGGGACAGCAACGCCAACCTCGATGCGGTGCTGGCGCATGTCGAGGGGCATATGCGGCGCACGGGCGTCCGTCTGCTGTGGGGCACCGCGAACCTGTTCAGCCATCCCCGCTACATGGCTGGCGCGGCGACGAGTCCGGACCCGGAGGTGTTCGCCTATGCCGCTGGTCAGGTGAAGCATGCGCTTGAGGCGACGCATCGGCTTGGCGGCAGCAACTATGTGCTGTGGGGGGGCCGCGAGGGCTACGACACGCTGCTGAACACGGACCTGGCGCGTGAGGATGCGCAGCTTGGGCGGTTCCTGAACCTGGTGGTGGAGCACAAGCACCGGATCGGCTTTGCCGGCACCATCCTGGTCGAGCCGAAGCCGATGGAGCCGACGAAGCACCAGTATGACCGCGACGTCGCCACGGTCCATGGCTTCCTGGCCCGGCACAAGCTGCTGGGCGAGGTGAAGCTGAATGTCGAGGCGAACCATGCGACCCTGGCCGGCCATAGCTTCGAGCATGAGATCGCCACTGCGGCGGCGCTCGGCGTGCTTGGATCGGTGGATATGAACCGCGGCGATCCGCAGAATGGCTGGGACACCGACCAGTTCCCGACGAACGCGCAGGACCTGTCGCTGGCGGTGCTGGAGGTGGTCCGGGCTGGCGGGCTGGGCAACGGCGGCTTCAACTTCGATGCCAAGATACGGCGTCAGAGCATAGATGCCGAGGACCTGCTGCACGCCCATGTCGGCGGGGTGGACACGATGGCGCGCGCGCTGCTGATCGCGGAGCGGATCACGGTTGACGGCGGTTTGGACGAGGCGCGCGGACGGCGCTATGCCGGGTGGGATGGGCCGCTTGGCGTTGGGATACTGTCCGGCGGCATGAGCCTGCCGGACCTGGCGGATCACGCGGCAGAGGCGGGCGCCGGGCCGCGGCCTCGGAGCGGGCGGCAGGAGGCGCTGGAGAACATCGTCATGCGCAGCAGCTTCTGAGCCGCGCTGGTGCGGGCGGTGCGGTTTGGGCGTTCTGCTGGGGTTGCGTTGGTGGGGAAGCGGTAAGCTAGTGCCAGACACGCGCGGAGGCGTCCGCGATCCGGCTTGTTGCCTCCTCGACCGAGGCGACCGCCACCGTCCAGCCGCGGCAGTCCGGCACTACCCGGTCCTCCCTGAGCGACAGCCAAAGGTGCCCCACCGCCCGGTGCATGGTCCAGGTTGCCTGGGCGGAAACGGCGTCAACAAGGGCGACCTCATCAGCGAGTGCGGCCCCTGCCGATGCCACGGTGACCGCAAGCTTGTTCGCCTGGGCCCAGTGGGTGAGGTATGCGACCTCATCAGGAGTGATCTCGGCAGGGTTAACGTCGGACGTGGCGGCGGACATGGCGGGCCTCTTTCGCAATCACGCTAGAGAGCACGAGGCGGCCCAGCGCATCACGCCATGTTCAGTCAGGTTAAGTCACACTAACGACCTCTTGGTCTGGGCGTTTTGCGTCAGGCGCAGCATGAATGATCGCGCCTGACGAAGCATCGGCCTTCTTGACCTCCCTTAACGTCGCAGCCCCGCTAAGCCCCCGCCGTTACGCGGATACGGAGCTTCTTGCTGCGGGGGCGCGGCCTTGCGGCGCGGCCTGCGCCAGGGACGGGCGCCGTCCATGCAGGCCGGTCGCGGCCTCGAATGCCGCGCCGATGCGCAGCACGGTCGCCTCGTCGAAGGCGCGGCCGACGATTTGCATCCCTAGGGGCAGGCCGGTGGCCGAGAACCCGGTCGGCACCGACAGGGCCGGGTTGCCGGTGACGTTGAACGGCATGGTCTGGATGGGCCAGTTGGGCAGGATGCCGGGCACGAAGTCGGCGAAGCGCGGCGCCGGCGCGAGGGCCGTGGCGGCGATCAGCGCGTCGTGGGTCAGCAACTGCCGGTTCACCGCCACCGCCAGCTCGCGCCGCAGCCGCATCGCCTGGTGCAGGTCGGCGCTGGTGATGAATGCGCCCAGCACCATGCGGAGGTAGGTTAGCAGGGCGAAGTCGAGCGGGCGCTGCTGGAAGTCCTGCTCGTGGATCGCATAGGCCTCGGCGAACATGATGACCCGGCCGCAGGCGTTGAACTGCTCGTAGGGAGGCAGCGTGACTTCCTCGACCACGGCGCCCAGGCGGGACAGGGTTTCGGCGGCCTGGTCAATGGAGGCGGCGACCTCGGGCGACAGGCCCTCGGCGTCCCGGTAGAAGTGGCGCGGCAGGGCGATCCGCAGGCCCTCCACTCCGTCCCGGAGGCCGGCGCGGTAGTCGGGGACGGGCAGGTCCACGCTGGCCGGGTCCAGATGGTCGTAGCCGGCGATCACCTGCAGGGCGACCGCGCTGTCCTCCACCGTCCAGCTCAGCGGGCCGCAATGGTCCAGGGTGGTGGAGAGCGGGAATACGCCGCGGCGGGACACCAGGCCGTAGGTGGGTTTCAGGCCGACGGTGCCGCAGTAGGCGGCGGGGCCGCGTATGGAGCCTCCGGTGTCCGATCCCATCGCCATGCGGACCAGGCCGGCAGCCACCGCCGCGCCGGAGCCGGACGAGGAGCCGCCGGGGATGTGCTCGGGGTTCCAGGGGTTGCGCGCCGGGGGGAACGGCAGGTCGAAGGAGGGGCCGCCCAGGGCGAACTCGTGGGTGGCGACCTTGCCCAGCAGCACGCCGCCCTGCGCGCGGAAACGCGCTGCGACCACGCTGTCACGCTCCGGCACGTTATGCAGGCGCAGCTTGGAGTGGCAGGTCGTCCGGATGCCCGCGGTGTCGTAGATGTCCTTCAGCGCATAGGGCACGCCCTGCATGGGTCCGCGGTCCACCCCGGCGGCGAAGTCCTGGTCGGCCGCGGCGGCGTCGGCGCGGGCGCGCTCGGCGGTCACGGTGATGAAGCTGTCAATGGCCGGGTCAATGGCGGCGATGCGGGACAGCGCGTCCTCGGCCAATGCCGCGGCAGTTACCGTGCCGTCGCGCAGGCGGGCGCCGGCGTCGGCGATGGAAAGCTCGTGCAGTTCCATCCTACAGCCCCCGCGTGACGCTGAGGATCGAGTAGGTGCTGGCCGGCTCGTGCGTGGCGTCGCGCGGCTGGCGCAGTTGCGCCTGCATCTGGCGCAGGTCCTTGAAGCCCTGCAGCAAGGTCGCCTTCCTGTCCTCGGGGATGTCCAGGCCGGCGTAGCGGGCCAGCATCTCCATCTCGTTCATCAGGGCCGCGTCGTCGCTCATGTCCGGTATTCTCCAATGGCGGGCCGGCGTGCGTGCCAGTCCGTGTCGCGCTGGTAGGCGTCGCCGGCGCGCAGCAGCAGCGCCTCGGCGAAGGGTCGTGCGGCGAGCTGCAACCCGATGGGCAGGCCGTTCGGGTCGAAGCCGCACGGGACGCTCAGGGCCGGCAGGCCGAGGTAGTTGAATGGACGGGTATTGGCGGAGATGCCCAGGGCGATGGCCTCCGTCCCTGGCGGCCCCGCGTCTATGTCCGTTGCCGCCAAGGTGGGGAGGCAGGTGCGTATGGTGGGCGACGCCAGGATGTCCACCTGGCCGAACACCTCGGACGCGAAGGCGCGCAGTACCGGGCCGCGGCGGCTTAGCGCCTCGACGTAGTAGGCGCCGGGGATGGCGTAGCCTGCGAACACGCGGGCGTTGATGTGGGTCGCCAGGTCCTGCGGACGGTCGCGCATGGAGGCGGCGTGGATCGTTGCCCCCTCCACCCGGGAGATGACGGCGACGTAGGTGGTCACGGCGTCCATCAGCGGCAGCGGCAGGCGCACCAGGGACGCGCCGCGCCCGGCCAGGACGTCCAGCGCAGCCTCGAACGCCGTCAGGACTGCCGGGTCCACGCCGTCCAGGAAGTAGGTCTGCGGCACGCCCACCCGCACGCCGCGCAGGTCGCCGTTCAGCGCGGCCTCGTAGTCCGGCACCGGCACGTCGGCGCTGGTCGGGTCGTGCGGGTCGTGGCCGGCGATGACGCTCATGACCCTGGCGCAGTCGCGGGCGCTGCGGGTCAGCGGACCCACGTTGTCGGCGGAGAACGATAGCGGCATTACGCCGTAGCGGCTGACGCGGGTTTGCGTTGGTTTGAGGCCAGTTACGCCGTTGGCGCTGGCCGGGAGGCGAATGGAGCCGCCGGTGTCCGATCCCAGCGCGGCATAGGTGAAGCGGGCTGCCAGGGCCGCGCCGGAGCCGCTGGAGGAACCGCCGGTGATGTAGGGGGGGTTCCAGGGATTGCGGCAGTCGCCATAGTGGCGGTTGTGGCCGGTGCCGTTCTGCGCGTACTCCGCCATGTTCAGGCCGGCGTATGCGAAGGCTCCGGCGGCGGCCATGCGGGCGATCACGGTGGCCGTTATTTTCGGCACGAAGCCGCGCCGGATTTCTGAGCCGCAGGTCGAGACGCGGCCGGCCTGGTAGTACATGTCCTTGTGCGCCAGCGGCAGGCCGTGCAGCGGACCCGGGGTGGCGCCGGCGGCGAGCGCCGCATCCGCCGCCTGGGCCGAGGCATAGGCCGCGTTGCGGTCCACCCAGATCGTTGCATTCACCTGGGCCTCGTGGGCGTCCAGCTCCTGCAGGCATGCCTCCAGCAGCGCGACGGAGGAAACCTCGCGCTTGCGGACCGCCTCCGCCGCGTCCACCAGGGACAGGTCGGCCAGGTCCAGCACGGTGCTCATGGCATGTGCTCCGGTGCCGCGGCGTCCAGCAGGGCGGCCTCGAAGCTGGACGGCTCGTCCTCGAACAGCAGGGCGCCGCGCTGGGCTTCGAAGTCGGCGATGATCTTGCGGAGGTCGGCCACCATGCGGAGCGCGGCGTCGTTGGGGGGATGCACGCCGTGCCAGGTGGCGATCATCGCCACGGTTGCGTCAACGAACGTGTCGTTTGGGAATGGGGCGTCTGGCATGGGTCCTCCTCTAGTGCCTGGGGCGGGCCGGTTTCCTGTTTGACCCGTCCGTCATTGCGGGGGGTGCAGTGACGCGGCGGCTTATGGGACGGTGGGGGCCGGTCCTGGACCGTGACGCCGCAAACGGCCCGTGGTGACGGGACGGGGTCACGGCAGATGGTGGCCGGCGTTATGCCGCGTGGGCCGCCTGGGCTGCCCGGCGGCCCAGGCGCTCGATCACCATGTCGGTGTCCATCAGGTCGGTGAACGACAGATACAGCGAGATCAATGAGGCGTCGTGCTCGGCCGGGGTCATGGCGGCGTTGCCGTCGCTGACCATCACCACGCGGAAGTTCGTCATCATGGCGTCGCGCGCCGAGGACTCGCAGCATACGTTGGTGACGGTGCCGGTGATCAGCACGGTGTCGAAGCCGCGAACGCGCAGGCGCCCCGGCAGGTCGGACGCGCCGGGCAGGAAGGCGCTATAGCGGTATTTCGGCAGCACCTCGTCCTCCGGGCGCACCTCCAGCGCCGGCCATAGCGCGTGGCCTGGCGTGCCCTCGGACATGGAGGCGGCGCGGCGGCGGCGGCCTTCCGGGGTCGCCATGTCCTGCATGACGGACCATTCGCGGGCGCTGTCGGCGTTGAAGGTGTTCTTGATCCAGAACACGCCGCCGCCGGACCTGCGCGTCGCCGCGGCCAAGCGGTTGACCTCGGGCACGATGTCGCGGGCGGCCGGGCAGACGGCGTGGCCGACGGCGTCGTCCATGAAGCCGTTCTGCATGTCCACCACGACCAGGGCGGTGCGGGACGGGTCCA
>DASWOJ010000116.1:0-2475 GCA_036398775.1 Acetobacteraceae bacterium
CCCCGGCAGGTTGAGGTCGAGCAGCACCATGCCGGGCTGCTCGGACCGCACCAGCGCCAGCGCCTCGCGCCCGTCCGCCGCTTCGCTGATCTCCATGTCAGGCAAGGCGGCCATCAGGCGCCGCAGCCCGGCACGGACGACGGTATGGTCGTCCACGACCAGGACCTTCATGCCGCCGCCGCCGTGGGCCGGGCGCCATCCTCCGGGTCCCGGCACGGCAGCCGCGCCGTCACCGTGCAGCCGGTGACGCCAGGTCCGCCCGCGACATGCAGGCTGCCGCCGAGCGCCACGGCGCGCTCGCGCATGCCGGCCAGCCCAAACCCTGGCTCGTTGACGTCCGCCATTCCGATGCCGTCGTCAGACACGCGTGCAACCACGCTGCCGTCGTCTCCGAAGACCACGGCAATCTCGATCCTGCCGGGATGCCCATGCCGGACGGCGTTGCTCAGGCCTTCCTGCGCCACCCGGTAGATGACGGCCTTCGTGGCCTCGTCTAGGGAGTCTTCGTCCGCTGCGACCTCGAGCGCAAAGGCGACCGCGGGCCGATGCGCCTTCCAGAAGGCCACCAGGTTGCCAAGCGCCGGTGCAAGGCCGATCTCGACCGGGCTTGCCAGCCGCAGGCGCTTCAGCATGGCCCTGACATGCCTCTGCATGTGGCCGACCGCTTCCCGGATCGCCAGGGCGCGCTCCGGTATGGCGCCGTGCAGTCCTGCCGCCGCCGCCTGTTCGATGGCTGCCGCGTCGAGGGCGACCGTGAACAGGAACGGACCGACCTCGTCGTGCAGGTCGCGGGCGAGGTCGGCGCGCTCCTCTTCCTGCAACGTGACGAGCTGCTCATGCAGGCGGCGGTTCTGCGCCTCTGCGGCCCCCAGGCGCATGACCATCGCGTTGAAGCCGAACGTCAGCCCGGCCAGCTCCGGTGTGCCGGCATTGGGCAGCCGGACGGCATATTCCCCGTCGCCAACCGCGGCGAGTGCTGCCGAAATCCGCTTCAATGGCCGCAGGGCACTGCCTGCGACGAGGCTGACCAGCACGATGCTCAGCCCACAGAACAGGGCCAGGACCGCCATGCTGTCCCGCAGCTGGGTCCAAACCTCCCCGGCCTCGTTCAGCGGCTCGGCCTCCAGCACGACCACGCTGCGTTCCACTCCCATTTCCACCCCTGTCTCGACACCCGTCTCCACCGGTACTCGCCGGGCCGGCAGGGCAGGGGCCACCAGGCGCACAAACCAGCCGGGCGCAGGCTGTGCCGGCCGGGGAAGCACCGATGCGACGAGCGTGCGCCCGGCAGCATCAACCAGCGTGGCGCGCAGGTGGCGGTCGCCGTTGAAGGCCTGCACCAGCCGGGCAAGGTCGGCCGACTGCTCGTGCGACCCCGGCAGGTCGTCAAGCCCGTGCTGGACGGCCTGCTCGCCAACCCCGAGCGCCGCCTGCATCTCGTTGCGCACCGACCGGGCCGCGGTCCAGCCCGCAGACAAGCCGCCCACGCCCAGGCTTACGAGCAGCACGAGCATGATGGACGCAATCAACCGGGTCCGCAGCGACATGGGCAGGCTCCTCCTGCCGCCATGCTAGCCGCCCGCCGCTCCGGAACGAAGATCGGGAAAGTTTTCCGGCGAGATCGGGAAGCCTTGCCATAGGCACGGCCGGGATACTCGGGCCTACTCGCATCCAACAAAGGGCTGGGATGAGGGAAGGTTCAATGAGAATGCGCTGGGGGGCAGTTGCCCTGTCCGGGGTGCTGCCGTATGCGGTCGCTGCCCAACCCGTCCCCGCTGCGGCGCCTGTCCCGGCAGAGGCGCCGGTGGAGATGGAGGTGGTCGTGACCGCCCCGCTTGCCGGGTCGGAGATCGAACGCGGCAAGGTGCCCGTCAACACCGGCATCCTGCGGCAGCAGGACCTGCAGCGCACCGGCCCAGCCAGCGCGCTGCGTGCGCTCGACGAGCGTATTGGCAACATCACCATCAACCAGGCCCAGGGCAACGAGTTCCAGCCGAACCTGCTCTACCGCGGCTTCGAGGCGTCGCCGCTGGTGGGCAACGCCCAGGGGCTGGCGGTTTACCTGAACGGCACCCGGTTCAACCAGCCGTTCGGCGACACCGTGAACTGGGACCTGATCCCCGACATCGCCGTGGACCGGATCGAGGTCGCAGGTCCCAACCCGGCTTTCGGCCTCAACGCCCTGGGCGGCGCGATCAGCGTCAAGCTGAAGGACGGCTTCACCTACCACGGCGCGCAGCTGGAGCTGTCGGGCGGGTCGTTCGGCCGCATCCAGGGGTCGGCGCAGTATGGCGTGCAGTCCGGCAACACCGCCGCTTACATCGCCGGGACCGCGCTGAACGAAGACGGCTGGCGGGACCATTCGCCGTCCCAACTGCGCCAGATCTACGGCGATGTCGGCTATCGCGGCGACAAGGCCGAGGTCCACGTCAACCTGGTCGGCGCCATCAACAACCTGACCGGCAACGGCACGAC
>DASWOJ010000117.1:0-1937 GCA_036398775.1 Acetobacteraceae bacterium
ATGACCGTGACCAGCAATCCCTTCTGGATGGGGCTGATCCTGCCTCTGACCGGCCTGGGCCGCCTGTTGGTCGCGCGCGACCACAACCGTCCCCGCGTGCTGCTGCTGGCGCTGCTGTCGGGGGCGATGTTCGCTGACCGCTCCCGCTGGGGCGGTGTCACCACCGATCCCCTGGGCACTCGTAGCCATGCCCTCTGACGCCGACCACGCCAGGTTTCTGCCCCACGTCGGCCACTGGACGCCGGGGATCGCCGTCCATGACGACGGCGCCATGTCCGCCACCTTCCACCTGGCCGGCATGGCTGCGGAGCTGGCCGGCGCGCGGGCCGTCGCCGCCGCCCACCTGCGCGACAACCAGATGGCGCGTAACGTCTCCGACCCCCGCATTGAGCTGTGGGACCATTTCGTGCGCCAGGATCGGCAGGACATGGCCACCCTGCCGGTGATCCCCAACTGGTTCGCTGCCCGGTTCGATGCCGCATACCGGGACGCGCAGGGCGCTGGATCGCTCTACCGCAACGACCTGTTCCTGACCGTGGTGATGCGCCCTGCCGACACGATCCGCAGCGGCTTCGGCGCCCTGCTGGGCCGCTCGCGCAGCCGTGCGTCGTGCGACGGACGGGCGGTCGAGGACTTCGAAACCGTGCTGGGCAAGATGGATGCAGGCCTGGCCCGCTACGGCGCCCGCCGGCTGGCCCTCCGCGAGACGGACGGCGTCGTGTTTTCCGAGATTGCGGAAGCGATGCACTTGGTCATGACCGGGCGCTTCCGTCCGCTCGGCCTGACCATGGGACGCCTGGGACACCTGATCCTGCCGGAACGGGCGATCTTCGGGCAGCGGGAGATGCAGATTGCCGGCGAAGGCCAGCCGTTGTTCGCAGCCCTGCTTTCCTTCAAGGATTACCCCGCGCGCACATCCCCCGTGATGTTCACAGCACTTCGCCAGGTGCCGTTCCCGATCACGCTGACTAACTCGACCTGGTTCCGGCAGAAGGCGCACGCCCTCGGCACCATTGACCGGCGCGTGAAGCAGATGCAGAGCGGCAACGACGCCGCGCGCAGCCAGATCGAGGAACTGCAGCAGGACGAGGACGACGTGATGAGCGGGCGCAGCGTCTATGTGCTGCACGGCTTCTCCGCCGCGGTGCGCGCCGCTTCCCTGGCCGACCTGGACGCCCGGGTGTCCCAGGTCCAGAACCTGCTGTCGGATGCCGGCGTGACCGCCATCCGCGAAACCGACGCGCTCAAGCCCGCCTTCTACGCCCAGCTTCCCGGCAACGCCCGCTGGCGCCCGCGGCCTGGCCTGGCCAAAAGCATCAACGCGACTGCCATGGCGGCGCGGCACAACGTCCCCCGCGGCACCTACAAGGGCCGCTGGGGTGCGCCGGTCATCATGTTCCGCACGACCAGCGACACTGAGTATGCCTTCCATTTCCAGGTCCAGGCGTCCGCCACCACTCCGGCGGAGGACCAGGGCAACGCCCTGCTGATCGGACCGGGAGGCTCGGGCAAGACCTCGCTGTTAGGTAGCGTGTGCTTGCTGGCACTCCGCAATCCGGCAACCCGCGTCGTCGTGGTGGACAAGGATTTCGGCCTGTCCATCGCCATCCGCGCCGCAGGCGGCTCCTACCTGGTGCTGCCGTCCGGCAAGCCCTCCGGCCTGGCGCCGCTGCGCGGCCTGCACGGCACCCCGGAAGATGCCGCCTTCCTCAAGGCGTTCGTCCGCGGGCTAATCCTCTCGGACGGGCAAGGTGACCTCGACAGCAACGAGGACGAGCGTTTGGGACGGGCCATCGCCCTGCAGCTCTCCATGCCCGCCGGCATCCGTGGCATCGCCGGGGTTTCCGTCATGCTTGGCCAGCGTGGCAAGGACGGCGCCGGCACCCGGCTGCGCCGCTGGTGCCGCGGCGAAAGCCTGGGATGGGCCTTTGACGGTG
>DASWOJ010000118.1:0-33471 GCA_036398775.1 Acetobacteraceae bacterium
AGGTGCCGGGCGATCCCAGCCATGTCATGTATGTGTGGCTGGACGCGCTGACCAACTACATATCGGCGCTTGGCTGGCCTGACGAGGACGCGCCGCGGTGGCCGTTCTGGCCGGCGGATGTCCACCTCGTGGGCAAGGACATCATCCGGTTCCATGCGGTGTATTGGCCGGCCTTCCTGATGTCGGCCGGCCTGCCGGTGCCGCGCACGGTGTTCGGGCACGGCTGGTGGACGGCTGGCGGCGAGAAGATGAGCAAGTCGCTCGGCAACGCCATAGACGTGGCGGCGCTGGTGCGGACCTATGGCCTGGATGCCGTGCGCTACTTCCTGCTGCGGGAGGTGCCGTTCGGCAATGATGGCGACTACAGCGACGCGGCCCTGGTGCGCCGCATGAACGTGGAGCTGGCGAACGACCTGGGCAACCTGGCGCAGCGCACGCTGAGCCAGGTGGCGAAGAACCTGGGCGGCGTGCTGCCGGAGCGCGGTGCGCCGACGCCGGACGATGCGGCGCTGCTGGATGCCGCCGCCGCGTTGCCGGGCCTGGTGCGCGGCCACATGGCGCGGCTTGGTTTCAGCGACGCCCTGGAGGAGGTTTGGCGGGTGATACGCGCTGCCAACGCCTACATTGACCATCAGGCGCCCTGGGCGCTGCGCAAGACCGATCCGGCCCGCATGGCGGCGGTGCTGGGCGTGCTGGCCGACGCCATACGTGCGGTGGCGACGGTGCTGCAGCCGTTCATGCCGGGCAGCATGGGCCGGATGCTGGACCAGCTCGCCGTGCCGGACGACGCGCGCACCCTGGCGTCCCTGGCGGTTCCATTGCCGGCCGGGGCCGTGCTGCCGGCGCCGCAGGGCGTGTTCCCGCGCCATGTGGAGGCGGCGTAATATTTCATGCCGATCGACTCGCCCATGCTGATCGACTCGCATTGCCACCTCGACACGTTCGGGGACGAGCTGGACGCCGTGCTGGCCCGGGCGGCGGACGCCGGGGTAGGGGAGGTGGTGACGATCAGCACCCGGCTGTCCCAGGCGCCGGAGCTGATCGCCATGACCCGGCGTCCCGGCGTGTGGTGCACGGTCGGCGTGCATCCCCACAATGCCGGCGAAGGCCCGGTGGCGGACGCGGCCGACATCGCGGCCCTGGCGGGCGACCCGCGCGTGATCGGCATCGGCGAGTCGGGGTTGGACTATCACTACGACCTGTCACCGCGTGATGCGCAGCAGGCCAGCTTCCGCCAGCACATCCGCGCTGCCCGCCTGACTGGCCTGCCGCTGGCGATCCACGCCCGCAGCGCCGATGAGGACATCGCACGTATCCTGCAGGAAGAATGGGATGCGGGCGGGCCTTATGCGCTGCTGCTGCACTGCTTCAGTTCCGGGCGTGGCCTGCTGGACGTGGCGCTGGGGCTTGGCAGCTACGTCAGCTTCTCCGGAATGCTGACCTTCCCGAAATCCGCGGAGCTGCGGGACATGGCGCGCGACGTGCCGGCGGAACGGCTGCTGGTCGAGACCGACGCGCCCTACCTGGCCCCCGTCCCGCATCGCGGCAAACGCAACGAACCCGCCTGGGTCGCCAAGACTGCCGCGGTGCTGGCCGAGGTGCGGGGGATGCCGCCCGAGGCGCTGGCCGGCTTGACGACCACGAACTTCCGCCGCCTGTTCGCACGTACGGCTTAGGGGTGCTGCGCGTCACCATCCTGGGATGCGGCGGGTCCGCCGGCGTCCCGCAGCTCGGCGGCGCGGACGGCCGTGGCGATTGGGGCGCCTGCGATCCCAACGAGCCGCGCAACCGCCGCACCCGGTCCAGCATTGTCATCGAGGGACCCGGCGGCGAGCGGCTGCTGGTGGACACGTCGCCCGACATGCGCCAGCAACTGCTGGACTGCGCCGTGCCGCGGGTGGACGCAATCCTGTTCACCCATGCCCATGCCGACCACGTCCTGGGCATTGACGACGTTCGCATCCTGAACCGTATCGCCGGGCGTCCGCTGGACGCCTATGCTACCGAGCGCACGTTGACGGAACTGGACAAGCGGTTCGACTACGCGTTCCAGCCCTGGACGCCGCCGTACTTCTTCCGGCCGGTGCTGGTGCCGCGGCAGGTCGCGGCTGGCGACACGGTCGAGACGGCCGGACTGCGCGTGCGGCTGTTCGAGCAGGATCACGGCTTCCTGCCGACGCTCGGCCTGCGCGTGGGCGGCTTCGGCTATTCGACGGACGTGGCCACACTGGACGATGCAGCATTCGAGGCGCTGGCCGGCGTGGACACTTGGATCGTGGACTGCTTTCAGCGGCAGCCCCACAAGACCCACGCCAACCTGAAGCAGGTGCTGGCCTGGACGGATCGGCTGCAGCCGCGCCGCGTGGTGCTGACGCACATGGGCTATGACGTGGACTGGGTGTGGCTGACCGCGCAACTGCCGCCGCACATCCAGCCCGCCCATGACGGCCTGGTGCTGGAGGTTCCGCAATGAAGCCGCTCGCCCAAATCCAAGGCTACGGACGTCTTATTTTCCATAATATGCATTCTGCGTCTTTGGGGTATATGAGAATGGTACGTGTCTGAGACCTCGCCAGCCCAGGCCGAACTCGCTCGCCTCCTCGATGTCATGGTCCGACTCCGCGACCCGTCTGCCGGCTGCCCTTGGGACCAGGTGCAGACCTTTGAGACCGTCGCACCTTACACGATCGAGGAAGCCTACGAGGTCGCCGACGCCATCGCCCGGCGTGACATGGCATCGCTGCCGGATGAACTGGGCGACCTCCTGCTACAGGTAGTCTATCACGCCCGCATGGCCGAGGAAGCCGGCGCCTTCGCGTTTGCCGACGTGGCGCGCGGCATTGCCGACAAGATGATCCGTCGCCATCCCCGCGTCTTCGCCACCGGCACGGACGCCCCGGCTGGAGATTACGAGGCGCAGAAGCAGGCCGAGCGTGCGGCGCGGCAGCAATCCGGCGTGCTGGATGGCGTGACCGCCGGACTGCCGGCCCTCACCCTGGCCGAGAAGCTGACCAGCCGCGCGGCCCGCGTCGGCTTCGACTGGCCCGACCCGCCTGCTGTCCTGGCCAAGCTGGACGAGGAAGTCGCCGAGCTGCAGGCCGAGCTGCCCGGCGCCGACCCGGCCCGCATCGCCGACGAGATGGGCGACCTGCTGTTCGTCGCCGCCAACCTGGCGCGCAAGCTGGGCGTGGACCCCGAGGCGTGCCTGACCGCCGCCTGCGCCAAGTTCAGCCGCCGGTTCCGCTTTGTCGAGGACCGGCTGGCCGACGCCGGGCTGCTGCCGGCTGATGCGTCGTTGGATCAGATGGAAGCCCACTGGGCCGAGGCCAAGGCCGCCGGACGTTAGCGGACCTGCGGCGCCTGCCGCAGGTGTTGCTCCAGAAAGGCCAGCACGACACGTTGATATCCCACGGGATCGAACCGTTGCAGGTCTTCGTGCCCAGCGCCGGGCACCGGCCAGAACGTGCCCAGCGTGCTCACATGGGCGAACAAGTCCTGCGACTCCGCCAGCGTGGTGCGGTCATCCGTGGTTCCCGCCGCCACGAGGACAGGCGCCCTCACCTCGCCGATCCGGTCCACCGGCCGCAGATCAGCCGGCCGCACGCCCAGGATCGGCAGCAGCAGCTTGAACAGCGGCGCCGTTGCCGGGCGGCGACCCGACCCCCGCGCGGCTTGGGGCAGACAGCAGCAGGCCCACCAGCAACATAGCCCCGGCCAGCCCGGCAGTAGGTGCGCCGACCAGCAGCACGAGCGCTGCGAACGGGCGATGCCGCAGGAGCCGGCGTGCACGCCAGGGATGGAAACGTCCTAAGATGCTTGCGTTTGCCGGCTGCATTTGTTACGATTTCGTCCTGTTTCAGTGAATTCGGCGTCTGGGACAAGGCGGAAGGTCAAAGCGGCAGTGGAGCGTAATGCGATAAAGATGGCGTTAAGCCTGTTCCGCTATCCAGTGTCCGCATGACAGCATCATACGGACCCGCTTACAGAAAGATGGACCGGAACGGAACGCAATCGGCGAGGCTATCCTTCTTTTCCATCCGGACCGTGCTGGTCAGCCTGGGCGCCCTCAGCGTCTTGATCGCCGCAATGCTGGCAGGGTTAGGGCTGCTTGGCATTGGACGTCAGTTGGACGCCCGTCAGCGCGTGATGGTTTTGGAGCAAGCATCCCACAACCACACCGACGCGGACAACTTCATGGACTCGGTCCGCACTGACGTGCTGCGGGCTTTGCTGCACTCCGACGGCACCAACAAGGAAGGCAGCGAAGTCATCCGCATAGAGCTGCGTCATCATATCGAGAAGATGAACACAGGCATTTCTGAAAACCTGGCGCTTCCACTGCCTTTGAGGTTGCACGACGACTACGTTGCAATAGCTGAACTCGCCGCGAAGTTTGCTCCCGCTGGGGAACAGGCAGTTGAGTTGGCGCTGAGTGACACCGCGGCCGGCTCCGCGAACTTCGAGCGCTTCAGGCGCGAGTTCTCCGAGATCGAGACGATGATGGACGACTTGCGGGAAGTGTTGCATGCAGCGGTGATGCAGGTCCGCAATCAAGCAGCAAAGACGGCGACCCAGGCGAAGCAGATGATCATGGCGTCCGCCCTCGTCGGCATTGGCCTGCTCGTGCTGGTCATGACGGCGGCGATCAGGATTGTCCAAGGCATCACCGCCGACCTGGCACGGTCCCGTGAGGAAGCGCAGCGCCTCGCCTTGCATGATGCATTGACCGGGTTGCCCAACCGGGCGCTCTTTGCCGAACGCCTGGAGCAGGCACTGGCCCATGTGCAGCGCTACGGTACGAAGCTGGCGGTGTTGTGCCTGGACCTCGACCGCTTCAAGCAGGTGAATGACACTTATGGCCACCCGGTGGGCGACGCGTTGCTGCATGCCGTCGCTGGCCGGCTGCGCGGCTGTTTGCGCAGCACCGATACGGTGGCCAGGCTTGGAGGTGATGAGTTTGCGATCATCCAGACCCCACTGGAGCGGGCCGCCGACGCCAACGTGCTCGCAGGCAGAATAGTCGAGGCGCTTTCCGAGCCGTACAACCTCGACCCTCATCAGATTTCGATCGGCGCCAGCGTCGGTCTCGCGCTTGCCCCGGCTGACACGGCAGATGCCACTGACATCCTCAAGATGGCGGACATGGCGCTGTATCGTGCCAAGGCGGATGGACGCGGCTTGTTCCGCATGTTCGACTCGAGCATGGACGCCCTGCTGCAAGCACGGCGCAGGCTGGAGCTTGACCTGCGCCGCGCCATCGAGGTGCAGGAGTTCGAGCTGCACTATCAGCCTTTGGTTGACCTGGCCTCCGGCCGCGTGAACGCGATGGAGGCACTGGTGCGCTGGCGGCATCCGGAGCGCGGGCTGGTCAGACCGGACGACTTCATCCCTCTCGCCGAGGAAACCGGCTTGATCGCAGAAATCGGGGCGTGGGTGCTGCACCGTGCCTGCAAGGACGCTGCGGACTGGCCCGCCGACGTGCACATTGCGGTCAACGTATCGGCAACTCAGTTCCAGCATCCTGGACTGATTGCCGCGGTATCCGACGCCCTCGCAGCATCGGCGCTGCCGCCTGAGCGTCTGGAGCTGGAAATCACGGAAACCGCATTCCTAGCGGATGCCGATGCGACACTTGCCGTGCTGCATGAACTCAGGGCGAAAGGGTTGCGGTTCGCAATGGACGATTTCGGAACCGGCTACTCGTCGCTCAGCTATCTGCGCAGCTTCCCATTCGACAAGATCAAGATTGACCGGTCTTTCGTGCGCGACATCGAAACCAGCAGCGATTGCAGGGCAATTGTCCGTGCGGTCATTGGCCTGGGCTGCAACCTGGAGATCACCACTACGGCAGAAGGCGTCGAAACGGCTGCCCAGGTGATGCAGTTGCGGGCAGACGGATGCAAACAAGCTCAGGGCTATCTATTCAGCCGGCCCGTGCCGGTGAGTGAGGTGCCGAACCTGCTGCGCCGGTTTCCAGCTCTGGTCCACACAGGCCAAAGTGCAAACAGCCCACAGCGATGCCTCCCCGAGTTGGCGTAAGCAAGCCCAGCAGCGCCGGCTTGGGTGAGACGTGCTGGCCGAGAGTGCAGCAGGCTAGCCCAACGATGCTCCGAGTGCTTCCGGGTGCGAAAACAATGCTTCTTGCAAGGCCAACCCGCTCTCCCGGTCGGGTGCCAGGACCAGCCCTCCATCCGTATGTTCCGCCCGGTAAGGGCTGCCATCCAGCCGTGCCGACCAGCCGCCGGCTTCCCGATGCAGCAGCGATCCCGCCGCGTGATCCCACGGCAGCAGCCGCTGATACACCGAGAAGTGGCAATGCCCCGCCGCCATCATGCGATACTGATGCGCAGCGCAGCGATAGTCCCAGGCGGCGGCGACCCGCGGCAGATTGCGGCATACTACCGCCTGCTGGGCGACGGGCATGTAACGCCATGACACCGACCCGGCCATCTGCCCAACCGGTGCCGGCGCGGCAACGCGCAACGGCGAAACATGGCCCGTGGCGGACTCGAGCCACGCCCCTTCCCCACGCAACGCGAGCGCGGTGTCGTCGCCGACGGGATCGTGTATCGCACAACCGACCAGCTCGCCCCGCCGGGTCACGGCGACGATCAAGCCGAACAGCGGGAGCCCGGCGCAAAAGTTTGCGGTTCCATCTATCGGGTCCACGACGAAGCAAAGATCGGCGTCCCCAATCGCACGCATCACGCTGGGATCGCGGGTCGCTCCCTCTTCCCCGACCACGGCGCAGCCTGGGAACAAGCGTCGCAAACCAGTGGACAACCGCGCCTCTGCCTCCTCGTCGGCGACGGTCACGAGATCGAGCGGCCCGGACTTGGTTTGCACGTCGCCAGGCAGCAATGCACGGAACCGCGGCATGATCTCGGTGCGGGCGACGGCGCGGACAAGCTGCAGGACCTCTGCCAGATCCGCCCGCGTCACGACTCCCGCTCGAACCGGGCGCGGTCGGCCGGCAGCATCCGGACCTGGACGTATATGCCGCTGTCGTCGTCGCGGCGGTCCAGCACCTCGCCGTGCTCATAGAGCCAGGCAATGCGCGCACCGTCCGAGGACGGCAGGTGGTAGTCCGCCATCTCCATGCCCGCGGAAAGCCGGGCGTCTATGGCTCGCAGCAAATCCGGCAGCCCGTCGCCAGTGATGGCGGACACCGGGATGCAACCCTCCCGCACCGGCACGTTGGCGGTGCCGCCCATCAGGTCGGCCTTGTTCAGCACCTCCAGCGTACGGGTTGGCCAGCCCGGGTCCAACGCGCCATCCTTGACCATGCCGTCAAGCACGGCCACGACGTCCGCCCGCTGCGCCGCCGTGTCCGGGTGCGCCACGTCGCGGATATGGAGGATCACGTCGGCCTCGCTGACTTCTTCCAGCGTGGCGCGGAACGCCTCGACCAGCTCGGTCGGCAGGTCGCTGATGAAGCCCACCGTGTCCGACAGGATAACCCGGCGGCCAGAAGGCAGGCGCAAGCCGCGCATCGTCGGATCCAGCGTGGCGAACAGCTGATCCTGCGCATGGACCTCGGCGCCAGTCAGCGCATTGAACAGCGTGGACTTGCCCGCGTTGGTATAGCCCACGAGCGCAATGACCGGATGCGGCACCCGCGCCCGGGCGCTGCGATGCAGGCCGCGGGTGCGCCGCACGCCTTCCAGGTCTTTCTTCACCCGTACGATGCGGTCGCCAATCAGTCGGCGGTCGGCCTCGATCTGCGTTTCGCCGGGGCCGCCCAGGAAGCCGAAGCCGCCGCGCTGCCGCTCAAGGTGGGTCCAGGACCGGACGAGACGGCTGCGCTGGTATTCCAGGTGCGCCAGCTCGACCTGCATGGCGCCCTCCTTGGTGCGGGCGCGCTCGCCGAAGATGTCCAGGATCAAGCCGGTGCGGTCTATGACCTTGCATTCCCAGGCGCGTTCCAGGTTGCGCTGCTGCACCGGGGTAAGCTGGGCGTCCACGATTGCGACGGTCACATGCTCGCCGGCGATGGCCTCGCCGATGGAGGCGATCTGCCCCTGCCCCAGCAACGTCGCGGACCGACGGGTACGGAGCGGGACGGTCGAGGTATGGACGACGACCAAGCCGATGGATGCCGCCAAGCCGACCGCCTCGGCCATCTGCGCCTCGGCGGCACGGCTGGCGTCCTGGCGGCCTGGCTTTTCCCAGGGAAGGATGACGGCCGCGCGCGTGGGCGCGGCCGCAGTCTCAATCCGCGCTGCCAGGGACCGCCTCCTGCATACGCGGGGCGTCCATCCCGCCTTCGGATTTCGCGCCGTCGAACAGCATGATGGGCGCGCCAGGCATGACGGTGCTGATGGCGTGCTTATAGACAAGCTGGGTATGCCCGTCCCGGCGCAGCAGGACGGAGAAGTTGTCGAACCAGGTGATGATGCCCTGCAGCTTCACCCCGTTCACGAGGAACACCGTAACCGGCGTCTTGGCTTTGCGCACATGGTTCAGGAACACGTCCTGGACGTTCTGCGGTTTATCTGTGGCCACGTTCGTGTCCTTGTTGTTGTCGCCGCAGACGGCAGCAAGAAATGGGCCGTCGTGCGGCGAGGGTCGTAGTCCCCGCCGATATGGGCCATTCGGAGCAGGGTATCAACGCCGCGTGCGTCTTGCTCCCTCTCCCTTCGGGAGAGGGTTGGGGTGAGGGAAGCCGCACACGCCGTTCTGTCCAGCACGAGAACAGGGCACGAAACATCAATGCGAGTGCATGTCGCCTCCCTCACCCCGGAGGGAGAGGGAGCAGGCATCAACTTCCCAGCACGTGCCGCGAGAACAGGTTGAACAGCTTGCGCGTCACCGGCCCCGGCGTGCCGTCACCGACCGGCTTGCCATCCACGGCCAGCAACGGCTTGACGAAGCTGGTCGCGCTGGTCAGGAACACCTCCGGCGCGGCGCGCAGCTCGGCCTCGCTGAACCCGCGCTGCTCGACGGCGACCCCGGCCTCCGCCATCACTGATAGCAGCGCGTCACGGGTGCACCCCGGCAGGATGTCGTTGGCAAGATGCCGGGTGCATGCAGCCCCCTGCCCGTCCACGATCCAGATGCTGGTCGCTGCCCCCTCCGTCACCATGCCGTCGCGGATCAGGATGGCTTCGGCCGCTCCCTGTTCCCGCGCCGCCTGCCGGGCCAGGACATTGGGCAGCAGGCCCGTGCTCTTGATGTCGCAGCGTGCCCAGCGCTCGTCTGGATGGGTGACCGCCGTGCCGCCCCAGCCATCCAAGGTGGCCGGAAACGGCGGGGTCCGGCGGATGGTGACGACCAGCGTGGGTGGGACCGCCCGCACAGGGAACGCGTGGTCTCGCGGCGCCACGCCGCGCGTGACCTGCATATACAGCAGGCCGTCCCGCAGCCGGTTGCGCCGGGCGACCTCCTCCAGCACGTGCAGCATGGCAGCCCGGCCCATCGGCGGCTCGATCCGAACCTCCCGCAATGACCGTTCCAACCGCGCGAAGTGCCGGTCCAGGTCCACATATCGCCCGCGGCAAAGATACAGCACCTCGTAGATGCCGTCCGCGAACTGGTATCCCCGGTCCTCCACGTTCACGCTGGCGTCGCGCTGCGGCAGGTAGCGCCCGTTGACGTAGGCGATGCGGCTCATGCGCCGGCCGACTTGCGCGCCCTGGCCTTACGCACCCCGGTCGTCCGAGTTGACGCCAAGCTGCTTCAGCTTGCGGTGCAGCGCGCTGCGCTCCATGCCCACAAACCCGGCGGTTCGGCTGATGTTGCCGCCGAAGCGCAGCAACTGCGCCTGCAGATACTGCGTCTCGAACAGGTCCCTTGCCTCACGAAGCGGCAGCGCCATGAGGTCCGCCGTGGGGTCGAAATTGAGCAGCGCCGGGGCGCCCTGGCTGATTTCTGCCGGCAGCATCTCGGCGCGTATGGGATCCGCCGGGCCGCCAGGCGCCATGATGAGCAGCCAATCCATCAGGTTGCGAAGCTGGCGCACGTTACCGGGCCAATCGTAGGCTTGCAGCGCCGTGGTGGCGTCGGTGGACAGCTCGCGGCCGGGTATGCCGCTGGTCTCCGCGCTGCGTTCCAGGAAGTGGCGGGCTAGCTCCGGCACGTCCTCGCGCCGCTCCTTCAGGCTCGGCATCCGGATCGGCACGACGGCCAGGCGGTAATAGAGGTCTTCGCGGAACCGGGCGTGGCTGATCTCGGCATGAAGGTCCCGGTTGGTGGTGGCGAGCACGCGCACGTCAACCTTGACGCGGAATGACCCGCCCAGCCGCTCGAACGTCTGGTCCTGCAATGCGCGGACGATCTTCCCCTGGGTTTCCAGAGGCATGTCGGACACCTCGTCCAGCAGCAGGGTGCCGCCATGCGCCCGCTCCAGCATGCCGGCCCGGCGCGGCTGCGCATTGGCGTCGGCGCCCGCCTCCACCCCGAACAACTCCTCCTCGAACCGTCCCGGCGCCAGCGTCGCGCAGTTCAGCGCCACGAACGGCCCGTCGGCCCGGCGGGACCGGGCATGGACCATGCGCGCGGCAACCTCCTTGCCGGACCCGGCGGGACCGCTGATGAGCACGCGCGACCCGGTCGGTGCCACCCGCTCCACCGCCGCACGCAGCGAGGTGATGGCGGAACTGTGCCCGGTCAGCTCGGAGTCGAAGCCGGCGCGCAGCCGCAGCTCCGCGTTCTCCCGGGCCAGCCGCGCCGCTTCCAGCGCACGGCGGACGATCAGCAGCAGGCGGTCGGACTTGAACGGCTTCTCGATGAAGTCGTACGCGCCATGCTGGATGGCAGCGACGGCCGTCTCGATGGTTCCGTGGCCGCTGATCATCACCACGGGGACGTGCGGCTCCTCCGAGTGGATAGCCTTCAGGATGCCCAGGCCGTCCAGCCGCGATCCTTGCAGCCAGATGTCGAGGATCACCAGCGACGGGCGCCGATGGCGGAAGGCGGCGATGGCGGCGTCGGAGTCGCCAGCCTGCCGGACGGTGTAACCCTCGTCCTCCAGGATGCCCTCGATGAGCATCCGGATGTCAGGCTCGTCATCAACGATCAGAATTTCTTGGGCCATGCGGCTCCTTTATGCCCTCGCCGCATCTGCGGTCATCAACGGTAGCGTCAGCGTGGCGATGGCGCCTGGGCCATCCCGGCGGTCGTCGAGGCCAAGGCCGCCGCCGTGGTCCTCC
Organism: Acetobacteraceae bacterium; assembly: GCA_036398775.1. GTDB lineage: Bacteria > Pseudomonadota > Alphaproteobacteria > Acetobacterales > Acetobacteraceae > DASWOJ01. Next base: position 11,151 of record DASWOJ010000118.1, read on the forward strand.
ATCACCTTCTTGACAATGGCCAGGCCAAGCCCGGTGCCTTTCGGCTTGTGCGTCACATAAGGTTCCGCCAACCGGTCGCGGTCGCCCTCCGGCAAGCCCACGCCGTCGTCGGACACCTGCAGCGACACGACGCCATCCTGCACCGTCACCGACATGCCGATGTGGCCGGCAGGCTCGCCCTCTGCACGCGGCCGCATGGCAACGGCGTCGGCAGCGTTCTGCAGCAGGTTGGTCAGGGCCTGGCCCAGCAGGCGGCGGTCGCATACCGCCATCGGGCCGCGGTCGGGAATGCTGGTCGTCCATTCGATCTCCGGGCGAGCGCTGCGCTGCAGCACCAGCGCCTCCCGGGCGACGCGGCCGACATCCTCCGGGCGCAGCACCGGCTGCGGCATCCGCGCGAACGCCGAGAATTCGTCCACCATGCGTCCGATGTCGCCGACGTGACGAACGATGGTGTCCGCGCATTGGGCGAAGGTCTCGGGGTCGGAGGTGATCTCCTTGGTGAACCGCCGCTTCAGCCGTTCCGCGGACAACTGGATCGGGGTCAGCGGGTTCTTGATCTCGTGCGCGATTCGCCGGGCAACGTCGGCCCAGGCGGCCTTGCGCTGGGCGGATTGCAGCTCGGTGATGTCGTCGAAGGTCACGACATAGCCCTCGGCACTTGCGCCGCGCCCGTCGGTGCCGATGCGGACGAGCAAAGTGCGGCGCCGGGCTGCCGGGCCGATCTGCACCTCCGCCGTGCGCGCCCGCTCCGGCGCCTGTGCCACCTCCCCGAGCAACGGCGCGAACTCCGGGACCACGTCGCCCAGCGGTATGCCGATGCACGACATCAGGTCGTGGCCGATCAGCTCATTGGCCGCACGGTTCGGCAGCTCCACACGCCCCTCGGCGTCCAGGCCGATCACGCCGGCCGACACGCCCGCCAGCACGGTTTCGGTAAAGCGGCGGCGCTCATCAATCTGGCTGTAAGCGTCCATCAGCTCGGACCGCTGCGCGCCCAACTGCCCCGTCATCCGGTTGAAGGCGCGGGACAGGCCGGCGACCTCGTCCTCGCTCTGGACCTCCGGCACCCGCACCGTGAGGTCCCCGGCGCGCACCCGCTCCGCCGCCAGGATCAGCCGGCCCACCGGACGGGCAATCTGGTTTGCCAGCACCAGGCCGATCAGCACCGCGGCGGAAAGCACCAGCAGCGCCACCAGCGCGAAGATAAGCACGAAGGTTATCTGCAGGCCCGACCGGTTCTGGTCCAGGCGCTGATACTCCGCCACCGCCTGCTCCGTCCGCACCTGGTGCTCCAGGATCGCCTGGTCCACCGGGCGGCTGATCAGCAGCATCATCGGCGGCGTCGTGTTGAGCTGGACCACTGCGCGCACACGGCTCGCGTCGGGCGAGTCCGGCACGACGACTTCGCCGCTCCGCGCCCGCTCCGTATCTTCCCAAGACGGGGACTCGATCTCCTGGCCCTCGGACGGGTCAACGGAAGCCATGATGATCTCGTTCGTGACCGGATTGAACAAGACGGCTTCGGTCAAGCCGCGCAGCAGGGTCTGCGTCTTCAGCTCTTGCGAGAACGTGATGGGGTCGCGTTGCAGGGTGGGAGCAAGGCTGGACAGGGTGATGGCCATGGAAAGCGCGTCGCCGCGTATGTTGTTGCGGTGCTCCTCCAGGTAGCCGCGCGAAGCCTCAAGCCCCTCGTTCAGCGCGGTGCGGACACGGTCGTTGAACCAGGCCTGGATGCCCAGGTTGAAGAACGCCGTCGCCATCACGGCCAGCACGATGGTGGGGGTCACGGCCACGACGCTGAACATCATCACCAGCCGCACGTGCAGCCGGGACCCGGCGGAGCCGCGGCGCCGCTCCACCCACACCCGGGTCAGCCGCCCCGCCAGCACCGCGCCGAGCAGCAGCAGCACCACCAGGTTGGACAGCACCAGTGCGAATACGACGTTGGGCCGCAGCGTCAGCGACACGCCGCCGGACAGCAGCACGAAGGTCGCAACGACCAGCACCAGCCCCAGCGCCGCAAGCGCCAGGGTCACAAGCTTGCCTAGCGCCGCGTCCAGCACGCGCCGCATCACCGACCGCGGCGCGGTGGCGGGCTGGATCGCCGAGCGTTTGGAAAGTGCATTCATGACCGCAGGCCGCTTAGCCGATCCCGCGCACGACGGGAATGTCCAGGTCGCGTATCTTCTTGCGCAGCGTGTTGCGGTTCAGGCCGAGCATCGCCGCGGCCTTGATCTGGTTGCCGCGGGTGGCCGACAGGGTCATCTGGATCAGCGGGCGCTCGACCTCGGCGATCACCTGGTCGTAGATGTCGCGCATGGGCATGCCGTCGCGGCTGGCAGCCAAAAAAGTGCGTATGTGCCGCTCGACCGCCTGGGCCAGCGGCTCCGGCCCGGCGCCTAGCGTTGGCTGGCCGCCGTCTATGCCGACCTCCTGCAACTCCGCGCTGATGACTTCGTCGCTGATGGTCTCCTGCGGATACAGGGCGGCGAGGCGGCGCATCAGGTTCTCCAGCTCGCGCACGTTGCCGGGCCAGCGGTGCTGGCGCAGGCGGTCCAGGGCAGATGAGTCCAGAGTCTTGGCCTGCAACCCGCTTTCGCGCGCCTTGTCCAGGAAGTGCCGTGCGAGCACCGGGATGTCCTCCAGCCGCTCGCGCAGCGGCGGCAGCCGGATCGGGACGACGTTCAGACGGTAGAACAGGTCCTCGCGGAACTGCCCGGCGCGTATCGCCTGGCGCAGGTCGCGGTGCGTGGCCGCGACGATGCGGACGTTGGCGCGTATCGGCTGCCGGCCGCCGACCGTGGTGAACTCGCCCTCCTGCAGCACCCGCAGCAGCCGGGTCTGCGCCTCCGCCGGCATGTCGCCGATCTCGTCCAGGAACAGGGTGCCGCCTCCGGCCTGCTCGAACCGGCCCTGGGCGCGGTTGAGCGCGCCGGTGAAGGCGCCGCGCTCGTGGCCGAACAGCTCGCTCTCGATCAGCTCGCGCGGGATGGCGGCCATGTTGATCGCCACGAACGGCCCGGCGCGGCGGCGGCCGTAGTCATGTAGGGCGCGGGCGACCAGCTCCTTGCCGGTGCCGGATTCGCCGTTGACCATGACCGTCAGGTCCGTCGTCGTCAGCCGGGCGATGCTGCGGTAGATTTCCTGCATCGCCACGCTGCGGCCGATCAGCGGCAGGCGCTCCTCGGCGTCCTTCGGCTCGTCCGCTGCCGCATCGGGGGCCGGCGGTGGTGCCGCCAGGGCACGGGCGACGACGTTCAGCAGCTCCTTCAGGTCGAACGGCTTGGGCAGGTATTCGAAGGCGCCGCGCTGGGCCGCCTTGACCGCGGTCATCAGGGTGGACTGCGCGGACATCACCACCACGCGAAGGTCCGGGCGGATGCGCTTGATGCGGGGGATCAGGTCCAGCCCGTTCTCGTCGGGCATCACCACGTCGGTGATGACCAGGTCCCCTTCGCCGTCCTCGACCCAGCGCCACAAGGTCGCGGCGTTGCCGGTGCAGCGCACCTGATAGCCGCTGCGGCCCAGCGCCTGGGTCAGGACAGTACGGATGGAGCGGTCGTCATCGGCGACCAAAACGGTCGGCGGGGTCATGTGAATGACGTCATGGGATGCGCTTTCAAACCACGTCAGCCTCGGCCTCGGACACGACGGGCAGGCACAGGCGGAACTCGGTGCGGCCGGGACGGCTGTCCACCTCGATCAAGCCGCCATGGTCGCCGACGATCTTCGCCACCAGTGCAAGGCCCAGGCCGCTGCCGGCAGGCTTGCTGGTCACGAACGGCTCGAACAGGTGCGGGCGCATGTCGTCGGGGATGCCAGGGCCGTTGTCCCGGACGGTGACGACCAGCGGCAGGTCCAGCCGGTGCGGGCTGCCGGCGACGGCCAGGCGCATGCCGTGCTGGTAGGAAGTGCTCAGGATGATCTCGCCGCCGCCGCGCGCCGCCAGCTCCGCATCCCCGGTGATGGCCTCGGCCGCGTTCTTGACCAGGTTCAGCAACACCTGCACGAGCTGGTCCCGGTTGGCCCAGGCTGGCGGCAGGGACGGGTCGTAGTTCTCGGTGATCCGCAAGTGCCCAGCAAACCCCGATCCGGCCAGGCGGCGCACGTGCTCCAGCACACGGTGGATGTTCACGGCACGGCGCTCGACCGGCTTCTCGCCGAATTCCTCCATCCTATCCACCAAGTCGCGGATGCGGTCGGCCTCGTCGCGGATCAGCACCGTCAGCTCACGGTCGCCGTCCACCACGCTCGTTTCCAGCAACTGCGCCGCGCCGCGTATGCCGGATAGCGGGTTCTTGATCTCGTGCGCCAGGACCGCCGACATGCCGGTCACGCTGCGGGCGGCGCCGCGGAACTTCATCTGCCGGTCCAGGGCGCGGGCGGCGCTGCTGTCCTGCAGCGTCACCAGCACGCAGCCCGGCTCCTCCAGCATCGGGGTTGCCTGTACGATGATGCCGCGTTTGTGCAGGCGTGGGCTGTCCAGGGTCAGGTCATGGTCGGAAATCGTCATGCCATGACGGCGCACGTGCGCCAGGACGGAGAAGATCGGATTGTCCGGGGGCACAAGCGCCGCAAGGGTCATGTTGGCGAGCTGCAGCAGGGACACGCCCAGGAATTGCTCCGCCGCCTGGTTGGCGAAACGGAACCGGTCCTGCGCGTCCAGCAGCACGACCGGCACCGGCAGCGCGCCGAGCAGGGCATGGGCATCAATCAGCGGCGGCGGCGGCGGCGGGGTCAGGCGTTCCACCAACTTGAGCCGGCCGCGTGCGATGGCCGCCCTCATGCCGCCAGCGCCTCCGGAGTACGGGACGCGCCGCGGGCGATCAGCGGGTCGAAGAACGCATCCACCAGCGCCACGACCGCCGCCGGGTCCGCCGTCCGCATGACCGCGGAGCGGAACTCGGCCGAGCCGAACAGGCCGCGCGAATACCAGGCCAAGTGCTTGCGCGCCAGCCGCATCCCAGGCTCCGCCCCGAAGTGGGACAGCATGGCCCGGTAGTGCTCCATCATCGTCGCCTTCTGCTCGGCGAGCGTCGGCTCGGTCCCGCGTGTTCCGGTCATCAGGAAGCGGGCGACCTGGGCGGGGAACCAGGGCCGACCGTAGCAGCCGCGGCCGATCATCACGCCGTCGGCGCCGGACTGGCGCAGCGCCTCCGCAGCGTCGTCCTCGGTCAGGATGTCGCCGTTGGCGATCACCGGCAGGCGCACCGCCGCCTTCACGCCGGCAATGAAGCGCCAGTCGGCCGTGCCGGTGTAGAACTGCTGCCGCGTGCGGCCGTGCACCGTCACCATGCGTATGCCGGACTCCTCGGCGACGCGGGCCAGGGACGGTGCGTTCAGGCTGGCATGGTCCCACCCCATGCGCATCTTGAGCGTGACCGGGACCGGCACCGCATTCACCGTCGCCTCCAGGATGCGTGCCGCCGCAACCTCGTCCCGCATCAGGGCCGAGCCTGCAGCTTGCCCGATGGCGACCTTCTTCACCGGGCAGCCGAAGTTGATGTCGATCAGGTCGGCGCCGTGGCCGACGGCGATGCGTGCGGCCTCCGCCATCGCGGCGGGCTCGCAGCCCGCCAACTGCACGGCGCTGGGACCGCCGCAGCCGTCCACCTCCGCCATGCGCAGGGTTGCCTTGTTCTCGCGCACCATGGCCCAGGACGCGATCATCTCCGACACCACCAGCCCGGCGCCCTGCTGCTTGGCCAGGCGGCGGAACGGCAGGTCTGTGACGCCCGACATCGGCGCCAGGATAACGGGTATGTCCAGGCGTACGCTGTAGCCTCCAACCCCAAGCGTGATCGGCCCGAGGCGGGCAGGCGTCCGGGACGGTGTGGTTTCTATGTTGCCCATCATTTGGGCAAACTAGAGGGTGGATGGTCCGTGTGCAATCATCTCTCGCAGCAGAAAGTGGGATGGGTTGACGAGGCGGGCGCCGGCTGGCCATTGCTTGCCGTCATGCGCATCGCAGCCCTTCTCGTCGCCGCCGGATCAGGACAACGCTTCGGAGGCGGGAGGCCAAAGCAGTTCGCCGCCCTGGGCGGGAAGCCGGTGCTGCGCTGGGCGGCGGAGGCGCTGGCAGCCCATGCTGCCCTGCTGCAGCCTGTCGGCGACGCGGCCGCCCTGGCCCACGCGCTCACCGGATTGGACCATCTGCCCCCGGTGCCGGGCGGCATGGAACGGCAGGACAGCGTGCGTGCGGGATTGGAGGCATTGGCGCGCCATGCCCCTGACCTCGTGCTGGTGCACGACGCGGCCCGCCCGTGGATACCGCCCGGCACCGTGGACGCGCTTGTGGCGGCGCTGGCGGGCCTGCACGGCGCCATACCAGCGGTTCCCGTCGCGGACACGTTGAAACGGGCGCGGGACGGCCTGATCGGGGAGACCGTGGCGCGGGACGGGCTGTATCGCGCACAAACGCCGCAGGGGTTCCGGTTCCAGACCTTGCTGGACCTGCATCGGCAGGCCGGGCCGGGCGCAACCGACGATGCCGCCCTGCTGGAGCGCGCGGGACTGCCGGTCGGCCTGGTGCCCGGCCACGAAGACAACATCAAGCTGACTTACCCGGAGGACCTGGTGCGCCTGGAACGCCTGCTGCTGCCGCCCCTGGTGCCGCGGGTCGGCACTGGCTTCGACGTCCATGTGCTGGAGGCTGGCCGACCGCTTGTGCTGTGCGGCATCACCGTGCCGCATGAGCGCGGCCTGGCCGGGCACTCCGACGCCGACGTCGGCCTTCATGCGCTGTGCGACGCCATCTATGGCGCACTGGCGGAGGGCGACATCGGCCGGCACTTCCCGCCGACGGAGGCCACCTGGAAGGATGCCGACAGCGCCCGGTTCCTGATCCATGCCGCAGGGCGCATAGCGGCCCGGGGCGGACGGCTGGCGAATGCAGACGTGACTCTGATCTGCGAACGTCCGAAGATCGCGCCCCATGCCGCGGCGATGGAGGCCCGCGTGACGGAGTTGATGGGCGTGCCGGCCGGGCTGGTGTCGGTGAAGGCAACGACGACGGAGCGTCTCGGCTTTGCTGGACGCGGCGAGGGCATTGCGGCCCAGGCAGTGGCGACGATCCTGTTGCCAGCCTAGGTGCGCAAGCATTTGCAGGTCTGCGCCGGGATGGTCGGAGCGGCGGGATTCGAACCCACGACCCCTTGTCCCCCAGACAAGTGCGCTACCAGGCTGCGCCACGCTCCGACTAGGGGTAGATGTAGCAGGGTGCGTCGGCACGCGCAACGCAGCGGCAAGCCTTTGCCTCCCTCTCCCTACGGGAGAGGCCGGGGTGAGGGAAACGGCAAGGGCCAGCATCCCCAAGCCACGGACCGATGGAAGGCATGCAACCCTGCCGCCCCGGGCCGAAGCGGGAAAGTTCAGCCCAACTGCGAGCGCAGCGCAACCAGTTCGGCCAGCATGTGCTGCAACATCCCGCGCAGCCGCTTCGCCTCGGCCACGGCCGGGTCGGGCAGGGCGTCCGCAGCCGCTTCTGCCAGCGCCGCGTGCTCCTCCTCCGCAGCGGCACGCTCCGCCGCGGTCGGCGGCGGGATGTCGTCGGCGAGCTGCCCGCCGCCCTCACGCAGCAGACGCTGCACACCCTTTATCGTATATCCCTGGATATACAGCAGATCTGAAACCCGGCGCAGCAGCAGGATGTCGTCGGGACGATAGTAGCGCCGTCCTCCGCCACGCTTCAGCGGCTTGATCTGGGGAAACTTGGTTTCCCAAAACCGCAGGACATGCTGGGGAATGTGCAGTTCGTCCGCGACTTCGCTGATCGTGCGGAAGGCGTTCGGCGCCTTCTTGGATCGCGAGCGGACTCCGTCGCCGCCAGGGATGCCGTCATCGTCCGGATCATCGGGCATCATCTCGATGTCGTCGCTCATGCAACGTCGCCGTCGTCGGCGGCATCCGCGCCGGTCGGCAGGGCCGTGCCGTTCACGTGCGCCTTCAATACCTGGCTGGGACGGAACGTCAGCACCCGGCGCGGCAGGATCGGCACCTCTACGCCGGTTTTCGGGTTCCGTCCGATGCGGCGGCCTTTTTGACGGACGGAGAACGTGCCGAAGCCGCTGATCTTCACGGAGTCGCCCGTCTCCAGCGCCGTCGAGACACGCTCCAGAACTGTTTCGAGCAGGTCCGCCGAGTCGTTTCGGGATAAGCCAACCTGGGCATAGATCGTTTCCGCCAGTTGCGCGCGCGTTACGGTGTTCATGAACACACGCTATGTCCAGACCCACGAAGCGTCAAGCGAAGGTGCTGAAAACAATACTTACTTAATTGCAAATCACAACCGGACCAGCGCGGAACCCCAGGTCATGCCGCCGCCGAGCGCCTCCATCAGCACAAGGTCTCCGCGCCTGATCCGCCCGTCGCCGTATGCCTCGGCCATGGCCAGCGGGATGGACGCGGCGGATGTGTTGGCGTGGCGGTCCACCGTCACCACCACCCGGTCCGCCGGCAGGCCCAGCTTGCGGCCCATCGCATCAATGATGCGCCGGTTGGCCTGATGCGGCACCAGCCAGTCCACATCGGCATGGCTAAGGCCGTTGGCTTGAAGCGCCTCGTCCACGACCGCTGCCAGCTTGGCGACGGCATGGCGGAACACCTCCCGCCCGTTCATCACCAAGTGGCCTGGGCGGTCCGCCTGTCCCACGGCGCCGTCCACATACAATAAGTCGCCAAGCGTCCCATCCGCGTGCAGGTGGGTGGACAGGATGCCGCGCCCGCTGTCATCGCCGGCATCGGCCGCCCGCACGAACGCCGCGCCGGCGCCGTCGCCGAACAGCACGCAGGTGCCGCGGTCGGCCCAGTTCATGATGCGGGAGTAAACCTCGCTGCCGATCACCAGCACGCCTCTCGCCTGGCCGGTCCGGACCATCCCATCCGCGACGGAAAGCGCGTAAACGAAGCCGCTGCACGCCGCCGCAAGGTCAAAGCCGAAGCCGCGCCGTATCCCCAGCTCGGCCTGCACCCGCAGCGCCGAGGCCGGGAAAGCCTGGTCCGGCGTGCTGGTGGCCAGGATCACCGCGTCCACGTCGGCCGCCGTGGCTCCAGCATCCTCCAGCGCCGCTGCCGCCGCACGTGCGCCCATGTGCGCGCAAGTTTCCCTGGCCGACGCGACGTGGCGCTGCCGGATGCCGGTCCGTTCCTGTATCCATGCGTCGGACGTGTCCACGCGCTGCGACAGTTCGTCGTTGGACACTACGCGTTCCGGCAGATAGCCGCCTAGCCCGGCCACGATGCTCCGGCCAGCCAAGCGTCAGCCTGCCACCGCAAGCGGCGCGTCGCGGCCTGCCAGCCGCAATGCCTCGATCCGAGCCAGGCCGTCGCGGATCTTCTCGTTGAAGCCGTGCACGACCATGTCCATCGCGACATCCATCGCGTGGGCAAAACCCTCGGCATCGGTTCCGCCATGCGACTTCACGACGACGCCGTTCAGGCCGAGCATGACCGCGCCGTTGTAACGACGCGGGTCCAGCCAGGTCCGCATCCGGTCCAGGCCGGGCCGGGCGAGCAGATAGGCCAGCCGGGCCATCCAACTGCTGCGAAAGATCTGCTTGAGCAGGTCGCCGACCAGACGAAGCGCCCCTTCCCCGGTCTTCAGCGCCACATTGCCGGTGAACCCGTCAGTCACGATCACGTCCGTGGTGCCAGCCGCGATGTCGTCGCCCTCGACGAAGCCATGGAATTGCGGCCCGATATGGCTGTTCCTCAGGATTTCCGCAGCCTGACGGACCCGCTCGTCGCCCTTCAACTGCTCGGTTCCGACGTTCAGCAACCCGATGGTCGGCGCCGGCAGGCCCAGGACCGTGCGGGCGAACACGTCGCCCATGATGGCGAACTCGACTAGGTTGCGCGCGTCGCACTGCACGTTGGCGCCGAGGTCCAGCATCACGACGTCGCCGCGGGCGGAGGGTGCGATGGCCGCCATTGCCGGGCGGTCTATCCCAGGCAGGGTCTTGATGACGATCTTGGCAAGCGCGAGCAGCGCGCCGGTGTTGCCGGCCGAGACCACGCCGGACGCCTCGCCGTGCGCAACGGCATCAATGGCCACCCGCATGGACGAGCCGCGCACGCGCAACGCCGCGGTCGGCTTCATCTCGCTATCCACGACGTTGGGCGCATGGCGGACGGTGCAGGAGGCCTGCACGCGTTTGCACCGGGCAATCAGCGGAGCCAGCCTTGCCTCATCGCCAACCAAAAGGAAGCGTGCGGCGGGATGCCGCTCCGCAGCGATGGACAGGCCGTCCAGCACGACCTCCGGGGCGCCATCGCCACCCATTGCGTCAACTGCAAGGGTAAACGGCGCATTCATGTCGCTTCGGTCCAAGGCCGTCACCATGCCGGCATGCCGGCCGCGATCAGACCCGGACAGCGCCCTTCAGCGCCTTGCCTGCCGCCACGACCTCACGCCCGTCGTAATGGCCGCAGTGGCTGCAAAGATGGTGCGGGCGCTTCAGCTCGCCGCAGTTGGAGCACTCGGCGTGCGCCTCGGTCCGCAGCGCATCGTGGCTGCGCCGCATCCCGCGACGGGATGGCGATGTCTTCTTTTTGGGAACAGCCATGGGAACGCGCCTCTCCGGGCTAAACTGGCACGCAGCCCGCCGGTGGCGGTGGCGGCACAACGGACTATAATCAGGCGGCGGGGTCTAGCAGACCCGCATGACCGCTGCAAGCGGGCCTTGCGAAGCCGCGGTTATTGGCGGGTTTGCAACGACGCGAGGGCGGCAAAGGCACCCTGCGCCGGTTCCGCCGCCTCGGCAGGCAACTCGGCGCCAGGCCGGCGCGGATAGGGGTCGAGGGACAAGGCAAGCTGCTCGACCATGGCTTCCCCCAGGTCAACCATGCTGCCCTCGAACGGTATCTGGTCGGGCGCGTCAGGTTCCGGCTCGTCGTCCTCGGTCCCAGCCGGGACGAAGTGCACGACGAAGTGGTCCTGCATCATGCCGTCGAAGTCGTCCAGCGACACCACGCACTGCTGGGTGAGGCTTGCGGCAAGGTCGCCCTGCGCCTCGATCACCTCGCCGATCCGCCGCAAGCGGAACTCGCAGCATAGGGACTGGCAGGCCGGGATGCCCAGCCGCGCCGCGACGGCGGGCAGTTCCGCCGGGTCCGCCTGCACCAGCATCTTGATGCCGGCCGGACCGACACGGTCGAGCGCAAGCGGGCGGCTTACTTCCGGCGTCATGCCACGGCCTCCTCGGTGGAAAGGAAGCCGGGCTGGCCCTTGAACAGCGTCTCGTTGGGCAGCGCCTGCAAGTGGCGGCTTTGCGCCATCATCATACGGGCCAACGCGCGGGCATTGCCATCCGGCTCCCGTCCGCGCCAAACGTTGCGGGCGATGGCGGCGGTCAGCGCCTCGATGTCGTCGGCCGCGAGCGCCGCGGCATAGACGGCTGAACGGCCGTGGAAGGCCGTCCACATGTCCTTCACGCTTTTGCCGATCCGCATGTCGCTGATGCCGATCTCGCGAAGGTTGATGTCCATATCCAGGAACATGGCGTCGAACACCGCCTGGGCCAGCTTCTTGCCCTCCTCCGATGCGGAGTGCAGCCGGTTCACCACCAGGAAGACGAACAGGCCCACCATCTCGAACCGCCCGTCCAACGTGTCCGGCACCCCCAGCGTCCCGAAGAAGTATGGCACGCGCGCAGCCCTGACCGACGCCGTGTAAAGCTCGAATCCGGCACGCTCATACGGCTTGCGGCCGAACAGGTTGAACAGGCCCATATGCTTCGCATCCTCCGGCGCCGTCGGGCAGGGCACGGAACGATTGACAGCCGCTCCGGCGCATGACAGGCAAAGCTGAGATGGGCTGCGTTCCGTTCCGGTCAATGCGGCCCGCCCGGCCCGATGCAACCAGAGATACCGCCGTGCGCCGAACCGCCCTCCCCTTGCTGCTACTCATGCTCCTGACGGCCTGCAGCGTGGTCGAGGCGCCGAGGCAGCTCCGCGGCAACCGCGTGGATGCCGACCAGCTCAAGGAGCTTGTACCCGGCACTTCAACCCGCGCCGATGCGACCTCCCTGCTCGGATCGCCGACCGCGAAGGCGACGTTCGACGACAATACCTGGATCTATATCGGCGAAACCACCCGCACCCGTATCGGCCGCACGCCAGGCATCATGCAGCAGGATGTCGTCGTGCTTTCCTTTGACAACGGCGGCGTGCTGCGCGGGGTGAAGCGGCTGAACCAGGACGATGGCCGGGACGTGTCGGTCGTCAGCCGGGCCACGCCGTCCCCTGGCAGCGAGGCGTCGTTCATGCAGCAGTTGCTGGGCAACGTCGGCAAGTTCAGCGCCGGCGGGCCTACCAGCACCAGCGGGCGGACCCCAGGCGGCAGCGGCGCGCAAACCGATCCAGGCTTGTGACAGGCGTCTGGCAAGCCCGCCTAGAAATGGCTCCATCCGGCCCGGTCCAGCACGATCCGCGTTCCATGCCGGTCCAGCACGGCGACGCCCTGATCCGCCACGAAGGCGCCGATGCGCGTCACGTGCACCCCAGCCCCTGAGGCAACGTCCTGCAAGGCGCTGCTGCGCCCCGGCGGGACCGCCAGCAGCAACTCGTAGTCATCCCCGCCCGTGAGGCACGTCCCGAGCCAATCCGGCCCGGCTGCCGCGGCGGCCTGGGATAACGGCACCAGCGGCGCTTCGACCCGGGCGCCGAGGCCGGCCAAGCGGCACAGGTGCCCAAGGTCCTGAACCAGCCCGTCCGACACGTCCATTCCCGCCGAGGCGATCCCGTGCAGCGCCAGGCCCAGGCGGGGCTGCGGCAACCGGTAGCGTCCGGCGAGCCAACCCTCGGGGTCCCGCACCTGCCCGCGCAACGCGGCCAACCCTAGCGCCCCGTCGCCGATGGTGCCCGTCACCCAGATCTCGTCGCCCGCCATTGCCCCGGCCCGGCGCAGCGCCGCACCTGGAGCCACGTGGCCGATGCAGGTCAGCGTCAGCGAGACCGGCCCGGGCGTGCTGGTGGTGTCGCCGCCCAGCAGGCTGATGCCGAACAGCGCCTGATCCGCCGCCAACCCAGCGGCGAAGTCTGCGAACCAGCCATCCGGCGTGCCGCGCGGGGCCGAGACGGTCAGCAGGTAGGCAAGCGGCGCCGCCGCCATCGCCGCCAGGTCCGACAGGTTCACCCGAAGCAGCTTGCGCCCCACCGTGTCCGCGGGATCGTCAGGCAGGAAGTGGACGCCCTCGACCATCGCGTCCGCCGTGAATACAAGCTGACGCCCCGGCGGCGGCATCAGCAGCGCCGCGTCATCCAGGAGGTCCAGCGCGCCCTCGCCTGCCAACGGCCGGAAGTGGCGGGCGATCAGCCCGAACTCGGCGGGTGTCTCCGGCATGCGGGCCGCGTCAGGCGGGCTGGACAGCGTCCGCCGGGAAGTCGCCGGGCCGCAGTTCCCGCGCAAGACGGTCCAGCATCCCGTTGACCATGCGTGGCTCCTCCCCGGTGAAGAATCCGTGCGCCACGTCGAGATACTCGTTGATGACGACGCGCGGCGGCGGCCCGTCCTGCATGGACAGCTCGGCGCCGCCGGCGCGCAGCAGGGCGCGCAGCACCGGGTCCAGCCGCGCCATCGGCCACTCCGCCGGCAGGGCTGCGGCGATCAGCTTGTCCAGCCGGTCCTGCTCCAGCACGGCCGTGCGGACGATGCGGTTGAACAGGGGGACATGGGCGTCGGGAACCCGGCCTTCCTCGAAGCCGCCGCCGCCCAAGTGCTCAGGGCCGGGCATCTCGCCGAGGCGGTGCCGGACGAACTGGTCTATGACGGTCTCCGCCGTCTCGCCGTTCTGCTCGCTTTGGAACAGCGCCTGCACCGCGGCGACGCGCGAGGCGGTGCGCGGGCGGCCCTGCGGCTTGGGGCGGTGGGCCATCAGGCTGCTCCCATCCGGCGCATGACCGCGACCTGGGTGAGCGCCGCCGCCGCGGCCTCGGCGCCCTTGTTATGGCCGTCGTCGCGGGACCGGGCAACCGCCTGCTCGATGGCGTGTACGGTCAGCAGCCCGGTGCCCATCGCAAGCCCGTATTGCAGCGCGACGTGCATCAGCCCCGCCATGCTCTCCCGGCAGATATGGTCATAATGGTCGGTTTCCCCACGCACCACGCAACCAAGCGCCACGTAGCCGTCGAACCGGGCGGCCCCGCGCAGCACGATGCGTATCGCCTGCGCCAGCTCGAACGCGCCAGCCACGTCCAGCGTGTCATGCGTGGCGCCGGCGGCATCCAGGATGCGCCGGGCGCCCGTGGTCATGCCATCCACCACGTCGCGGTAATAGGGCGCACGGACCATCAGGATGCGCGGCGCCGGGCCGGACACCTTGGGCGCGGCCGGCACCGGGGCGTCGCCGGTGCTCATTCTCCGGCTGCGCCGTCAATTCCGGCGATGTCCCGCTGTTCGATGATATTCAAGCCATAGCCCTCCAGCCCCACCACGGTGCGGCGCGTATTCGAAAGCAGCACCATGTCGCGCACCCCGAGGTCCGTCAGGATCTGCGCGCCGATGCCGTAATCCCGCAGGAACCCGCCGGGCCGCGGGCTGGCCGACAACGCCCGCACCCGGTCGGACACGGCGGTCGGCCTGGTGTCCCGGATCAGCACCACGGCGCCCCGGCCCTCCGCCGCGATCATCCGCATGGACCCGTGCAGCGTGGACCAGGATGGCCCGCCCATCATGTCGGTCACGATATCCACGGCGTGCACGCGCACCAGGGGCGGCAACGGGCCGGACAGGTCGCCCTTGGCCAGCACGACGTGCTCGGCATAGTCGAGGGTCGTCGCATAGACGATCAGCCGCCACTCGCCGCCGATGGCGTGGTTGATCGTGCTTTCCTCGACGCGCCGCACCAGCTTCTCCGTGCGGCGGCGATGGGCGATCAGGTCGGCGATGGTGCCGAGCTTGATGTTGTGGTGCTGCGCAAAGGCGCAGAGGTCCGGCAGCCGGGCCATGGTGCCGTCGTCGTTCATGATCTCGCAGATCACGCCGGACGGGTTGAGGCCGGCCAGGCGGGCGATGTCCACGGCGGCCTCGGTGTGCCCGGTGCGGACCAGGGTGCCGCCTTCGCGCGCTACCAGCGGAAACACATGCCCCGGCGTCACGATGGACTCGCGCGTGCTTTCGGGGTTGATCGCGACGCTCACGGTGCGGGCGCGGTCGGCGGCGCTGATGCCGGTGGTCACGCCGTCCCGCGCCTCGATGCTGACGGTGAAGGCGGTGCGGTGCCGGGTGCGGTTGGACTGGCTCATCAGCGGCAGGGCAAGCTGCTCGACGCGCTGCCGGGTCATGGCGAGGCAGATCAGCCCGCGGGCGTGCCGGGCCATGAAGTTGATGGCGTCCGGCGTGGCGAACTGCGCCGGGATGACCAGGTCGCCCTCGTTCTCCCGGTCCTCGTCGTCCACCAGGATGAACATGCGCCCGGCCCGCGCCTCCTCGATCAGGTCGGCGGTCGGGGCAAGGTAGTCGGATAGGGTCGCGGTCTTCATGACGCCTCCGCCAGGCGCGCGACGTAGCGGGCCAGCATGTCAATCTCGATATGGACGGGGTCGCCGGCCTTGAGCTGGCCGAGCGTGGTGACGTCCCAGGTGTGGGGGATGATGTTGACCCCGAATGCGGCGCCCTCAACGTCGTTGACGGTCAGGGATACGCCATCCAGCGAAACGCTGCCCTTCGCGGCGATGAAGCGGGCCAGCTCGCGCGGCGCCTCGACCCGCACGCGCCAGGAACCGTTCTCCGGCACGACGGACTGCACCCGGCCCAACCCGTCCACATGGCCGGACACCAGGTGGCCGCCCAGCTCGTCGCCCATGCGGAGCGAGCGTTCCAGGTTCATCCGGCTGCCCGGCGCCCAGGTGCCCAGCTTGCTCTTCGACAGCGTCTCCCCGGACACGTCCACGGCGAACCAATCCGGGCCGACCGCCACCGCCGTCAGGCAGCAGCCGCCACAGGCGACGGAGGCGCCGACCGCGATGCTGCCGGTATCCGGCCAGGGCGCCTCGATGACGACGTGCATGTCCTGCCCGGCGCCGAGCGGCTGCACGCTGCGTACGCTGCCTATGCCGGTGATGATGCCGGTGAACACTAGGCCGCCTGCAATTCGGTCAGCATGTCATCTCCCAATACGCGTGATCCCGTGCGGCTGAACCGCGGCATGCCGTCCAGGCCGGACACGCCGAATGGCTGCACGGCAGCCAATCCGTCCCCGCCGATCACCGCCGGGGCGTGAAACCAGGCAATCCGGTCCACCAATCCGGCAGCCAGAAGCGAGGCGGCCACCCCTGCCCCGCCCTCGGCCAGCACGCGGGTCAGGCCGGCGCCGCCCAGCAGGCGCAGTGCCGTGGGCATGTCCACCCTGGGCGCCGCTGTCCCGAACAGGCGCACGCCCGCCTGCTCCAAGGCTTGCTTGCGCCCGGCCTCTGCGCCGGAGCCGTGGATGATCCATGTCGGCGCATCTGCCGCCGTGGCAACCAGCTGGGCCGTCAGCGGCGTGCGTAGGGAGCTGTCCAGGACAACGCGGACCTGCGGCGTCCGGCGAAAGCCCGGGATGCGGCATGTTAGGTCGGGATCGTCGGCCAGCACGGTGCCCACGCCGGCCATCACGGCATCGTGCCGCCCGCGCAGGGCGTGTACGGCACGGCGGGCTGGCGTCCCGGTGATCCATTGGCTTTCCCCAGTGCGCGTGGCGATCCGCCCGTCCAGCGTCGCCGCCAGCTTGAGCGTCACCATCGGCCGGCCCTCCCGCACGCGCAGCAGGAAGCCGGCCTGCTGCAGGTTCGCCTCGCCCGCCAGCACGCCGGTTTGGACCTGGATGCCCGCCGCACGCAGCCGGGCGATTCCCGCGCCATCCACCCTAGGGTCAGGGTCGCCGCCTGCCACCACGACCCGGGACACGCCCGCCGCAATCAGCGCGTCGGCGCAGGGCGGGGTCTTGCCGAAATGACTGCACGGCTCCAGCGTCACATAGGCCGTGGCGCCGCGCGCGGCCTCGCCGGCCATCGCCAGCGCCACCGCCTCCGCATGGGGCCGCCCGCCTGGCGCCGTCGTGCCGCGCCCGACCACCCGGCCATCCCGCACCAGCACGCAGCCGACCGCCGGGTTGGGGCAGGTCGCGCCCAGCCCGCGGCGCGCGAGGGCCAGCGCCGCCCGCATGTGCTGCTCGTCATCCATGGCGGGTTATGTAGGCTCGTCCAGGGAACCGAGGAAGGCCTCGAAATCCTTGGCCTCGCGGAAGTCGCGATACACGCTGGCGAAGCGGACATAGGCCACGGCGTCCACCTCCTTCAGCGTTTCCATCACCAACTCGCCAAGCTGCTTACTGGGGATGTCGGCCTCCCCCGTTGCCTCCAACTGGCGGACGATGCCGTTCACGATCCGCTCGATCCGCTCCTCCTGCACCGGACGCTTGCGCAGCGCGATGCGTATGGAGCGGGCGAGCTTGTCACGGTCGAACGGCACCCGGCGGCCGTCGTTCTTCAGCACCGTCAACTCCCGCAGCTGCACCCGCTCGATGGTGGTGAAGCGTTGCCCGCAGCCGCCGCAGAACCGCCGGCGCCGGATCGCCGACCCGTCATCCGTGGGCCGGCTGTCCTTCACCTGCGTATCGTCATGGCCGCAGAACGGGCAGCGCACGCTTCAGTGCCTCCTGGGCATCACCCCTGCAGGTGCGCCCCGCCGCCGAACTGCGCGCCGGTGTAGATCGGGTATCGCCCGCACATCGCCAGCACGCGGGCGGCGACGGCCTGCTCGGCCGCGGCATTGGCGCCGTCGTTGGACCGGGCCAGGCCGTCCAGGACCTCGCCGATCATCACGCCGATCTCGCGGAACTCCGCCGTGCCGAAGCCGCGGGTGGTGGCGGCCGGCGTGCCCAGGCGGATGCCGGACGTGATGGCGGGCTTCTCGGGGTCGAAGGGGATGGCGTTCTTGTTGGCGGTGATGTGCGCTCGCTCAAGGCTCGCCTCGGCCAGCTTGCCGGTCACGCGCTTGGGCCGCAGGTCCACCAGCATGAGGTGGCTGTCGGTGCCGCCGGTGACGATGTTGCAGCCCTGCTCCATCAGCGTCTCGGCCAGCATGCGGGCGTTGTCCACGACGGCGCGCTGGTAGGTGCGGAACTCCGGGCGCAGCGCCTCGCCGAACGCGACCGCCTTGGCGGCGATCACATGCATCAAGGGGCCGCCCTGCAGGCCGGGGAACACGGCGGAGTTGAACTTCTTGCCCAGGCCCTCGTCGTTGGACAGGATCATGCCGCCGCGCGGGCCGCGCAGGGTCTTGTGCGTGGTGGTGGTCACGACATGGGCATGCGGCAGCGGCGACGGATACACCCCGGCGGCAACCAGCCCGGCGAAATGCGCCATGTCCACCATGAACACCGCGCCAACCTCGTCCGCCACCCGGCGGATGCGGGCGAAGTCTATGGTGCGGGGATAGGCGGAGCCGCCGGCGATGACCAGCTTGGGACGCTCGGTCCGGGCAAGGCGCTCTAGTTCGTCGTAGTCCAGCAGGCCCGTGCCCTCGATGACGCCGTACTGGATGGCGCGGAACCACTTGCCCGACAGGTTCGGCGCCGCGCCGTGCGTCAGGTGGCCGCCGGCGGCCAGGCTCATGCCCAGGATGGTGTCGCCGGGGTTCAGCAGCGCCAGGAACACCGCCTGGTTCGCCTGGGCGCCGCTGTGCGGCTGCACGTTGGCGTAGGAACAGCCGAACAGCGCCTTGGCGCGGTCAATGGCCAGGGTTTCGGCGACGTCCACCTCGGAGCAGCCGCCGTAATAGCGGCGGCCGGGGTAGCCCTCGGCATACTTGTTGGTCAGGACCGAGCCCTGGGCCTCCAGCACGGCAGCGGAGACGATGTTCTCGCTGGCGATCAGCTCGATGCCGTCCTGTTGCCGGGTCAGCTCGCAGGTGACGGCCGCGGCCAGCTCCGGGTCGGAGTCGGCGAGCGTGGCTGAGAAGAAGCGGGTCAGGCTGGGGGTGGCGGACTGCTCGTTCATGGGTGCGGCCTCTGGGTCCGTGCGGGATTGACGTCCATAGCATGGGAACCCGCAGCCAAAAACCACCCGGTGGTTATGGCAGGGCGTCCAGGAAAGCGGGCACTCGGCGCAGGGCGTCCGCGCGGGCGGCCGGGTCGGTGCCGGCGTGGGCGAGGCCGTCATGGTTGGCGGTGAAGGCGAGCCCGCGACGCTCGCGCACCGGCTGGTTCGGAGCGTCGAAGTCATGGTAGGCGCCGGGATAGAAGGTGGCCTGGACGCTGTCCGGGTTGCCCGCGGCCAGCGCGCGGCAGGGGGCGGCGGGGGTCCAGTCGTCATCCGCACCCATGAGCAACAGCATGGGGGCGGCTGGCGTCCACCGGCCTTGGTCGGTGTTGCGGGGCTCGGCGTAGGAACGGCAGCCGGGGTAGAAGGCGATGAAGGCGCGCATCAGCCCGCTCGGCAGGTCGGCCTGGCCGGCGCGCGCGGTGGCGAGAACGGTGCTGCCGCCGTTCGACCAACCCATCACCACCACGCCGCCCGGCGGGGTGAACGGCTGTGCCGCCAGCCACTTGGCGGCGGCAATGGCATCGCCTCGCCGTGCCCGGCCCGGAGTCACCTGCCGCGACGGCGCCCGGCACTGCGATCCCAGGCCGCGCGAGCCGAAGCTGTCCGGCAGCAGCACCGGATGCCCAGCCGTCACCAGCAGGTCCCGCCACTGCCCGTCCCGAGCCGGAAACGGCCCGCCGCAACCGTGCAGCAGCACGACGGCCGGGGCACGGGCCGGCCCGGACGGCAGCGCCAACTCAGCGCGGAGGGTGACGTCGCCACCGGGGACTTGCACCGTTTGCGAGCCGGCGGTTGAGGACTGAGCCGCGCAACCCGCCAAAACCAAAGTCAAAACAACGAGAAACCTGCTGCTCCCTCTCCCTCCGGGAGAGGGCCGGGGTGAGGGAAGCCGCATGGACCGACCGTGATCACCGAAGTGGCAAGCGTGCTGAGCTGGACTTGGCTTTGCGCCCTCAGCCTCCCTCATCCCGGCCCTCTCCCGAAGGTGGAGGGAAAAGGCGGCTCTGCCATCCATCAGCTAGATCGTGCCTTTTTCCCGCAGTTACGCCAGCCGGGCCTTGAAAACGCCAAGCACCCCATCGGCATCTCCCCCAGCACCGGCGTCGCCTCCATCAGCCTGCCGGGACTGGAGAACCCTCACAGTTCGCCCTTCCATTTGCATCCGCAATCAAAAAGTTTATGGCCGCAGACGCCTCGCGCGCCTCTCCCTCCGGCAAAGATGCAATGTCGGCCAACATCGCCCGGGCGCAATTGCGTCCGCATGCAGCGCGCCCGTCCACAACGCGAAGCCGCCCGCATCCGCCGAACGGCCAAGCATCTCCTGCTGCGCCGTGTTGACGAATGCCGCATCCAACGCCGCGCTCGCGACGACCCACGAGCCGTGAAATTGCCGCCACTCGGACGACGCCAGGAAATGCTCCGCGATCGTGTTCAACGATGTCCCGGCCTCATGCTGCCACACCCGAAACTGGCACCGGCCATCTCGAAGCGCTGCGCCGACGGTCACGCGAGCAGCCTCGAACCGATTGCCCACGCAAAACGTCAAGATGTCTTGACAGTTTTTTGTGTATCGTTAGCGTGACATGCGGCCCGCTGAAACGGTCTCGCCGGTGGGCCGACGCCGCACCGCTGTATTTGGACGGAGATCGCTGACGGCCCAAGATCGGGCATTTGAAAGGGAGAGAGCGAACATGAGCGCTACCACAGGGAATGCCGCCGGCTCCGGGGAGGACCTGGACAGGGTCTGGCCAACTGGCCTGACCATCCGGGAATCCGAGGAGCTCCATAAGCATGTGATTGACGGCGCGAGGGTGTTCTTCGTGATCTCGCTGTTCGCGCACTTCCTCGCCTACATCCTGTCGCCTTGGCTGCACTAGGGGAGAACAGACATGAACCAAGGTAGAATCTGGTGCGTGGTAAATCCCTCCGTGGGGTTGCCGCTCCTGCTCGGCAGCGTCGCCATCACGTCGCTGATCGTCCATACCTGCGTCATGACCAACGTCCCATGGATGGCGGCCTACTGGTCCGGCTCGTGGCGGAACAAGACGGTGACGGGGGCTCCGGCGGCGTCGAACGAGGGCGCCGCGGTGAACCTCGCCGACGCGGCCGCGCGCGGCACGCCCGCCTTCTCGGTCAAGGTGATGCCGATGCCCGGCGTGCCCGGCAAGACCGAGACGTCGTTCGTGGTCTCGGTGACCGCCGACCCCGTCGCCAGACCCGCTGATGCAGCAGCCGACGCCACGCGGCCGCGGCCGCCCGGCACGCTGGCCCTGGCATCTCCCCCAGCGGATTAGCGGCGCAAGTCTCTGCTGCTGGCGTGACGGCCGGGATTCATCGATTCCGGCCGGTACGCAAGATGCCTTGACATGCTGGAGGCCGGGAGATGCCGGGGTCGCCACGTCCTGCATGACGATCCCGCGCCGTTGTTCGATAGATTGCCCCGGCTCTGTTGGAGCGTATCGAGACATGAACCGTGTCAGCCGACGTATGATGCGTGCCTGGGCCGGTATGGGCTCCCGCTTCCTGCCGTTCGCCGACGCCGCCACGCCGGATCTGCCGCTGCCGCGGCTGTTGCGGCTGTCGCTGTTCCAGGTTTCGGTCGGCATGGCGCTGGTGCTGCTGATCGGCACGCTCAACCGGGTGATGATCGTGGAGCTGGGCGTTCCCGCATCGCTGGTCGGGACGATGATCTCGCTCCCGCTCATCTTCGCGCCGTTCCGGGCGCTCATTGGCTTCCGGTCCGACACGCACCGCTCCGAGCTTGGCTGGCGGCGGGTCCCGTTCATGTATCGCGGCGCCATGGTCCAGTTCGGCGGGTTGGCGATCATGCCGTTCGCGCTGCTGGTGCTCTCCGGCGTCGATCATGCGGCAGGGGCGCCGATGTGGATCGGGCTGCTCGGCGCAGCGGCCGCGTTCCTGCTGGTGGGCGCCGGGCTGCATACGACGCAGACGGTCGGCCTGGCCTTGGCAACCGACCTGGCGGCCGAGGAGTCGCAGCCGAAGGTCGTTGGCCTGATGTATGTGATGCTGCTGTTCGGCATGATCGCCAGCGCGCTGGCGTTCGGCGCGCTGCTGGCGCCGTTCACCCCGGGACGTTTGATCCAGGTTATCCAGGCAGCCGCGGTCGCAACGATCGTGCTCAATGGCGTCGCGTTGTGGAAGCAGGAGCCCCGGAACGCCGGGTCGGCGACGCTGCGGGCGGCACAAGGCGCGCCGGGGTTCCGGCAAGCGTGGAACAGCTTCACCCAGGGCGGGCAGGTGGTGCGGCGTCTGCTGTCGGTGGGCCTGGGGACGATGG
>DASWOJ010000119.1:0-10320 GCA_036398775.1 Acetobacteraceae bacterium
CGACGGCCGCCGTGGGCCGGAAGCCGTGTCCGTCGAAAACGCCTGACCTGCGACGGCGCGGCGGCCCTTACCGGGTCGCCGCGCTGCTGGCGCTGTTGACATGCGGCGCGGCCCTGCCAGGCGTTGGCGGCGATGACCGCCGGGTTGCAATAGATTCTGGCGTCATGCCCTGGGCGGCGCTGATGCGACTGCAAGTGCCGGGTGCTGTGCGGTGCACTGCTTTCCTGGTTGACCCGCAGACGGCCGTGACGGCAGCCCATTGCCTTTATATTCGGCGGCTCGGCCACTTCGCCCCGGCTGGATCGGTTCACCTGCTGCTGGGCTACGATCACGGCGGCTTCGTAAAACACCAGGTTGCCACCTCCTACGTAATCGCTTCCGGCTATGATCCAGGCGCCGGACCATCAGCGGGTACGCGGGATGTCGCCATCGTGCGGCTGCCGCAGCCGATGGCATTGACCAGCCGCACGCTTCCGCTTGTTGATACGCCGCTGCCACTCGGCACGCCGTTAATGCTCGGCGGCTACGGCCAGGACCGGGCTGAAGCCGTGCTGGCCGACCAGGCATGCACGTTGCAGGGCTACGCCGGCCGCGGTGCCGTTGCCATGCTGGTGCACGACTGCGAGGGCACGCATGGCACCAGCGGCGCACCAGTGCTGGCGCGCGATGCCGCCGGGACTTGGCGCGTGGCTGGCGTCCAGTCCACGGGCCGCAGGGACGGGGCAGGCGGCACGGCCATTCCCGCCGATGCGTTACACCCTTTGTTGGAAGGTCACCAGTAGTAACCAGCGCCTTTTCTCCCTCTCCCGCCGGGAGAGGGAGCAGGGACGACCTTGGATCAGGTTCCGCAGTTCCTCCCGCGCCGTCATGCCGCCATTCCGGCACACCATCCGCTCGACCAGGCCCACTGGAAATTGTAGCCGCCGAGCCATCCCGTCACGTCAACGGCCTCGCCAACGACAAACAAGCCGGGAACGGACGCCGCCTCCATCGTCTTCGAGGACAGCGCCCGGCTGTCAACGCCGCCAAGCGTCACCTCCGCCTTGGCGTAGCCCTCGGTGCCGTCGGGCCGCAGGTCCCAGCCGTTCAGCATCTCTCCAAGCCGCCCCAGCATACGGTCCGGCAGGTCAGCCAGGTTGCCCGGCGGCAGGTGCGCCGCCGCAAGCGCCTGGGCCAACCGGGCCGGCAGCACCTCGGACAGCACGGTGCGCGCCTCCGCACGCGGCCGGGCACGCTTGCGGGCCAGCAGCAGGGCGCGGGCGTCGGTGCCCGGCAGTATGTCCACACGCAGCGCCTCGCCCTCCCGCCACAGCGACGACGCCTGCAGGATGGCCGGGCCGGACAGGCCGCGATGGGTGAACAGCATGGCCTCGGGAAAGCTGTGCCGGCCGGACGCCGCCACCACCGGCAGGGCGACCCCGCTGAGGGGCCGCATCAGCCCGAGCATGTCGCCGCCGAACGTCAGGGGCACCAGACCCGGCCGCAGCGCCGTCACCGGCAGGCCGAACTGCCGGGCCAGGTCGTGCGAGAAGCCGGTGGCGCCCATCTTGGGGATGCTCAGCCCACCTGTAGCCAGGACAAGCGAGGCGGAATACACGGTCTGGCCGCCAGTCTCGATCCGGAAACGGTCGGCGCGCGCCACTTCCGTCACGGCCTGGCCCAGCCGCATCTCCACCCCAGCCACGGCGCACTCCTGCAGCAGCATGGCAACGATGGCCCGAGCCGAGCCGTCACAGAACAGTTGGCCCAACGTCTTCTCGTGGTAGGGGATACCGTGCCTCTGCACCAGCGCGATGAAGTCCGCCGCCGTGTAGCGCCGCAGGGCGCCGGTGCAAAAGCGCGGGTTCGCCGACAGAAACCGCTCGGGCTGTGCATGTTCGTTGGTGAAGTTGCAACGTCCGCCGCCTGAGATCAGGATCTTGGCGCCGGCCTGCGGCAGGTGGTCCAGCAACAGCACGCGCCGGCCCCGCGCACCCGCCGTCATGGCGCACATCATGCCGGCCGCCCCGGCACCGAGGACGACCACGTCGTAATCCGGACGGGGTTGAACCATGCACTTGAAATGGTGCGCGCGCACAAGGCCACAACCGCGGGAAAAGCTGCGGTGCGTTTGTATCGATTTCACTTCCCGCACGTTAGAGGGTCATACATTCCCTGCTTGAAAGTCTCGCCGCCATGCCCGATGCCAATGTCAGCCGGCTCAAGACCAAGGTAGTTCCAGCAGAATTGCCGGGGTTGCAGGGCTTGACCGCCTTGCTTGTCGGCGTCGTGGTGATCGCCGGGCTTTATCTCGCGCGCGAGGTGCTGATTCCGATCACGCTCGCGATCCTGCTGTCCTTCGTGCTGGCGCCGTTGCTGATGCTGCTGCGGCGGATCGGCCTGCCGCGGGTGCCGGCCGTGGTCAGCGCCATGATCCTGGCGCTCGGCATCATCCTGGCGCTGGGTACGGTGATCGGCACCCAGGTGGCGCAGCTTGCCAGCGACGTGCCCCGCTATGCCTCGACCATCGAGCGCAAGGTGGACTCGGTCCGTGGCTTTGCGCTCAGCCGCATGACCAGCCTCACCAACCAACTGGGACAGCAGATGGCGCCTGCTGCGCCCGCCAAGCCCGCCGCCGCCGACGCGCCTGCCGCAGACCAGCAGTCCAAGCCGGCGCCGATCCCGGTGGAGGTGCATCAGCCCGATCCCGCCCCGCTGGAGCTGGCGGAGCGCGTGCTGACCCCCGTGCTGTCGCCGCTGGCGACCATGGGCATCGTCTTCATCGTCGCGGTTTTCATCCTCATGCAGAAGGAGGACCTGCGCGACCGCCTCATCCGCTTGTTCGGCTCCGGCGACCTGCACCGCACGACGGCGGCGATGGACGACGCGGCGGCGCGGCTCAGCCGGTACTTCCTGACCCAGCTTGCGCTCAACGCCAGCTTCGGCGTCGTGGTCACGCTGGGGCTGTGGCTGATCGGCATTCCCAGCCCGGCGCTCTGGGGCATCATCGCCGCGCTGCTGCGCTTCGTCCCCTATGTCGGCGCCATCGGGTCGGCCCTGTTCCCCTTGACGCTTGCGGCGGCGGTGGACCCGGGCTGGACGATGGTGCTGGAGACCGCCGCATTCTTCGTGGTGCTGGAAGGGGTGACCGGCCAGGTGATCGAGCCGCTGCTGTATGGCCACAGCACCGGCCTGTCGCCGGTGTCGGTCGTGATCTCCGCCATCTTCTGGACCTGGCTATGGGGGCCGGTCGGCCTGATCCTGTCCATGCCGCTGTCCCTGTGCCTGGTCGTGCTGGGCCGGCACATCGAGCGGCTGGAGTTCATTGACGTGCTGCTGGGCGACCAGCCCGCGCTGACGCCGGCCGAAAGCTTCTACCAGCGCATCCTGGCCGGCGACGCCGACGAGGCGCTGGATCAGGCGGAGATCCTGCTGCGCGACCGTTCCTTGTCCTCATATTATGACGAGGTGGCGTTGCACGGCCTGCAGCTTGCCGCAAACGACTCGGTGCGCGGGGTGCTGAGCGACGAGCAGCTTCACAACATCCAGGACGCGATTGACGGGATCGTGGTGGATTTGGCAGACCACGATGACGTGGACGGCCCTGCCTCGAAGCCTGATGCCAACGCTCCGGCATCGCGCACTGCGCCTGAGCCGCCGCGGCTTGCGGTCCCTGCCGGGATAGACGCAGATGCCGGGCCGTTGCCGCCGGCGTGGTCCGGTCCCGCCCCGGTGCTCTGCGTGGCCGCACGCGGCCCGCTCGATGAGGCAGCAGGGGCCATGCTGGCGCAGTTGCTGGCCAAGCATGGATTGCGCGCCCGCGTCGTCAGCCAGGAGGCGGTCTCCCGCGGCAGCATAGCTTCACTGGACGTGACCGGGGTTGCGATGGTGTGCGTCTCCTACCTGGAGGCAGGCGGCAACGCGTCCGCGCTGCGCTACCTGATGCGCCGGCTGCGGGCGCGCATGCCGTCGGCGACGATGGTTGCGGGACTTTGGCAGGCGGACCAGGCGACCCTGGCCGACGAGCGGCTGCACGCCACGGTCGGCGCGGACCATTACGTAACGACCTTGCGGGACGCCGTGAACGCCTGCGTGGTGGCCGCAGAGGCTGCGCGCCAGGCTGCCGCCGAGATGGCGCCAGCGGGGCCGGCAGTCAGAGAGGCGATTCCATCCTGAGCACGTCCAGCGCCACCAGCGCGCCGCCGCGGTCGAAGTGCCAGAACGTCCAGCCGTTGCAGCTCGGCGCGTTCTGCACCGCGGCGCCGACCTGGTGGATGCTGCCGCGCAGCGCGCCGGACAGCAGCGTGCCGTCGGCGGACACCGTGGCCCGGACCCGGCGCTGCTTGTCCACGACCTCGGTGCCGGGTGCTATCAGCCCGCGCTCGACCAGGCTGCCGAAGGGCACGCGCGCAACCTCCCGCTTGTTCGGCGTCACCGTCATGCCGTCCGCATCGGCCGGGCGCTCCCGCCGGACCCGGCCGATGGCGGCCTCGGCATAGGCCGGGTGCCGCTCGATGCCGATGAAATGGCGGTGCAGGCGCTTGGCGACCGCGGCCGTGGTGCCGGTGCCGAGGAAAGGGTCCAGCACCACGTCGCCCGGCGCCGTGCTGGCCATCAGGATGCGGTGCAGCAGCGCCTCCGGCTTCTGCGTCGGATGCAGCTTGAGGCCATGCTGGTTCCGCAGCCGCTCCGGCCCGGTGCAGAGCGGCAGGAACCAGTCGCTGCGCATCTGCAGGTCGTCATTGAGGGCCTTCATCGCCTGGTAGTTGAAGCGGTGGCGGCTGTCCTGCCCACGTGCGGCCCAGATCAGCGTCTCGTGCGCGTTGGTGAAGCGGCGCCCGCGGAAGTTGGGCATCGGGTTGGCCTTGCGCCATACCACGTCGTTCAGGATCCAGAAGCCGAGGTCCTGCAGGATGGCGCCGATCCGGAAGATGTTGTGGTAGGCGCCGATCACCCAGATCGTGCCGTCCTTCTGCAGCAGGCGCCGGCATTCGCCGAGCCATTGTCGGGTGAAGTCGTCATAGGCGGCGAAGTCGCCGAACTTGTCCCACTCGTCGTCCACCCCGTCCACCAGGCTGTCATCCGGGCGGCGCAGCTCCCCCTTGAGCTGCAGGTTGTAGGGCGGGTCGGCAAAGACGCAGTGGACCGAGGCCGCCGGCAGCATCCGCATCATCGGGATGCAGTCGCCGAGCAGCACTTGGTCCAACGGTAAATCCTGGCTTGGTTCCACTACGCCCCATCGCGTTCACGACTTCAAACCGGAGCACCTTGCCGATGCGCCGGAAGCCGCGTCAACCGCCAGCTTCGATGAGACGCCTTACCGCACCGAAACCGGTGCGGTGGTGCCGGCACGCGCCGACACGTTCCAGCGCCGCCCGGTGCAGGGCCGTTCCATACCCGGCATTGGCGTCCCAACCATAGGCCGGGTAACGTCGGGCCAGGCGCGTCATCGCCCGGTCCCGCACGACCTTTGCCACGATGGAAGCGGCGGCGATGGACAGGGATAGGCCGTCGCCGCCGACTAAGCATTGGACGGGGCAGGGGAGGGATGGCGCTTGGTTGCCGTCCACCAGGGCCAGGTCGGGGCACGCTGGCAGGCATAGGACAGCCCGGCGCATCGCCAGCAGGGAGGCGCGGAGGATGTTGAGACGGGCGATCTCGGGGACGGACGCGGCCCCGATGCCGACCCATGCGCCGCTCGTTGCCAGTGCGGCAAAACCAGCCTCGCGCGCCGGAGCGCTCAGTTTCTTCGAGTCATCCAGCAGCGCCGCCAGCGCATCTGTCACGCCATACGGAAAGACGACCGCTGCGGCCACCACTGGCCCAGCCAGCGGCCCACGGCCAGCTTCGTCCACGCCGGCAACCCGCCCGCCGTGCCCTGCTTCTCGGGTGAAGTCCGGCCGCATGGCGGAACGCTAGCAGTTGCCAGCTACAGCAGCGAGAGCTGCTCCCCCGCCTGCGCCGGCAGCCGGAACTGCGTGCAGTCCAGCCTCTCCCTTCCCTCGAACCCAAGCTGCCGCATCGCCCGCGCGAACCGCTGCTCCAGCAGTCCGGCATAATCCCCGGTGCCGCCGAACCGCCGCCCGAACCCGCTGTCGTTCAGCTCCACGGCGCGGGTCTGCCGCACCAGCGCCAGCACGCGCCGGGCACGGTCGGGGACGTGCTCATGCAGCCACGCCGTGAACAGGTCCCGCAGCTCGTGCGGCAGCCGCAGCAGGACATAGCCCGCATGCTGCGCCCCATGCCGCCGCGCCGCCTGCAGGATGCCTTCGAGCTCCATGTCGTTCAGCCCGGGGATCATCGGTGCCGCCAGCACGCCTGCAGGCACGCCGGCCTCGGCCAACGCCTGGATCGCGGCGAGGCGACGGGCCGGGGCGGCGGCGCGCGGCTCCATCCGCCGGGCCAAACCGGGGTCCAGGGTCGTCACCGACAGCCACACCCGCACCAATCCGCGCGCCGCCATCCGGCGCAGGATGTCGAGGTCGCGCAGCACCCCGGCGGACTTGGTGACGATGCTGACGGGATGGCCGAACCGTTCCAGCACCTCCAGCACGGCGCGGGTCAGGCGCAGGGTGCGGTCAACGGGCTGGTAAGGGTCGGTGTTGGAGCCGAGCACCATCGGGCGCGCCACATAGCCGGGCTTGCGCAACTCCCGCTCCAGCAGGGCGGCCACGTCCGGCTTGAAGACGATCTGCGTCTCGAACTCCAGCCCCGGCGAGTAGCCGAGATAGGCGTGGCTGGGCCGGGCATAGCAGTAAACGCACCCATGCTCGCACCCGCGATACGGGTTTACCGCGCGGTCGAAGCCGAGGTCGGGACTGTCGTTCCAACTGATGGCGGACCGGCTGGCATCACGGACCAGCACCGTCGGCAGCGGCGGCAGGTCGGCCAGGTCCACATCCCATCCGTCGCCGGTGGGGACGGTGCCATGACGGTCGAAGCGCGGCTGCGGATTGAGGCTGGCGCCGCGACCGTGCCTGGCATGGCTGGGCGTTTCGTCGGACGGGACCGGCTCGGCCAGGCTGCTGAGGGCGAAGGCGGTCAGCGCATCATCGTCCCAAGCGGTCCGGGACAACTCGCGGGGGCTGATGGACCCATCGGGCATGTCTGCGTTCCCTGTGCGTTCCTGATCAGTTATGAACGGGACAGCATAGCTCTGTCAAGAACGCAAGAGGAACATGTCCGTGCTGCTTCTGCTCCCTCCGGGAGAGGGCTGGGGTAAGGGGGTGGGCAAGTGCAGCGCTTATTCGCAGTGGGCGTTGGTTCA
The DNA here is from genome assembly GCA_036398775.1 of Acetobacteraceae bacterium. Classification (GTDB taxonomy): domain Bacteria; phylum Pseudomonadota; class Alphaproteobacteria; order Acetobacterales; family Acetobacteraceae; genus DASWOJ01. The sequence goes on from DASWOJ010000119.1 coordinate 7,247, forward strand.
GCGGCACCGGTAACGCCCCGCGCTGCAGCCAGGACCCCCCACCCCGGCCCTCTCGCGGAAGGGCGAGCGAGAAGGACGGCCTATTCTGCGGCGTGCAGGTGTTCCTGCAGGCGCGGCATCAGTTCCACCAGGTTGCAGGGGCGGTGGCGGCTGTCCAGTTGCCAGACCAGGATGTCGTCCCACGCGTCCTTGACCGCCCCGGTGCTGCCCGGCAAGGCAAACAGGTAGGTGCCGCCGGCGACTCCGGCCATCGCCCGCGACTGCATCGTGGACGTACCGATCTTCTGGTAGCTGAGCATCCGGAACAACTCGCCGAATCCCTCGATGCGCTTCTCCACCACATGGTCGAACGCCTCCGGCGTCACGTCGCGCCCGGTCACGCCGGTACCGCCGGTGGTGATGACGGCGTCCATGCCCGGGTCGGCGATCCAGCCGCGCAGCCGGGCCTCGATCAGCGCCGCGTCGTCGCGCACGATGGCACGGTCGCCAACCCGGTGCCCGGCGCCGGTGATCCGCGCTGCCAGCACGTCGCCGGAGCGGTCGTCCGCCGCCGTCCGAGTGTCCGACACCGTCAGCACGGCGATGGTGACGGGCACGAACCGCCGGCTTTGGTCAATCTGCGACATCGGATCCCCTTGCACCGCCATCCTGCTCTACAGGATGTGGGGTCAGCGAAGCTGGGCGACCAGTCCCCGGCCGGCCCGTGCCGTCCGGGGCATGTCCGCATCCGGCGTACGCTCCTCGAACGTCGGCCATCCCCCGGCGGCGATCTCGTCCAGGCTGGGCGCGGGCAGTCCAAGCTGAGCGGCATACAGCCAAGTCAAGGCCAGGGCGCGCGGTATGTAGGCGCGGGTCTCGTCGAGCGGCACGCTCTCGATGAACAGCAGCGGGTCGCCGCCGTGCCGGATGGTCCCGGCCCAGCGGGCATAGCTTCCCGGCCCGGCGTTGTAGCTGGCCAGCAAGCGGATCAGGTCGCCGGCAATGCTGTCGAACCGGGCGAGCTGGATGAGGTAGCGTTGTCCCAGGTCGAGGTTTGTGGCGGGATCGTGCAGTCTCACCCGGCTGGAGTTGGCGGGGCTGTCCCGCAGCACCTGCTCAAGGGTGATCGGCATGATCTGCATCAACCCCCGCGCCCCGGCGCGAGAAACGGCCTGCGGGTCGAAGTTCGACTCCAGGCGGGCCAGGCCATACATCAGCGCCGGGTCAATGCGGAACCCGCCGGTCGGGCGGAAGCCCGCGGTCGGCAGGCGCATCGCGGCGCCCTCGCCCACGGCCTGCACCAACGGCGCCAGTTGCGCCGCCAAGTCGTCAAGACCAGCAGCCTGGGCCACCAGCAGGATGGACCGCGGGAAGCCCGGCTGTTCACGGCCCGCGGCCCAGAGCTGCCGCAACTCGGCCTCCGCCCGCACGGGCTGTCCGACCTGCAGCAGGGCAAAGGCGCGGTTCCCCTGCGGCGTGGCAGCAATCGCGTCCACGTCGGCCTGGCCCAGCGTGCCGCCGGCAAACGGCTTGGCTGTGCCGGCGCCGCGGCCCAGCGCACGGCGGGCAATCAGGCCATAGAAGGCGCGCGGGTTCTCCGCCGCACGCTGCATCCAGGGGGAGTAGCCGGCCAGGTTGTGACAGCGCAACTCGGCCCGCGCCGCCCAGAACGCCGCGCCGGACCGCCGGCCCGGGCTGGACAGCGGCGCGCGGTAGGAGGCCGCGAACATGGACCGTGCCACGTCCGCCCGGTCCAAGCGCCATGCCGCCAGCCCCGCGACATAGGGCGCAAGGCCGATGGCGCCCCCGGCCTGATGGTGCGCGGCCTCCGCCAGGCTGAACGCCTCGCGGTCCCGGCCCTGGGTGAACAGGATCTGCGCCACCTCGGCCCGCAGCACCGCGCCATACAGGCGGTCCAGGCTGCGCGCATGGGTAATCAGGCGTACGGCGCGGTCGGCGTGCCCGGCCCGGGCCGTGTCCAGCACGCTGCGGTCGAAGTCGGGGTCCCGGTCCAGTTCGCGCCCGGTCGAGTCCAGGTCGTCCGGGGCCATCACCGGCGCTCCCCGCAACAAGGAGGCGACCGGCGGCGGGGCAGGCGGAGGCGCCGCACCCCGGGGCAACTGGGTCAGCAGCAGGGCGTAGATCGCCGGGGCATCGGGTAGCTCGGAGTAGCGCGCGAGCCAAGCCCGCAACGGCTCGGCCTTGGCCGCCGTGCCCGAGCGCAGCAGGCGGTCCGCCAGCACGTGCCCCATCAGAACATGTCCATTCGGCAGCCCGCCGGGCAGCGAAGCATCCTCGCCCAATTCGGCGCCGGCCCGCTGCAGGTCCAGGATATGGCGGACGCGTTGCGCCTCGCTTGGCGGCAACGGCTGCGGCAACGCTATGGACGCATACTCGAACAAAGGAGTGCGAGGGACCGCGAAGGCCACATCCCCTTGTGGATCGTCCAGCGTGGCAACGCCCTGCGCATCCGGTGCCGCAGCACCAGTGAGGATGGCGGCCCCAGCAATGAAGGCCCGGACAGCTTGTATCCGGGAAAGCATGCGGCCACACCCTTGCATGGACCGGCAGCTACACGCGTTAACCTAACATTTCAAGACATGCGTGAACTTACGCTAACTAAGGTCAATAAACGTTCTGTGAGGGTTTATACCCTAGGAAGCTTCATCAATGCTTTGCCGCAACTCCAACAGGTCGGCCCAGAGACTGCGTTTACCCGCGGCCGAGCGCATCCATTGGTCCTGCGGCGGCAACGCCAGCGCCTGCGCCGGGGACTCCTCGCCCTCGATCGGCACAGGCAGCCAGCGTCCGCGCAGGCGTCGCACCCCCTCGGTAGCGCCTGCGAGCGCCTTGGCCGGCCCGGCCCCGATCAGCAGGATGCGCCGCGGTCGGGTCAGGGCCAGCAGGCGGTGCAGGAAGGGCAGGCAGGCCTGCACCTCGGCCTCGTTCGGCGCCCGGCTGCCAGGCGGGCGCCAGGGTACGAGGTGGGTCAGCAGCACCGCCGAGCGGTCCAGCCCGATGCTGCCCAGCACGCGGTCCATCACCTGCCCGGGAGGACCGGAAAAGGCGGCGCCGGTGCGGTCGTCCTCTGCTCC
>DASWOJ010000120.1:0-1794 GCA_036398775.1 Acetobacteraceae bacterium
CCGGCAACATGCTGATCCTCGCGGCGGCGCTGGCGCGGGCGGAGGGCCATGCCGGGTTCGCCGCCGCGCACTGGGCGCTGTTGCGCCAGTGGGCAGACTACCTCGTCGCTGCCGGCCTGAACCCCGGCGAGCAGCTTTGCACGGACGATTTCTCCGGCGTGCTCGGCCACAACGTCAATCTCAGCGCCAAGGCCATCATGGGCATCGCCTCCTGTGCCCAGCTCGCCGCGTCCTTGGGCCATGCCGAGGAGGCCGGGCGATACCGCGCGACAGCCGAGGCGTTCGCGGCCAGTTGGCTGCATGACGCCCGGGACGGCGAAGGCACGCGCTTGGCCTTCAACCAGCCCGGCAGTTGGAGCCTGAAGTACAACCTGGTCTGGGACCGGCTGCTCGGGCTCGACTTGTTTCCCGCAGCCGAACTCAAACGGGAGCAGGCATTCTACCGGACCAAGGCAGACCTATACGGCGTCCCCCTGGACGGCCGCAGCACAATCACCAAACCCGAATGGATGTTCTGGGCCGCCTGCCTGACGGAGGACGCGTGCCTGGTAAGGGACTGGTCCGAACAGATCTTGCGCTACGCCAACGAGACGCCCAGCCGCGTGCCGCTGTCCGATCTGTACTTCGTCGACAGCGGGCGCAAGATGGGGTTTCAGGCCCGCTCGGTGGTCGGCGGGTTTTGGGTGGCTATGCTCGCGGCGAAGTGGAGCGGTGAGCGATAGGAGTATCGCCTCAGCCCGGGCAGCCCCAATCAAGTCGCCTTCAATGAGTCATATACCCCACGCTCAAACTCGCCATAAACCCGCATCGCGCGCTCGTCGCCGAACGGCAGGACCTGCATCATGATCACGCCAATGACGCGCCGGGCCGGGTCGATCCAGTAATGGGTGTTGAACAGGCCGGCCCAGGTCAGGCTACCCGCGCTGCGGCCGTTCGGGCCGGCCTGCATGTTGATCATGGTGCCCAAGCCCCACTTCAGGCTGGCGCCATGGAAGAAGTCCACGTCGGTCGAACGGCCGGGTCCGGTCGTTTTCAGGATGCCGGCCTCAATGGCGCCAATTTGGTTCTGGCGCATCAGCGCAACCGTCTCCGGCTGCAAGATGCGGGCGCCATCAAGCGCGCCGTCCTGCAGCAAGGCCCGGAGAAAGGTCATGTAGTCCGATGCCGTCGAGTAAAGCCCGCCGCCGCCGGCCCAGAACTCGGGCGTGAACGGCGTCTCAAGCGGTTGCGGCTGCAAGGAGCCGTCCGGCTGCCGTTGATGCACGCTCACCTGCCGTGCCCGCTGCTCCGCGGTGATGGCGAAGCCGGTGTCCTTCATGCCAAGCGGGCCGGTGATGTGATCCCGGACATAGGCGTCGAGCTTCTGCCCGCTGGCCGCCTCCACGATCAGCCCGACCCAGTCGAGGTTGATGCCGTATTCCCATCTTTCGCCAGGGTCGAAGACAAGCGGCACGCGCAACGACGCGATCCTGCCAGTGCTGGTGGACGGGATGCCGCTCACCTTGACGTAGCGGGCCATGTCAGCGTCCCACTGCTCGTAGCTGAAGCCGGCGGTGTGGGTCAGCAAGTGCCGGAGCGTGATGGGGCGCAGTGCCGGCCGCAGACGCGGAGCGCCCGCGCCGTCGAACCCTTCCAGCACCTGCGGCGCGCTCAGGGCCGGGTCAATGGGGGGCACGGGGTCATCAAGCTTCAGCTTGCCCTGTTCGACGAGCTGCAGGGCGGCGACCGAGGTTACCGCCTTGGTCATCGAGGCGATGCGGAACACCGTATCCAGCGTCATGGGCGGCCCCTTCG
>DASWOJ010000121.1:0-13534 GCA_036398775.1 Acetobacteraceae bacterium
GATAGATCGGCGATTGCGCGTGCCAGCCCAGGGGCCGCAGCTCGCGAAAGTCCGAGCGATACCACTCGTCCGTCCCGCCACGTCGCCATCAGCACCACTTCCTTTCGGTCTGGTGTTACGCCAACGCGGATCGCCTCCGGCCGCAGCACCTCGCCAGGCGACATTTCCCATGCCGGATCGCCATGAGCCTGCGCCCGGTGAAGTACCTCGTCCGCCGCCAACCGGAGAACCCGGATAAGGTGTTCGGCCGTGCCGATTGGCAGCACTAGGTCCAGCGGGCCGCTGTCGGTTTCCAACTCGACCATCAGGGCCGCAGGGCCAGCTCCGATCTCGTTGCTGATTGCAAGCACTTTGCGCTTGGGCCTAATTGGGTCCAAAGGGATTCTCCATCAGGTGAGTTTCGCCTCAATGGTGGCGAAACCAGGGGCCGTGAGCAACTGCGTCTCTGCCGGTGTCGCTGCGTGAACATCCTGGCCGCCGTGGACAATCCGGCGCTGTTCGGCCCGCGCCTCAAGGGAGATATGCAGCAACCGCCGCCAGAGTCTCCTGACGGCTTTGCGCGTCCAGCCATCCCGCGCGCCACCTGTCCACCTCCTGCGTCCGTGCATAGGGGCAGACGGACAGGGGCACGCCATCTGCGAAGGCACAGTGGCCCTCGCCAGTAATGGCGGACAAGCGCGCTGGCTGCAGGCTGCTTCCTTGACCTAAACGCCGCACGGCATCCAGTGCGGCAGCAAGGAACGACGGGACGGGCGGGGTAGTGCTGGGGTGGTTGCTCATGCCCGCCAATGCACTGTTGCCGTAACGAAAGGTCAAGGTAAGGCGTAGGTGACGCAGTAGGGGCGCATAACACTTCGCCGCCAAACCCGACACTTCCTGCCGTGCCTGCTCCGAAAGCCGGTGCGATGGTCCGTGCCGGCCCGCTCGCTGTGCTTCTTCCTGATGCGGGCCTGGTGGCGTCTGACTGCTGGGCAGTGGCGCGCGTGACCACCACCCGCCCCTACGCTGATGATCTCACTAGGGGCGGGAACTACCCCGGCGCCGGCACCAGCTCCAATGCCTAGTCCGCGCCAGGCCAGCGCACAGCGCCCTGGTTGGTCCAATGCTGTTCGGCAAGCATGACAAATCTACAATGTTCCGGACTTACATCATAGCTGCCGTTTAACGGATGCTACTGACGTTGCTTTGCATTCGCGTTCGCTGATCCAGCGAAGCCGCAAGACAGCGATGGAAGGTGCGTCCTATGGCTCAATACGAAACATCTCTTGTGGCACCAGAACTCCAGGGCATCGAGGACAGCCCTGAAAGCGTAATTGACGACCGCCGACGCCCTGGGCGCCCAGATCAGGTTAGTCCGACACTGATACCGTTGCTGCGAACCACGCCGGCACCTGACCTGCCGCCGGAAGACAATGCAGACCTAGCGCAGGACTATGAGGAGTTAGCGCCGGCAGCCGCGATCGCAGCCATTGTGCTTGTAAGCACCCTGCTGTGGGGCGCCATCGGGTTCATGGGGTGGGCCATAATACGCTGAGGTCCGCGTGAGGTCCGCAACTGCGCTAATTAGGCCCGCGACGCACCCTAAATACGGGATAACCTATTGAAAAGGTGGTGGAGCCGAGGGGAATCGAACCCCTGACCTCCTGAATGCCATTCAGGCGCTCTCCCAACTGAGCTACGGCCCCGCCGGTGCAGGAGCCGCGCCGCGGCCCCGCTTGGGAAGGCGCGTCCTTACACCCGGCCCGCGCCAGGGATCAAGCCCCATCCATCCACTGAACCAGCCCTGCCCTGCCGCGTTTCCCTGGCTGCTGCATCAGGAGACGCTGCATGACCTCCATCCCAATGACCCCAGTTTTCCGCCGGGCGTTACCCGTTCTCCTCGCATCCGCCCTGGCCTGGGCCACCCCGGCGGCAGCGGCCCGGGACCCCGGTGCGCCGGGTCGGCCTTCCGGCACCGTCAGCCTGCAAGCGAAGGCCGCTGCCGTTGGTGTCGGCTTCACCTGGGGCGACGGCATCCTGACCTTCAACGGCCACCGCTACCCATTCGAGGTCAAGGGCATCACGGTCGCCGATGTCGGATTCAGCCGCCTCAGTGGCCGGGGCCGAGTCTATAATCTCAAGAAGGTCGAGGACTTCTCAGGCACCTACGCCGCCTCGACTGGTGAGGCAACGTTGGGCCGCGGCTTAGCTGGGCAAGTCCTGGTGAACAGCGCAGGCGTGCAGTTGCGGATAGACAACGTGACCCGTGGCGCCCGCCTGTCCGGCTCGGCTGACGGCATCCAGCTCACCCTCAAGTAGCCAGTACCCCATGCTGCCGCAGGAACCCCAGCAGCGGCAGCATGGGCAGCCCGAGGATGGCGCCATGCTCGCCCTCGATCCGATCGAACAGGTTGATGCCTACGCCCTCGATGCGGTATGCGCCGACGCAGGAAAGCAGCACACTGCCTTCCGTGGCTAGGTAGGCGTCCAATACGCTGTCGCTGAACCCACGCATCGTCAGGGCGGGGACTGCAACATGATGCCATACTGTCTGTCCGCCGCGTTGGCACACCACGGCTGTCACCAGAGTGTGCTTGTGCCCGCGCAGGGCCTGCAACTGCGCCCGCGCCCCGGCCAAATCCACCGGCTTGTCATACCAAACGCCTTCGCACACCAGAAGCTGATCTGCCCCGATCACCAACGCGTCGGGGTCGCGAATGCGCGCTGCCTTCATCTCCGCCAAGGTTGAAGCGGCCTCGGAAGCGTCCAGCCCCTCCGCCAGGCACGCCTCCTTCACCGCCGCCTCGTCCACCCGTGCCGGACGCGCCTCGAACTGCAGCCCGGCCGCCTGCATCAGCCCGGCGCGCGCCGCACTCTGGCTGGCGAGCACCAGCCGTGGCTGCTCAGCCTGGCGCATGGGCCCGCGGCGCCGGAGCCTGCGGCGTGGGAGCTAGAGGCACCGGAGCCGGCGCCGTTGCCGCATGAGCCTCCTTGCGGTGCCGATCGTGCCAGGCGTCCATCAGTTGCAGCACCGTGGCGGCGGTTTCCTCGATGGACCGCCGGGTTACGTCAATCACCGGCCAGCCGCGCCGGGTGCACAGCCGCCGCGCCCATAGCAGCTCAGCCTTCACCGCCTCGACGTCCACGTACTCGCTCACGTCCTGCCGCACCTTGCCGGTGTCGTTGCCGGCGGCGATCAGCTTCAACCGGTGGCGGCGTATCTCGATCAATGCCTGCGGGTCCAAGGTCAGCCCGATCACCGGGCACACCGGCGCTTCCAGCCCCGGCGGGTCCGGCGTGCCCGGCACCAGCGGCACGTTCGCCGCCTTGATCCCGCGGTTCGCCAGATAGAACGAAGTCGGGGTCTTGCTGCTGCGCGACACGCCCACCATCACGACGTCCGCCTCGGCGATCCCCGCCTGCGCCTGGCCGTCGTCATGCGCCAGCACGTAGTGCATGGCGTCAATCCGCCGGAAGTAGTCGGCATCCAGCACATACTGGCGCCCCGGCCGCGCCTGCGCCTGGGTGCCGATATGCGCCTGCAGCATCTCCATCGCCGGGTCCAGCACGTTCACCACCTGCACCCCCAGGCGCAGGCAGGTGGTTTCCAGGTCGTTGCGCAGCGCCTTGTCAATGACGGTGGACAGCACCGGCCCCGGCTCCGCCTCGATCCCCTCCAGCACGCGGTGCAGTTGGAAGCGGGTCCGGATCAGGCTCCAGCGGTGATAGACGATCTCCGGCTGCTCGAACTGCGAGACCGTCGCGCGGGCGATGCTGTTCAGCGTCTCTCCCGTAGCGTCCGAAACCAGGTGCAGGTTCATGGGCGTCCTCCGGCATGACTCACGGTTGACGTGTGAGTCGGGGATAACCCCGAGTCCCGTGTTTGCGGCACGCGGGCCGGGTGGGTCAGCGGGGACAACATGCCGGAATCCTGGTACGGGGGATAGTACGCACCTGCAACCTGTACGAGTCACGGGTACCCCGCTGACCCACAGGCGGAATCAATGGCTTGCCAGAGTTCAAGGGGCTGGACAGATGGTGGATAACTCGGGGAGAACCGGGTACCACATGACTCACACCCCCTACGACTCCTACCACCATCTTAAGAATCTTATCTTCTCTTTTAAGAAGGGCGCACACCGCCGATGACCAAGCCGCTGCTGCGTGTCCTGAAGGGCGAGGCCGTCTGGCCCCCGCCGATGTGGCTGATGCGCCAGGCCGGACGGTACCTGCCGGAATACCGCGAGCTGCGGCAGCAGGCCGGAGACTTCATCAGCCTGTGCACTACGCCACGGCTGGCGTCGGAGGTGACGCTTCAGCCGATCCGCCGCTATGGCTTCGACGCCGCCATTCTGTTCAGCGACATCCTGATGCTGCCTTGGGCACTGGGTTACGGACTCGCGTTCAAGGAAGGCGAAGGCCCGGTGCTGCCGCGGCTCACCGAGGCCAGCCAGGTCGCGGCGCTCGATCCGTCGAGAGTCGGCGCGGCCATCGCCCCGATCCTGGAAACTGTGCAGCGCACCAAGGCCGGGCTGGACGAAGGGACGGCGCTGATCGGTTTCGCCGGCAGCCCCTTCACCGTCGCCTGCTACATGGTGGAGGGCGGCGGTTCCAAGGACTTCGCCCGCATCCGCGGCATGGCGCACGGCGACCCCGCGCTGTTCGGCAGCCTAATCGACGTGCTGGTGGACTCGACCGTCGAATACACCTCCGCCCAGGTGGGCGCCGGTGCCGACGCCATCATGCTGTTCGACTCCTGGGCCGGCGTGCTGTCGCCGCTGCTGTTCACCCGTCACGTCACCGAGCCGACCCGGCGCATCGTGCAGGCGTTGCGGGAACGCCATCCCGGCCTGCCGATCATCGGCTTCCCGCGGCTGGCCGGGGTCCAGGTCGGCGCCTATGCAGCGGCGACGGGGGTGGATGCGGTGGCGCTGGACACCGGGGCGGAGCTGCACGTCGCGACAGGCCTGGTGCCGGGCAACGTCACCACCCAGGGTAACCTGGACCCCCTGGCCCTGGTCGCCGGTGGTGCGGCGCTGCATACCGAGGCGCAGGGCGTGCTGGATGCTGTGCGGGGACGCCCGCACATCTTCAACCTCGGCCACGGCATCGTGCCGCAGACTCCGCCGGAGCATGTGGCGGCGCTGGTGGCGCAGGTACGGGCGGCGTAGGGCCAGCAGATGGGCGAAGACTTGATGTGCTCCGCGCATTCTCTGCGCTCCGCACGAGGAAAAGTGCCGATAGACCCAGGAGACGAGGTGGATGGGCCAGCAAGAACGCTGTCAACGCCCTACTCGCTACGGCGCACCAAGCTGGCGTTCTGCGCCCTGGCACGTGCGATGAACCGCTCCCGGACGACACGGAATACGTTTGGCGGCAGAAACCCGTAGGCGGCGCTAGCTGGTTCCTGCCCTGGCCGTGAGCCCAGGTCCGGACCAGGCCAGGTGAAGTCGTTCGCCTCGCTCACGATGACCCAGGAACGGTCGCCGTCCAATCCAAGCCGCGCTTTTGTGGACTGGGGCAACTCCACTCCTTCATCTGGCGACCCTGGCCGGCTATGCGTCACCGGCAGCACCAAGACCCGCACACGGCCTCCCCCGCCCTTAACGGCCAGTATGATGGCGCAGGACCGGTCCTTGACGCCCTCCTCGCGTCCGGCCTCGGCCTCACGTTTCCAAAGGTATGAGTAGCGGACGACAAGCCCTGGCTGCGGCGCCGGCCAGGTCACGGTTGCCAGTCGGCAAGCTCCGCATTGAGGTGCTCATGCCCGGCAGGCACCTCGGATTTGGCGACCAGGGCTATATCGTCCTCCGTTAGCTCCCCAGCCGAGATCGCGCGCCGGTCGCGGTTCTTGAGCCGGTCGTATTCCGCCGCCGACACCAGCACCAGGCGGTCCCGTCCGTTCTTGGTGATGGTCAGCGGCTCCGATAGTGCCTGGTCGGCCAGTGTTCCATAGTTCTTGATGAACTCAGCCGTTGAAACACGCATGGATAGTATCCTCATACGATGCATATCATATGCATGATATGCATCGTATGGGTTGAAGGCTAGTGCGGGGTTGGAGGGGGACAGACACAATCTCCCAACACCCGGTCATCTCCTCTTCGCCCCACGCACCTCGACACGACTGCTTGACGCAGCACCCGGATTGGCCACCTTGATGCCTATGCACAAACCCAAAGTCGCTATCGTCCTGTTCAACCTCGGCGGCCCAGACAAACCAGCTTCCGTCCGGCCCTTCCTGGTCAACCTGTTCAAGGACCCTGCCATCCTGCGGGTGCCGTTCTTCGTCCGGCCCGTGCTCGCCCGTGTCATCGCCTACGCCCGCACCAAGGCCGCCAGCGCCAACTACGCCATCCTTGGAGGCAAGTCCCCGCTGCTGGAACTCACCCTGGACCAGGCTACCGCGCTGGAGGCCGCCCTCCCCGACCTGGATGCCAAGTGCTTCGTCGCCATGCGCTACTGGCACCCGTTCAGCCTCGCCACCGCCCGCGAGGTGAAGGCGTGGGATCCGGACGAGGTCGTGCTGGTCCCGCTCTACCCGCAGTATTCCACCACCACGACCGGCAGCAGCCTGTCCGCCTGGCGGGAGGCCGCGGCGCAGGCCGGGCTGATGAAGCCGGTGACGACCCTGTGCTGCTACCACAGCGACCCCGGCTACCTCCGCGCCACCGCCGCCGAGGTCCGCCGCAGCTATGACAAGGCCCGCGCCGAGCTGGACCCTGCCATCCCGCTGCGCATCCTGTTCAGCGCCCACGGCCTGCCGGAAAGCATCGTCAAGGCGGGCGACCCCTACCAGTTCCAGGTCGAGCGCACGGTGGCCGGCGTCGTCCGCGCCCTTGATATGCCCGGCCTCGACTACATCACCTGCTTCCAATCCCGCGCCACGCCGCAGAAGTGGATTGACCCCAGCACCGAGGCCCAGATCGAGCGTGCCGCCCACGATAAGACCGCTGTCCTGGTGGTGCCCATCGCCTTCGTGTCCGAGCACTCGGAAACCCTCGTGGAGCTGGACGTGGAATACCGGGAGCTGGCGGAGAAGGAGGGCGTGCCCGGCTACTTCCGCTGCCCCGCCCAGAACAGCGACCCCGGCTTTATCGAGGCCCTGGCCGAGTTGGTCCGCGCCTCGATGGGCCGTGGCCCCGGCCTGTGCAGCTTCGTAGGCGGGCGCACCTGCCCCAAGCCTTACAAGGACTGCCCGCACGCCCGCGCCGGCGCCAAGGTTCCTGCAGCGGAGCGCGTGCTGGGCGAAGTCGCTTGACGCTCCAGCCGCTGCGCCTCGTCATCTGGGACTGCGACGGCGTGCTGGTGGACAGCGAAGGCCCGTCCGCCCGTGTCACCGCCGCCGAATGTACCCGGCTCGGCTGGGCCATGACGCCCAACGAGGCCCTGCAGCTGTTTACCGGCATCCGCCTGTCCGACATGCCGCCGCTGCTGGAGGCGCAGACAGGCCGCCCGGTGCCGCCGGGCTGGGTGGAGCATGTGCGCGCCCAACTAATCGAGACCCTCGGCCGCGACCTCGAACTCATGCCCGGCGCCGCTGAAACCTTGCGTGCCACATCCGCCCTGGGCTTGCCCTACCGTGTCGCGTCCAACTCCTCGCACGAGGAGATGGCGGCGAAGTTCGCCCGCACCGGCCTGACCCCCCTCATTGAGGGCCGCTTGCACAGCGCCCGCGACGTGCCCCGCGGCAAGCCTGCGCCCGATGTGTTCCTGGCCGCCGCCGCCGCCGAGGGCGTTCCTCCCGCCGCCTGCATCGTGGTGGAGGACAGCTTCCCCGGCATAGCCGCCGCCCGCGCCGCCGGCATGGCCGTCCTGGGCCTGGACCCGCACGGCGACGGCGCTGCCGTGCTTGCCGCTGGCGCGCACCCGATCCATGCCCTGTCCGAGTGCCCGGCGCTGTTCCGCGCCGCCATGCGCGCCGCGGCCTGAGCCGCACCTCTTGGTCTTGCACCTATGACCATCGCGGCGCTCGCGTATGTCTATCCCTGGACCAAGGCGCTGCACGTCATCAGCGTGATCGCCTGGATGGCCGGCATCTTCTACCTGCCGCGCTTGTTCGTGTATCACTGCGACCTGCCGCGCGGCTCCGTCGAAAGCGAGCGGTTCAAGGTGATGGAGCGCCGCCTGCTCAAGCAGATCATGCTGCCTGCGATGCTTGCCACTTGGTTCTTCGGCGCGCTGCTTGTGCTGACGCCGGGCATCGTGGACTGGTCCGGTTTCAACTGGTGGCACGTGAAGTTCGTGGCGGTCCTGTTGATGACCGGCTTCCAGGGTGCCGCCGGCAAGTGGCGCCGGCAGTTCCTGGAGGACCGCAACGCCAAGCCGCACCGGTACTACCGGATCGCCAACGAGGTCCCGACGCTGCTGATGGTGGCCGCCGTCGTCATGGTGATCGTGAAGCCGGTGTTCTTTTGAGGGTTGCTGGGGCCGATGCAAGGCATGGTCCCGTGCGCTTCATGGCCGAGCTTCCAGGATTATGCTGAACGGCGTTTCCGTTGCCTTGCGCACTTGTCCGAAACCTCCCTCGCGTATGGCCGCCGACAGCTTGGCGAAGCCTGCCTGTGCTCCCAATGCCGCTCCTACTGGCTGGTCGAGCGAAGTCGGCACGCAGATCATCGTCGAGGCCGCATAGTACAAGCGGCTGACCGGGTTGAGGTTGTCTTCAAGCCGGTCGCCCGCGGCGGGTTCGACGATCATCCAGTGCCCATCCGGCTTCAGCGTCTGCCGTACGTGCCGCGCAGCGCCGACGGGATCGCCCATGTCGTGCAGGCAGTCGAAGAAGGTCACCAGGTCCAGGTCCCGTTCAGGAAACTCTCCCGCCAGGCCCACCTCGAACCGGGTGTTCGCCGCCACCCCATGCTCGTACGCGTGTTTCCGCGCCTGCTCCACCGACCCCGGATGGAAGTCGTAGCCGACAAAGGTCGAGTTCGGGAACGCCTTGGCCATGATGACCGTCGAGAAGCCGTGCCCGCATCCGATGTCGGCCACCACCCCGCCGCGTTCCAGCTTCTCGACGGCGCCGTCCAGCGCCGGCAGCCATGATCCCACCAGGTTGCTGTGGTAGCCCGGACGGAAGAAGCGCCCGGTGGCGCAGAACAGGCATTGCGATTGGTCGCCCCAGCCGACGCCCTTGCCGGTGCGGAACGCAGGCTCGACCAGCGCCTGGTTCTCCATCATCACCGCCGCCAAGTCGAACGCGCCCTGCATGTAGGCGGGGCTTTCAGGCTCGGCGAACACCATCGCTTGCTCCGGGGGCAAGGTGAACCTGCCATTGCCGGGGTCATACGACAGGTAGCCCGACGCGGCCTGGTGCGACAGCCATTCCCGCGTGTAGCGCTCGGCCACGCCGGCCTTGGCCGCAAGTTCGCCGGGCGTCATCGGCCCGTCGAGGTGGAGCGCCCTGTACAGCCCCAGCCGGTCGCCAATGCGCACCAGGGAAACGCTCAGCGCACCACCGAGGTCGGCCAGCATCTGGCCGATGAACTGGTTGAGCCGGGTTTCGTCCAACATTGCCGTTCCTCCATGAGAAGGTGCATTGTTCCTTGCAGGACGAGGCCGAGGAGCAAGCCGCTTCAGGCCAGCGTGGCCGCGTCTGCGCGGCGGCGTCGGAGGACAGCCCAGGGATTTGCAGAGGCTGGTGCCGTCGCCAAGCCGCGCATGACCATGGCCCTTTCCGCCCGCCACCGCAATCCATTTCTATATCGAACCGTCCTGCGATGCCTTAGCGCACAGGGACATAAGCCTGAAGCCTCCAGGGCTATCGCATGTGACAGCAGGCAGCCTCATGCGTCCGCTCACTTCGGGACAGGGCCGTGGCGAGAAGGGCCGCGAGGACCAGATCCCGACTTTTCAGAAGCCGGTGTCACCCGGTTTCCGGCAGGTTACGTGCCTGCTGCTCACCCCAGGCAGTTCCCGTATGGAAGGACAGCAGCAACCAAGCAATCCCGCTTGACACTATTGCCCAACGAGCGGCATCTGCCGGCCAAGGGGTAATCCGCGATCGCCCCGTGAGGCTTCGGCCTAAGCATCGCGTCCAATTCTCCGACGTGGAGTGGACGCCTATGCCAGGCCCTGACACCATCACGCCAACTCAACTCGTGCGCCTGATTGGCCAGCCCGATACCCCTGTCCTGCTGGATGTCCGAACGGACGACGATTTTGCCACAGACCCTCGTCTGCTGCCCGGCGCCGTCCGCCGCAATTGGCAGGCTGCTTCCGAATGGGCCGCCGACTATGCCAACCGCAACGTCGTCGTTACCTGCCAGCGCGGCCTAAAGCTCAGCCAAGGCGCCGCAGCCTGGCTTCGTCATGCAGGCGCTCGGGCAGAGGTCCTCGAAGGCGGCTTCGAGGCCTGGGCTGCCGCCGGCAGTCCCCTCATACGCGCCGACGCCATCCCGCCCCGTGACTCCGGAGGCCGCACCGTCTGGGTCACGCGTGCGCGCCCCAAGGTGGACCGCATCGCCTGTCCCTGGCTGATCCGCCGTTTCCTTGACCCCGGCGCCGTGTTCCTGTTCGTGGCGCCGGCTGAGGTTCCCGCCGTCGCCGAACGCTTCGCCGCCACTCCCTTCGACGTGGAGGGCGTGTTCTGGAGCCATCGCGGCCCCTGCTGCACCTTCGACACCATGCTGGACGAGTTCGGCCTGCATACCCCGGCCTTGGACCGCCTCGCCGCCATCGTCCGCGGCGCCGACACCGCCCAGCCCGGTTTGGCGCCGGAGGCCGCCGGGCTGCTCGCGGCGTCGCTCGGCCTCTCACGCATGTACCGGGACGACCTGCAGCAGCTCGACGCCGGGCTGGCGCTGTATGACGCATTCTACCGCTGGGCGCGCGACGCCACCGCCGAGACCCACAACTGGCCGGCGCCAGCCGCGCGGGTAACTGAGGCGGCTGCATGAGCACCAGCCTGGACGCCGCCGTTCCCTCCGGCACCCATCCGCCGCCAGCGTTGCCCACGCTGCGGGAAGCCACCGCCGTTTGGGCGCGCATCGGCTGCCTGTCCTTCGGCGGCCCGGCGGCGCAGATTGCGCTG
The DNA here is from genome assembly GCA_036398775.1 of Acetobacteraceae bacterium. GTDB lineage: Bacteria > Pseudomonadota > Alphaproteobacteria > Acetobacterales > Acetobacteraceae > DASWOJ01. The sequence goes on from DASWOJ010000121.1 coordinate 11,012, forward strand.
CTGCACCGCGAGGCCGTCGAGCAGCGGGCCTGGGTGTCCGACCGCCGCTTCCTGCACGCCCTCAACTTCTGCACCCTGCTGCCGGGGCCGGAGGCGATGCAGCTTGCCGCCTATCTCGGCTGGCTGATGCACGGCGTGCGCGGCGGGCTGGTGGCGGGGCTGCTGTTCATCCTGCCCGGCGCCGCGGTCATGCTGGCGCTGTCGCTGCTCTACACGGGCTACGGCGCCATCCCCGCCGTCGCCGCGGCGTTCTTCGGCCTGAAATGCGCCGTCCTGGTGCTGGTCGCCGACGCGCTGCGCCGGGTGGCCCGGCGGGCGCTGCTGACGCGGACGGCCTGGGCGGCGGCAACGGCGGCATTTGTGGCGCTGTTCGCCTTCGGCGCGCCGTTCCCGGCGGTGGTGCTTGCGGCAGGGCTGCTGGGCTGGGCGGCGCCGGGCACGTTCCGGGGGGCAGGGCATGGGAAGGCCGGCGACGGACCGCTCGCCGCGCTGGATGCCGTGCTGGAGGCCGATCCTGGCCGGCCGGCCCGCATGGCGCCCGCTGCGCACCGGGCCGGGCTGGCGGCACTGGCGGCGTGGCTGCTGCCGATGGGCGCACTGTGGCTGCATGGCGGCGTGCTGGGCGACGTGGCGGCGTTCTTTTCCAAGCTGGCGGTCGTCACCTTCGGCGGCGCCTACGCCGTGCTGGCCTATGCGGCGCAGGGTGCGGTGCAGACCTATGGCTGGCTGACGCCGGGCCAGATGCTGGACGGGCTGGGCCTGGCCGAGACCACGCCGGGGCCGTTGATCCTGGTGCTGCAATTCGTCGGCTTCCTGGCCGGGCACCGGCAGGGCGGGCCTTGGCTGGCCACCGCGGCGGCGGTGGTCGTGCTGTGGGCCACCTTCGTGCCGTGCTTCGCCTGGGTGTTCCTCGGGGCACCGTTCATTGAGCGTTTGCAGGCCAACCGGGCGCTGACCGGCGCGCTGTCCGCCGTCACCGCAGCGGTGGTGGGCGTCATCGCCAACCTGGCGCTGTGGTTCGCGCTGCACACGCTGTTCACCCGGCACGTGGCGCTGCATACAGGGGGCTTGCACATGGACCTGCCGGTTCCGGCCAGCCTGGACCTGCCGGCCCTGGTGCTGGCATTGGCGGCAGGGGTGGCGCTGCTGCGGTTCCGCACCGGGGTGGTCCTGGTGCTGGCGGGCTGCGCCGCGGCCAGCCTCGCGCTGCACCTGGCAGGGGTGATGCGGTGACGCCCCGCCGGGCAGTCCTGGCCGGGCTGGCGCTGGCAGCCGGCCCCGTGCGCCCCGCCCGGGCGCAAACAGCGTCCCCCTTGGACGCCTTGCCTCCACCTGGCAGTCCGCTGCCGGACGGGTTCGACTCCGCCCGCACCGGCCGCGGACGCCCGGCGCGGTGGGAGGTGGTGGCAGACCCGACCGCCCCAGGCAGCCGCGCCGTCGCGCAAACGGACGCCGACCCGACCGACTACCGCTTCCCCCTGCTCTCCTGGCGCAGCCTGTCCGCGGCCGACGTCGAGGCATCTGTGCGCTTCAAGGCCGTTTCGGGCCGGGAGGACCAGGCCGGCGGCCTGGCCGTGCGCCTGCTGGACGCCGATACCTACATCGTCGTCCGCGCTAATGCCCTGGAGGACAATGTGCGCCTGTATCGCGTGGTCCGCGGCGACCGCCAGCAACTCGCCGGCGCCGACGTGCGGGTGCCTGCCGGGGCATGGCACAGCCTAAGCCTGCGAGCGGAAGGGCGCCGCTTCACCGTCGCCTTCAATGGCCGCGAGCTATTCACCGCAACCGATGCCGCACTCCCCGGCCCCGGCCGCGTGGCGCTCTGGACCAAGGCGGACAGCGTGACTTGGTTCAGCGGCCTGACGATCCGCAAGCTGGCCTAATTGTCTGCCTTCTCCCTTTTGCTCCGGGAAGGCCGGGGTGAGGGAAAACCGCCAGCACTGACCGCAGCAACACCCAAAGCAGGTTCCAATCAGACCAGGCATGATGCGACCGGATCCGGAACTGCAGGGACCTACCCGCAAACGAAAAAGTCGAAGCGGTCCGTGTCCAGGCTCGGGCGCAGGATGTGGCTGACGACATGCGGGAACACAGGTTCGTACATCAGTGCGCTATAAAAATCAGTGATTTATGCCGTTCTGCGCCGCTGGATTCCGCTTGGAGAGCAATATCCCTTGACGCGCGGCATCGTGAGTGCCAGTTGACGTGCAGCGCAGCCCCGTCCTGGCGGCAGCGCCCTCCAAGGAGCTTGCGGCCTACCGGTCCGGCTCCGCACCTTCCTTCTCCTGGACCGGCTGCAACCGCCCCACGGCGCAGCACCCTGCCCCCCTACCTTTGAGGCAGCCCCATGCACCTCGCCGAACTCAAGGCCAAGACCCCGGCCGACCTGCTGAGCTTCGCCGAATCCCTCCAGATCGAGAACGCCTCCTCCTTGCGGAAGCAGGACATGATGTTCGCGATCCTGAAGAACCTCGCCGACAACGAGCAGGCCATCTACGGCGAGGGCACCCTGGAAATCCTGCC
>DASWOJ010000122.1:0-7452 GCA_036398775.1 Acetobacteraceae bacterium
CTTGACGACGGGCAACGCCACGTCGGCCTCAAGCAGGGCCAGGCGGACTTCCCGCAAGGCATCGGCGACATCGGCCTCGTTCAGCGCCCCGCGGGCACGGAGGCGGTCGAAGACTCCGGACAGCTTGCCCGACAGCGTGTCGAACATCGGATCACCCCAAACGGTAAGGCGCCGCTGCGCGAGCCTTCGCGGAGCGGCGTCATGGTCAGGGGCGGGGTATGGCGGCGTGACGGGTTGAAGTCAAGGATTTGGCTGGGTCCGGCACGGCAGGCGTCCCGCCGTCAGCCGTCCAGCGCCATCTGGAACAGCGTGCCAAGCATTGGGGCGAAGCGCCGGTCGGTCCGGACGCGGACTGCCAGGTCCTGGGTGATGGCGCTGCGTCCGGCACGGTCCAGGCGCTGTGCGAGGATATTGAGCCGGGCGCGCTGCTCGTTGATGGGACGGGTCGCCTGATCGCTCAGCAGCCGGTCGCGGGCGGCCTGGGCGCTCCGGGAAGTGGGGCCGGGTAATCTCATATGCACTTCCTACCGCGGGCAGGAGCGGTCTGCACGCAGTTTGAGCGGCTGATTTCCCATGACCGCCGATGCGGCAAGGCAGGACCTCCAATAGCCGCCGGGGTCGGCTTGCGTCAGCCAATGAAGCAGGCCGCAGCCAGACCACGCCACCCAGCTACGCTAGAGAAAAGGGCCAGATATCGAACTGAGCGCAAAGCTGCATCGGAAACACATGCCGGCATCCCGTCATCCAAAACAGTTGCACGCTCAGGCGGCATCGAAACCATCATGCCGAACATCAAAGGCATCGTCAGCCGCGCGCCGCGCCGGCCCGCCTCACCCCGCCTCCCGCGCACGCCGCGCCTCATACGCCTTCAAATGCAGGTAAGCGGTCCGCAGCAGCCGCGTGCCCTCCTCCGGACCGCGGGCGATTAGGTCGCCGACGATGTGTTCCGCTTCGATCCGCCCCCCGCGCTCGATGTCCCGCAGCATGGATGCGGTGAACGTGGATCCCGGCGCCGCGATGGCTCCACGCATCCGCTCGACGAACGCCTGCCGCGGTGGATGTCCGGCGGTGGCGGCTATCGCCGCGGCCTCGTCGAACAGCCCCTGCGCGAACCAGGTCCCGCCCGCCGCCGCCACGTCCCCTACGGCCGCGCGCATGGATGACGTAAGGCAGGCCAGCGATGCCAGGAACACCCACTTCTCCCACATGTCCTGCAGGATGGTGCCGCTGGCCCGTCCGCCACACCCGGCGAAGGCTGCGGCCAGCGCCTCCACCCGCGGCGACATGCTGCCGTCGCGTTCACCCAGCGAGAGAGCCTGCAGGTCGCCCAAATGGCGGATCATGCCGTCCGGCTCCAGCGTCGCGGCGATCTGGCACTGGCCGCCCAGCACGGCGCCGGGGCCGAAGCGGGCGTCCAGCACGTCTAGGTGCCGCATCCCGTTCAGCAGCGGCAGGATGGCGGCGCCTGGCCCGGCTGCTGGCGCGAAGGAGGCGATGGCGTCGTCCAGGTCGTAAGCCTTGCAGCTCAGCACCACCGCGTCATACGGGCCGCCCAATGCCCCGGCCTGCACGGTCGCGACCGGCCGGGTCATGTCTCCGCGCGGGCTGCGGATCACCAAACCATCCACCGCAAGCTGTGCTGCCCGGCGCGGGCGGACCAGGAATGTCACATCCGCGCCTGCCTCGGCAGCGCGGCCGCCGAAGTATCCGCCGATGGCGCCGGCACCAACCATGAGTATCCGCATTACCGTCTCCGCCCCTGGGTGGGGGGAGACTGGCATGGATGGGGCGAAACCGGCAGTGGGTGACTTCCTTCGCCCTCTCCCGCCGGGAGAGGGTCGGGGTGAGGGGGTCTTGGTTGCGGAAAGGCGCACGACCCGTTCGATCCAAATTATGGCTGCATGAGCGAGGGTCGTGCTTGCCCATCCCCTCACCCCGGCCCTCTCCCGGAAGGACAGGGAGCAGCTAGGCTGCGTGTTTTCAGACGCAGCCTCTCCTTCGCATCTGGCCTACTTCGGCGACAGCACCATGATCATCTGCCGGTTTTCCATCCGCGGCATCTGCTCGACCTTCGTGGTCACCTCAAGCTCGGCCCGGATGCGCTCCAGCACCTTGATGCCGATGTCCTGATGCGCCATCTCGCGGCCACGGAAGCGCAGGGTCACCTTGACCTTGTCGCCCTCGTCAATGAACGACTTCATGGCACGCATCTTCACCTGATAGTCGTTCTCGTCAATATTCGGGCGCACCTTGATCTCCTTGATCTCGATGACCTTCTGCTTCTTCTTGGCCTCGTTCTTCTTCTTCTGCTGCTCGTACTTGAACTTGCCGTAGTCGAGTATCTTAACCACCGGCGGATCGGCGTTCGGGCTGATCTCCAGCAGGTCCAGACCCACCGAATAAGCGCGCTGTATGGCGTCGCGCGCCGTCATCACGCCCTGCATCTCACCTTCCTCGTCAATCAGACGCACCTGGGGGACGCGGATGTCCTCATTCACACGTGGTCCGTCGCGGGACGGGGTCGCGGCGCTCTGGGGTCCTCGGGCTATTGTACTCTCCTATGGATGTTTCGGTGTCGGTGACGAGTCTTGGTCCGGCTAGGGGCCGAAATCAAGAAGTCTCTCGCAGTAAATCGGGCGGCATGGCCTCCGCTGCAAGACGGGCGACCGCCTCATCTAGCGGCAACACCTCCTGCGCTTCCCCGCCCAGTCGGCGCAGCGCCACCGTGCGGCCCTCGGCCTCGCGCCGGCCGACGACGACGAGGACCGGGACGTGCGCCAGACTGTGCTCGCGCACCTTGGCGTTGATCTTCTCGTTGCGGGTGTCGGTACGCACCTCCAGCCCACGGGCGCGCAGGGCGGCGGCGACCTCCTCCGCATATTCGGCGGCGTCCGTCACGATGCTGCACACCACCGCCTGCACCGGCGCCAGCCACAGCGGGAAGCGGCCGGCGTAGTTCTCGATCAGGATGCCCAGGAAACGCTCGAAGCTGCCCAGGATGGCCCGGTGCAGCATCACCGGCCGTTGCCGGCTGCTGTCATCGGCGATGTAGTCGGCGTCCAGCCGCTCCGGCAGCACGAAGTCCACCTGCAGCGTGCCGCACTGCCAGTCCCGGCCGATGGCGTCGCGCAGCACGAACTCCAGCTTGGGGCCGTAGAACGCCCCCTCCCCCGGACTCAACTCATACTCGACGCCGGCGATGGCGCAGGCCTGCTTGAGCGCGCCCTCCGCCCGGTCCCACACCTCGTCCGAGCCGGCACGCGGCACCGGGCGGTCGCTGAACTTCACCCGGAAGCTGTCGAAGCCGAAGTCGCGATACACCGACGACAACAGCGCCACGAAGTCCACGGTCTCCCCGGCGATCTGGTCCTCGGTGCAGAAGATATGGGCGTCGTCCTGGGTGAAGGCGCGCACCCGCATGATCCCGTGCAGCGCGCCGGACGGCTCGTAGCGGTGGCAGGACCCGAACTCCGCCATGCGCAGCGGCAGCTCCCGGTAGGAGCGCAGCCCATGCTTGAAGATCAGCACGTGGCAGGGGCAGTTCATCGGCTTCAGGGCCAGGGTCGTGTCCTCGTCCTCGACGCGGGCGATGAACATGTTCTGCTTGTAGTTGTCCCAGTGGCCGCTCGCTTCCCACAGCTTGCGGTCCACCAGTTGCGGCGTGCGGACCTCCTGGTAGCCGTGCGCGTCCAGTCGGCGGCGCATGTAGGACTCCGCCGTCCGATACAGCTTCCAGCCCTTCGGGTGCCAGAAGACGCTGCCGGTTGCCTCTTCCTGGATGTGGAACAGGTCCATCTCGCGGCCGATGCGGCGGTGGTCGCGGCGCTCGGCCTCCTCCAACTGGTGCAGGTAGGCGTCCAGCTCCTTCTGGTCGCGCCAGGCGGTGCCGTAGATGCGGCTGAGCATGGCGTTGCGGTGGTCGCCGCGCCAATAGGCGCCTGCCACCTTCTGCAGCTTGAAGGCGCCGCCGACGTCCCCCGTGCCGCGCATGTGCGGGCCGCGGCACAGGTCTATCCAGTCGCCCTGCTTATATAGGGTGATGGTTTCCGTGCCGGGCAGGTCGCGGATCAACTCGGCCTTGTAGGCTTCACCGCGCTGCTCGAAAAAACGGATGGCGTCGTCCCGGTCCCACACCTCGCGCTCGAACGGGGCGTTGCGCGCAACGATCTCACGCATCCGCGCCTCGATCCGCGGGAAGTCCTCGGGGGTGAACGGCTCGTTGCGGGCGAAGTCGTAGTAGAAGCCGTTCTCGATGTTGGGGCCGATGGTGACTTGCGTGCCGGGAAACAGGGATTGCACGGCCTCGGCCAGCACGTGGGCGGCGTCGTGGCGGATCAGGCCCAGGGCGTCGGGGTCGCGGCGGGTCACGAACACCACGTCCGCGTCGTGTTGAATCGGGCGCGACAGGTCCTGCAAGGCGCCGTCCACACGCATCGCCAAGGCCGCCTTGGCAAGGCCGGGCCCGATGCTGGCCGCCACGGTAGTGCCCGTCACCGGCCCATCGAAGCGGCGGATGGAGCCGTCGGGCAGGGTAATGGCGGGCATGGCGTCGGGTCCTTGATTGCGCGGGAGCGGTCGTATGGCCTTACGGCACCGCTGCCGCAACCCTTTCTCTGCACGGGCGCCCATGCGCCAGGCTGTGACGCAGGACCGCCTGCTCCCTCCTCCTCCGGGAGAGGGTTGGGGTGAGGGAAGCCGCGCAGCGCCGTCCAATACCTGCAGCAGCGTGCACATATCCGAGGCCGAGCCCTGCTGAATTGGCCACTTTCGGGGGCTTGGCAGCTTTTATTGATAAGTTCAGGAAGAGTGCGAGGCTCCCAGCGCGGCCTCGGCGCCCCCTGGCCAGACCGACTTTCTCTATGGACATGGACTGGGCGGACCGTCTCGCCCGGGAACAAACGGACAACTCCGAATTCGCCACCGCTGTTCGGACGTTCATGATACAAGTGGGACTGTGATGAAACTGTCCCGCTCAGCTGCCGTCCCGCTACTGAGCCTCTTTGCCGCTTTGAGCTTTCATACAGCGTTTGCCCAACAGCTACTCGAGCCTGTGGACATCGAGATACTGGATTGGGGCTTCTCCGCCAATCGAATTATCGGGCGACAACCCGCGCCCGAAGCAGCTTCCGGGTATTTCTTAAAAACCGATTCTTCTGAAGACATGCCAATCACGCACGCTGAACGGATTAATGCCTGCCTGGGAACACAATTCGGCATCAAATACGTGTTGAAAGGCTATAACGGCGAAGTGTTGGTGCCGGGCACTCCACTCGAACTCACCGTGAGGCTGGACGTCGAGTGGTCGCACCCACCTGTACGCGCACCGAATGGGAACATCCTGACCATAGATCGCTCTTGGACGATGGCGACGCCTCGTGCCCGGTTCTCTGGCTGGCTGTTCGAGGAGTCTTACGAGTTGGTGCCAGGAGAATGGACAATCGCTTTCCGGTATGGTGATCGCCTGCTTGGCCAACAGACTTTTCAAATTAGCGTCGGAGATGATTGTGCCCGACCAACAGGCTGACCTCCGATGTGCCCATCCCCCTCCCACGACGGGCATCCCATGCCGAAATACCTGTCCTGCCTCAGATCTCTGCAACATGCGTTTCTATTTGCAACGCATGTTGCATCTTCGCGCCTTCCCGCCGACACGAGCCGGGTGCAAAACCCGCTGTCGCGGTGTCTAGGGCCGAGCTAATAGAGACTTGCGTGAACAATCATCCGATGCGGAAGGGAGGGACCGCGCCTTTCCTGGCTGCTCTGTCCGTCATGCTGGCCGCTGCTCCTATGTCGGCGGAAGAAGCCCTGCGCCATGCTCCGCCCGAGGGTGCGGTGGTCCACGTCGCGGCCCAAACGACCACGACCCGCGACGGTAAGATAGTGTCCGAATTCAAGACGACGCTGGAGCAGCGCGTTACTGCCTCGCAAGACGGGCTGAAGTGGGAGGCTTCCATCAACATCACCCACGAGGAAGGCCAAGGGCTAGACAAGCTGAGTGCAGCCGGCCTGCGGGACTACCTCCTTGCTGTCTCCGCTGGCCGCCGAACCATCTACCGCGCCTTCATGCTGGTGGAATCTACTACGACCCAATTCACGCCGCCTGCCAAGCCGGACGGCTTCTTCGTAGGCTCCGACGCAGGATGGGTGGTGCGAACCTCCTTGGATTGTCCCTGGGACCAGTTTCAACACTTTTTTCCCATCGGTCAGATGACGGTCGTGTCAATGCGGTGCATCCGCCGGTCCTGGCTTCCTAGGGACGACAAGCCAAGAGAACTTGGGGCGCAGATCCTTGTGGCCGATGATGGCAACGCCGTGGCCCACGCAGCGGCAGGCGATTTCCCAGCCCGGCGCATCCGAGTTACGGAAATCGACGACAATGGAATGGTATCAGAACGGGTGATGCTGTTCTCTGAACGCTTGGGCGTGCCACTTCAATCCGACACGGTGCGCCGGATCAACGGTAGGGCGGGAGAGCCGGCCGTCGTCATCACCGACCACGTCGAGGTGATGCCGACGCGGTAGAGGCCGAGGCCAATTGTGGACGGATGTAATCTGCCAGGAATACAGATTGTAACCAGAACCCGGCTCCAGGCCGGACTCCGTGCCTGCTCCTTCCCTCACCCCAACCCTCTCCCGGAGGGAGAGGGAGAAGAAGCAAGCACCTCTCGGTAAACATCCAGCGTCGCCGCCTGCATTGCGGCCGTCGTATAGTTTGCGCATACCGCCGCCCGCGCTCGCTCGCCCAGCGCCTGCCGATCCTCCGGCGACAACTGCAGCGCATGGTCCAACGCGACAGCCAACGCCGCGGCGTCCCCCGGCGGGATGCGCCAGCCGGTCACCAGGTGCTCGACCGTCTCAGCCGCCCCGCCGTGGTCGGTGACGACTACCGCGCGGCCCATTGCCTGCGCCTCGATCACCGTGCGGCCGAACCCTTCCGGCTCCAGGGACGCACTCACCACCACGTCCGCCAGCATCAGCGCCGCCGGCATGTCGTCGCAGTGCCCGGCAAACCGCAGCCGCTCCGCAACGCCCAGCGCCGCCGCCTGCCGTTCCAGGCCCCGGAGGAAACCGTCCCGGCCCGCGCCGACCAAGATGCAGCACACATCCCGCCGCTGCATCAGCGCGACCGCCTCGATCAGCACGGCCGCGCCCTTCCACCGCGTCAGCCGGGCCGGCAGCATGACCGTCGGCACGCCGTCCGGCAGGCGCCAGGCCTGCGCCAGCCGGGCGATACGTGGGCTGGACACCGCGCCGGGGTCGAACAGCCCAGGGTCCACGCCCCTGGGGATGATGCGGATGCGTGCGTGGGAGACGCCGTGCCGGGCCATCAGCACCGCCGCGACGTGCCGGCTGATGGCGATCACCCGCTCGCCCCGGGCCATCACCGCGTTGTAGCGGCGCTTGCCCGGCAGGTCCTCGTTGTAAACGCCGTGGTATGTCGTGACGAACCGC
>DASWOJ010000123.1:0-10527 GCA_036398775.1 Acetobacteraceae bacterium
GCCGGAAACCGCCGTCGCGCTGGTGAACGCGCTGGTGGACGCGTACTTGGGCGACGACATGGCCCGCAAGGTGGATACGCACGACAACGCCATCAACTGGCTGAGCGCCGAGATCGCCTCCTCCGGCCAGGAGCTTCGCAAGGCCGAGCTGGCGGTGGAGGCCTACCGCAGCGAGCACGGCATCGTGCGCGGCCAGCAGGCGTCCATCGCGTCCGAACGCCTGTCCGCGCTGAGCCAGCAGCTTGCCGCGGCCAACGCCGCCTATGCGCAGGCGCTGTCGCGCACCGGCCCGGGCTCGTCGGACGTGGCGGCGGAGGTGCTGAACAGCCGCACCGTGTCCGACCTGAAGCAGCAATCGGCCCTGCTCGCCGGCCGGTCCGCCGAGCTGCGGCAGCGTTACGGCGACAGCCATCCGATGGCGCAGGCGGTCGCCGACCAGCGGCGCGAGGTCGAGCGCCGGCTGGACCAGGAAAGCCGCCGGGTCGGCACGAGCATGCAGCGCGACGTCGGCGCCGCCGCAAGCCGTGTCTCCGAATTGACGGCGCAGTATGACAAGCTGATCCACGAGGTCGGCAACACCGGCGGCGCCGAGGCCGGCATCGCCATCATGGTCCGCGACGTGGAGGCCCGCCGCGAAATCTACGTGGACCAGCTCAAGAAGGTGAACTCGCTGCAGACCGAGCGCCGCCTGCTGTCCGGCGACGCCCGCCTGGTGAGCCATGCCGAGCTGCCGGAGCGCCCGTGGTTCCCGAAGCGGCTGCCGTTCATCGCGGTCGGCGCCGTCCTGGCCTCGGCCGTCGGCGGCGGGTTCGGACTGCTGCGGGACCGCGGCGACCGCACGCTGCGGGCGTCCACCAACCTGCCGCAACTGGCCGGGGTGCCGTTCGCCGGCTACATCCCCTGGGTGAAGCAGAAGCGCGGCTCGCGCTGGCCGGTGATGCACCTGCACAACGCGACGCCGCTGCAGGAGGCGGTGCGGGCGCTGTATGGCCGCTTCGTGCTCGTGCCCGGCCGTGCGCCGAAGACGCTGATGATATCGTCGTCCGAGATCGGCGAGGGCAAGACGTTCCTGACGCTGTCCCTGGCGCTGTTCGCCGCCACCACCAAGCGGCGCATCCTGGTGATCGAGGCGGACATGCGCCGGCCCACCTTCCGCAAGGCGCTGATGCTGTCCTCGAATGGGCCGGGGCTGCGCGAATACCTGCGCAGCGAGGCGTCGCTGGCCGACATCATCACCCCGTATCACGGTCTGCACGTCATCACCGCCGGCCAGCCCGGCATTGACAGCACCGAGCTGCTCAGCAAAGGCCGGTTCGACAGCATGCTGAAGACGGCGAAGTCGCACTACGACCTGATCGTGGTGGACAGCCCGCCGACGCTGTCGCTGATGGACGCGCAGGTGCTGGCCCGGCGCATTGACGGGATCATCTACTGCGCGAGCCTTGGCCGGTCCGACCGCGACAAGGTCGAGCAGGGGATACGCAACCTGGTCAGCGCCGGGGGCAACGTGCTGGGCATCGTCGTCGGCGGCCGGTCCAGCAGCGAGCTGCCGCAATACAACGTGGCTGGCGTATCCGGGCAATCCTACATGCCGGTGCCGGCATGACGGTCTCCGTGCTCCGGCGGCCATCGGCTGCGCCCGCGCACGGTCCGGTGGGTCAGCCGTTGCGCGTGGTGTCGGTGTCGCACTCCGCCGTCCGCCATAACGCGGCGCGCAAGCGCTACGAGCTTCTGGCATCGGACCCGACGCTCGACCTGACCGTGGTGGTGCCGAAGGTGTGGCACGAGTACGGCAAGGCCGAATACGCCGAGCCGTCCCGCACGGCGCTCAAAATTCACGTGGAGCCGGCGCGGCTGACCCGCGGCGGGCCGGCCAAATGGTATCTGCACCATTACCCAAAGCTGCGGGACGTGCTTGCCCGCCTGCGCCCCGACGTGATCCACCTGTGGGAGGAGCCTTGGAGCATCGCCGCCCTGCAGGCATCGCGGCTGCGCGACCGCATGGCGCCAGGTGCGGCGCTGGTGCTGGAGACCGACCAGAACATCGCCCGCCGCCTGCCGGCAGGGTTCGAGCGGATACGGCGCTACACGCTTGCCCGCACCGACCTGCTGATCGCCCGCGGCGACGAGGCGCTGCAGGTGTCGCGGCGCCACGGCTTCGCCGGCCCGGCCGAGTTCGTGATGTACGGCATTGACGCCGAGGTGTTCCATCCGCGCCCGCGCCCGGAACGTCCGGCCGGCAGCCCGTTCCGGCTGGGCTACGTCGGGCGGCTCGTGCCGGAAAAGGGCCTCGACGACGTGCTGGCCGCGCTGCATCGCAGCCCAGCGGACATAGAGCTGCTGCTGCTCGGGGACGGGCCGGAGCGGGAAGGGCTGCTGGCCCGCGCTGCCGGGATGGGATTGGGCGGGCGCGTCCGGATGATGAGTCCGTGCAGCCCGGCCGGCGTTGCCGAGTTCATGTCCACGCTCGACGCCCTGGTGCTGATGTCGCGCACGACGCGGACCTGGAAGGAGCAGTTCGGCCGGGTCATCATGGAGGCGCATGCCTGCGGCGTGCCGGTGATCGGATCGTCGTCCGGCTCGATCCCCTCGGTCGTGGGGAACTGCGGCTGGATCGTGCCGGAAGGGGACGCGACGGCGCTTGCGGCGCTGCTGACCGGGCTGGCGGCGGCGCCGGACCAGGTGGCAGCCGTGGCTGCGGCCTGCAACAGCGAGGTCATGCGCCGGTTCGGCTATCCCGTGGTGTCGGCCGACCTGCGCCGCGCCTGGGTGCGTGCCGCTGCAGCCAGGCGCGGAGCTGCGGCTTGAGCCTGCGCCTCGCGGGCTGGCTGGTCGGCGGCGCGGTGTTCGGCAAGGTTCTGGGCTTCGCGCGCGAAGTCGAGATGGCGCGGCTGCTCGGCGCCAACATCGTCGCCGACAGCTTCCGCGGCGCGCTGACGGCGGTGCTGCTGCCGGTTGCGCCAATGCAGACCGACATGTTGCCCTCGGCCCTGATCCCCTTGCACCGGTCCTGGAGCGAAGGCGGCAGCGCCGCAGCCCGGTCAGCGGCGCTGGCCGCCCTGCTGACCCTGATCGCAACGGTGGTCGCGGCGGCCGTGTTCGCCCTTGCGGCGCCGTGGGTGGGCCTGCTGGTGGGCCAGTTCGACGCCGAGGCGAAGGCGCTGACCGTGCGGTTCGTCCAGGTTATGTCGCTGGCGATCCCGGCCTCGGTGCTGTCGGCCTGCCTCAGCTCGATCGAGATCGCGGTGGGGCGGTCGCGCATCGCCACAATTCGCGCCTCGGTGCAGAACCTCAGCATGATGGTGGGCATCGCCCTCATGGCCCTCGCCGGGCAGCCGCTGGCGATACCGCTGAGCTTCGTGGTCGCCTTCTACCTGGTGGCAGCCTACGGCGTCGCCGCACTGTGGCGGGAGGGGACGATCAGCCCGGCTGGCCTGCGTCCGCGGCTGCTGGCCGAAGTCGGGATATCGTTCTGGCGCCGGTTCCGCCCGCTGCTCGCCATCCCGGTCGCCGAACAGGGCAACATCCTGCTGGAGCGGCTGCTGGCGTCGGGCATCGCCATCGGTGCGGTCGCGTCTATGGACTATGCCCGGACGCTGACCGAAAGCGCGTTCTACCTCGTCAGCCAGCCAATCGGCTACGTGGTGCTGACGCGCGCCGCCGGCCTGGAGCAGGCGTCGGACGCAGAAATCCAGCGCATCTCGCGCGTGCTGCTTGCGGTAGGCGTGCCGGCGTCGGTGTTCATCGCGGTGTTCGCGGGCGACATCGTGCGGGTGGTGTTCGCCCGCGGGGCGTTCGACGAGCATGCGGTCCTGCTGACCGCCGGCGCGCTGCGGGGCATTTCGGTGGGGCTGTGGGCCTCGACGCTGGGCTGGGTGCTGGTGAAGATGGTGAACGCGGCGGGGCGCAACGGCGCTGCTGCGGCGATCGTCTGCACGGCCTATGCGGGCAATGCGCTCGTGAACCTCTTGGCGGTGCCGCTGGCGGGAACCTTCGGCCTGGGTATCGGCGAGGCCGCGCGCGGGCTGCTGCTGCTCGGCGGCACGACGGTCGTGCTGGGGTGCGGCGGGCTGATGCTGCGCTGCCTGGCGCGGGCGGCGGCAGAGGGCTTCGCGCTGGCCTGCATCGGCGGCGCGGTCTGTGCGGGCATTGACGGGTCATGGGCCAGGCTGGCCGTGGCCGCGCCGGTGTTCGGGCTGGTGGTTGCGGCCCTGCTCGTCGTGCACATGCCGGAGCTTGCCGCACGGATCGGCGGAACGATTCAGCGCCGCCTCAACCTTCCCTTCATCGGCGGCAAGCCCGTCCCTGCACCAAGGACGGCGCCATGACGCACCTTGCCCAGAAACCCCGCCAGCCCGATACGGCCATGAGCATGCCGGAACGGCCCGTGGTGCTGTTCGCATCGCCCGTTGCCGACCTGAAAGGCGGCGCCGAGCGCGTGCTGCTGAACCTGCTCGACAACCCGGCGATCCGTCCGGCGCTGGCCGTCCCCGGCGAGGGCGAGCTTGCGGAGATCGCCCGGCAACGCGGGCTGCCGTTGCGCTTCATCAACCTGGGCGCCGTCGCCGCGGTGCACCGTCCGCCGCGCCCGCGCGACCTGCTGCGCGCCGCGAACGAGGGCCGGCGCTGCGCCGCGCAGTTGGCCGCGGCGGCACATGAGACCGGGGCTTCGCTGATTCACACCAACGGCCTCAAGGTGCACGTAATCGGGGCGGCGTCGCGCCTGGCGCACCGCGTCCCGGTCGTCGCCCACCTGCACGACATCCCGCACACCCGGCTGGAGAAGATGATCTGGCGCGGCATCGCCGCCGGCGTGACCCGGACCATCCTGGTGTCGGAGCCATGCTACCCCGGCCCGCTGCCGCGCCGCGTCGCTGTGGTGGCGAACGGCGTGCGTGCAGCCGCCGCGCCGGGCGCGCGCACGCTGTCCGGGACGCCGACCATCGGCTTCGTCGGCCGCTTCCATCCGTTCAAGGGCCTGCACCTGCTACTGGACTGGTTCGAAGGTGCCGGCGAGGCCCGGCCAGGCCTGCGCCTGCTGATCCGCGGCCGCGCCGAGCAGGAAGGCGCGGAATACTGGGCTTCGCTGCAAGGCCGCTTGTCCCGGCTCGTCGCGCAGGGACGCTGCCAGGTGCTCGGCTGGGCCGGGCCGGGCGAAGACCCCTACGCCGGCATTGACCTGCTGGCGGTGCCGTCCGAAACGCCCGACCCGGCGCCGCTGGTGGTCATGGAGGCGATGCTGCGCGGCATCCCGCCCATCGGCTATCCTGCCGGCGGCATCCCCGCCCTGATCGGCGGGCCGGAGCACGGCGCGCTCGCCTCCGATGCAGTGGAGTTCGGGGCAGCGGTGACGCGTCTGCTCGACCCCCGCACCTACAGGCAAGTCAGCGCCGCCGGAGCACGGCGGGTGCGCGACACATTCTCGATGGAGCGGTTCTGGGAGAACATCAACGCCCAGTATGCCCATGCGTATGCCCATGCCGGCTTGGCACTGCCCCGGTCCGTGGGGCGGGCCTAGGGATGGCGGGCCAGCAGGCGTTGCTGGGCACGGCGCGGGCTGCAGGCTTCCGGCCCGCCGGGCACCGGCGGCTGCCGGGCATCGGCGCCGTCGCCTGGTCCCCGGCGCTGCTGGCGCTGGCCGGGCTGCTGTTCGGCACCTTGGCGCTGGGCTTCGTCGCGGCAGGCCTGGCGCGCCCGCTGTTCATCCTGGGGTCCGCCGCCGTGGGCTACATGGCCTGGCGCGAGGGATGCGGGCGCAGTGTCGAGGTGGCGCTGTCGCTGTATGTGTTCGCGCCTTTTCTGCGGCGGATTGTGGACCTCAGCATCGGCTACGACCCGTCCAGCACCATGCTGCTGGGACCGGTGCTGGCCATCGCCATCCCTGCGGTGGACTTGCGGCACCTGCTGGTGCGGCAGCACAAGGACGACGCGGCGCTGCTGCCGATGCTGCTGGTCATGGCGTGCATCACCTATGGCATGCTGATTTCGGCCTTCTCCGGAGACTTCGGCCCGCTCGGTCCGGTGGCCCTCAAGGCGTATGCACCGCTGCTGTATGGCGCCTGGGTGCTGCGGTGCGCCCGCAACGACCCCTCGGTGCTGGATGCCGCGACCCGGGCCTTCTTTGTCCTGGCACCGGTCGTCGGCGCCTATGGGGTGTGGCAATACGTCAGCCCGCCCGACTGGGACCGGTATTGGATGCTGAGCGTGTCCAGCACCATCTCGGTGCTCGGGCGGCCGGAGCCGTTCCAGGTCCGGGTGTTCAGCATGATGAACTCGCCGGCGTCGTTCGGCACCTACGCCGCCTGCGGCTTGCTGCTGCTGGGCTTTTGCCGCAAGGGCTGGCAGGCGCTGTTCCTGGCCTTGCTGGTGGCGCCGGGGCTGCTGTTCACCTACTACCGCACCGCCTGGATCTCGCTGATCCTCGGCGTCGGCTACTGCGCCATTTTCGGCCGCACGCGCAGCCGGGCCGGGATGATCGCAGTCACCCTTGTCGTGGCCACGGTGCTGGCAGCCTTCAGTTCGGACTTCGGCGACGCGATCATGGACCGGCTGCTCAGCATGACCGGCTCGGTATCGGACGATGGCAGCGGCAAGGCGCGGCTCGGCCAGTTGTTCGAGGTTTACCGGCTGTCCGACCAGATGATGGCCGGCCGCGGTTTCGCCGCGCTTGCGACGCCGTTCAACGGCATTGACGCCGCGGACGGCGAGATCGTGACGGCGATCATCGCAATGGGGGTTCCGGTCGGCACGCTTTACCTGATCGGACTGGTCTGGGCCGGGGTTCAGGCGCTGGCCCGCACCCGGCGCAGCCGCGACCCACGGCTGATCGTCACCGGCGCGGTGATCGTTGGCATGCTGTCCGCCATTCCGCTCACGAGCGTCACGAGCGGCGAGATCGGGTTGCTGCTTTGGGTGTTCATTGCAATTGCGACGGGGCAGGGCGGGGTGCATCTGCCCTCCGCTGCAAGTCATGTCAGAGCATAACAAAGGAAACAAAACAAAACGACCGAGTCAAATATTGTCCTTTGCCTTGCTCAGCGCCGTTTGCTTGGTGTTGATGGCGCTGGAACCGGCTCAGCAGCCGGATCAGCACAAAGGACATGCAATGCGGGCGACGGAGTTTCTTGATACAATAGGCGTCAATACTCACGTCGGGTCAGAGCCATACAACAACCCCGCTGGGATCGCGTCCATGCTGTCCTTTCTCGGGACCAGCAACATCAGGCAATCCTCGCCGATTGACGACGCTTCGCTGGCCAACATGCAGGCGCTCGGCAAGCTCGGAGCAAAGTTCGACCTGATCGTGAACGGCGGCGGCCCGGTGAACCTGGGCGGCGCCCTGGCGACGGCCCGGCAGCTCGCGCCCTATATGAACGCCATCGAGGGCGTGAACGAGGCGCAAATCTGGCCGATCAGCTATGGCGGCCTCGGCGGCGTGGACGCGGCGGTGGCGCTGCAAAAGGACCTGTATGCCGCGGTGAAGGCCGACCCGGCGCTGTCCAAGGTGCCGGTTTACATGTTCACGCTCGGCGGCGTGGACCCCGGCGCGTTCCCGTCCATCGGCGACCTGTCGGCCTACACCGACTACGCCAACGTCCACTCCTACCCGCCGCACGGGCTGCGGCCGATCTTCGTGATCCACGCGGCCATTGACGGCGGACGCACCGATGCGCCGTCCAAGCCGGTCGTCGTCACCGAAACCGGCTACTACACCCTGCAGTCGAACGTAGGCTGGGGCGGCGTGCCGGAGTCCGTGCAGGCGAAGTATCTCCTGGGCGAGCTGCTGGACGAGGCGGCTGCCGGGGTGTCCCGGACCTACCTGTACGACCTGATCGACGACGGCGCCGACCCGGCGGGAACCAACCAGGAAGACCATTTCGGGCTGTTCCACAATGACGGCTCGCCCAAGCTGGCAGCGACCGCCATCCACAACATGACCACCCTGCTGGCCGACACCGGGGCGAACAGCGGCAGCTTCCCGCTGGACAACTTCTCCTTTACCGCGACCGGCGTGCCGTACGACTACACCGGCAACACGATGCTCCTGCAGAAAAGCGACGGGACGCACGTGATCGCGGTCTGGAACGAGGAGCAGACCTGGAACCCCGACACCCAGACCACGATACCGGTCCAGCACTTCCCGACCACCGTTGACCTGCACAAAAGCTACGGCACGGTGCTCGTCTATGACCCGACGACGGGGACCGCGCCGGTGCAGACCCTGCACAACGTATCGAGCGTGTCGCTGGACCTGACCGACCATCCCTTCCTGATCGTGGTCCCGCCGGCCGGCACGCAGTCGAGCCAGGCGACGACCGCGCCCACGGTGACTGCGGCAACCACGCTTGCAACGACTACGCCCACGCCAACACCCACGCCCACGCCCACGCCAACACCCGCGCCCACGCCAACACCCACGGCGGTCGCCAGCCTGGCTCCCACAGCCCCGGGCCAACTGGTCCTGTGGATGTCCGAGGACGCCTGGCAGGGCGACGCGCAGTTCACGGTCTCGGTGGACGGCAACCAGGTCGGCGGCGTTCAAACGGCGACCGCCTCCCACGCCGCGGGCCAATCTCAGGCGGTCAGCGTCGCCGGCAGCTTCGCCACCGGAACGCACAGCGTGTCCGTGAACTTCCTGAACGACGCCTGGGGCGGCACCGCGGCGACCGACCGGAACCTGCACGTTGACAAGGCGGCGCTGGACGGCACGACCATTGCCGGCAGCAAGATGGACCTGCTGCAAAGCGGCTCCTCCGGCTTCACATTCGGCAGCCCAGCCGCCAGCGGCGCCGACACGCTCGTGCTGCAGGTGTCCGAGGATGCGTGGAAGGGCGATGCGCAGTTCGCCGTCACGGTGGATGGGGCGCAGCAGGGGGCGTTCACCGCCACGGCGTCACATGCGGCCGGCGCGGTGCAGGCCGTCTCCCTGACGGGTGGATGGGGCAGCGGGGCGCATACCGTGGGCGTGACCTTCCTGAACGATGCCTACGGCGGAACCGCCGCAACTGACCGCAACCTGTACGTGAATGGGATCAGCTACGACGGCACGGCCGTGGGCGGAGCCTCCGCAACGCTTCTGTCGAACGGGGCCGTGAACTTCGCCGTGCCGGCGGCGGGCGCATCCGCCCCGGTTGCCACGGCATTGACGCTGCACCTGGCCGAGGATGCGTGGCAGGGCGACGCCCACTACTCCGTCGCGATTGACGGCAAGACGTTGACGGCGGATGGCGCCGTGACGGCTTTGAACGGCGCAGGGCAGTCGCAGGCCGTCAGCCTGAGCGCGCTGCTGACGCCCGGAGCCCATGACCTCAGCGTTTCATTCCTGAACGACGCCTGGGGCGGGACGCCGGCAACGGACCGGAACCTTTACGTCCGGGGCGTGGATCTGGGCGGCGCCCCGGTGTCCGGCGCATCCGCCGCGCTCTACTCCGCGGGGACCACCCACTTCCAGCTCATGGTGGCTTCGGCGGCATAGAGCAGATTGGCGGCCGGATTTGGGCGCGCACCGACCGGGCCCGGCTGCCGATCTCTGCTCGCAAACGCAAGAGGTAGATCGGTTTGCGTCCAGACTTGGACGCAAACCGCCTCCAATCAGGCCTACGTGGCCTGTCACACGGACGGCCTGCGGCAGTGTACGGCCGCATAAGCCTGCTTGGAGGCGGTTGTCAGAATTCCCGAGCGAGCCGGGGTGCAACCAGGCATATGCATGCGGCCTGGAGCAAGGCCTCGACGTCGAAGCCGAGCCGGTCGTAGCGCGTCGAACCAAAGGGTCCCGTCGGACAAGCCGAGGCGCTTGTTTTCCAGCAGCCAGGCGTTGGCGCGCCCCACTGGCCAACGCCGCTTGCCCAGGCCGGAACCGTGCGGCTGGATGTGTTGGAGGCAACGTCCGGTGCGGTAGCTGCGACACAACCCGGCCAGCCCCCGCAATGTTTTGGCCTGAGGACGCCCACGGTCACCGTCCCGTGCCGGCTTGCGGCCCTCGGTCACCTGTGCAAGCTCCAAGATGCCCTGGTTCAATGCCGCCCTCCTTGTCAGGAGGTAGCGAACAGGGAACCCGGCACGCATCGGCAGCGCAGACCCACTCAACCCAGGGTGATAGTGGAAACTATCTTCTGGGATCCGCCTCACAACATTCCCACACAGCCAGCCGGCGTGTTCTCGATCGGCGCCTCGGAGGCTGCAAACTTTTCAATTGCAGGCGTTGCCGGTCGGTCTCCTACCCGCTCTAGGATCACCATCGGAAGTTATAAGTTGAGTTCTCAGCGTCAGAATCGATTGGTCGGCAGAGTTTTAGTGGCCAGGTAGTTTGTGGTGGCAAAGCACTCTTGGGAGACGCGATATTTTTTAATCTCATATAAGCCGCCGCCTGCCGTCAATCGGTAAACTTTGAATCCTCTGCTGGTGGCAAACTTGAAGAAGTCGGATAGATAAGTTTTAGACGTAATGTTCACCGAGCCAATCTCAAACGTAAATGCCTTTACGATTTCGCTATCAATGCTATCCAGGACACCATGCAGAGCGTCAAAC
>DASWOJ010000124.1:0-8446 GCA_036398775.1 Acetobacteraceae bacterium
GCGGGCGGCAAGCGGACTGCCTGCCTTGCTGCTCCCTCTCCCTCCGGGAGAGGGTCGGGGCGAGGGGGCGGGCAAGCGCCAAACCTGCCCAAGGTAGAACTACGGCGCTTCCGCAAGGAAGGTGCGCCGCTCCGCAGCCAAGACCCCCCTCACCCCAACCCTCTCACGGAGGGAGAGGGAGCAGCAAGGCAGGCAGTCCGCTTGCCGCCCGCCTCCCCGCCCGGCATTGTCCCCCGGCCCGGCCGGCACAGGCCGGCAGGGAGGCGTGCATGGCGCAGGTATCCGTCCGCGGGGTCGAGAAGGCATATGACGGCGGCGTCATGGCCGTGCGCGGCATCAGCCTGGAGGTCGCCGACGGCGAGTTCGTGGTGCTCGTAGGCCCATCCGGCTGCGGCAAGAGCACGACGCTGCGCATGATCGCCGGCCTGGAGGAGATCAGCGGCGGCGAGATCTGGATCGGCGGGCGCCGGGTCAACGACGTGCCACCCCGGGACCGCGACATCGCAATGGTGTTCCAGAACTACGCGCTGTATCCGCACATGACCGTCCGCGACAACATGGGCTTCGGCCTCAAGCTGCGCGGCCTGCCCAAGCCCGAGATCGCCTCCCGCGTCGAGGAAGCCGCGCGCATCCTCGACATCACCCCCTTACTCGCCCGCAAGCCCAAGGCGCTGTCCGGTGGCCAGCGCCAGCGCGTGGCGATGGGCCGCGCCATCGTCCGCAACCCCAAGGTGTTCCTGTTCGACGAGCCGCTGTCCAACCTCGACGCCAAGCTGCGCGTGCAGATGCGGACCGAGATCAAGAAGGTCCACCAGACCGTCCGCACCACCACGGTCTATGTCACCCACGACCAGGTCGAGGCCATGACCCTGGCCGACCGCGTCGTGGTGATGAACGGCGGCGTCATCGAGCAGGTCGGCCCGCCGCAGGAGCTGTATCACCGGCCCCGCACCCGCTTCGTCGCCGGGTTCATCGGCAGTCCCGGCATGAACTTCCTGCCGGTGCGCGTCGCGGACGGCGCGGTGCATCTCGCCGACGGCCAGCGCCTGCCGATCCCGCCCGCGCGCTGGGACCGCTACGCCGCGCACAACGGCGCCGGCATGATCCTCGGCCTGCGGCCGGAGCACCTGACAGACACGCATGACACCGCCCGCCCGGGCCTGGCGCCGCTCACGGCCATCGTGGACGTGGTGGAGCCGATGGGGATGGAAACCATGGTCCACTTCGCCATCGCCGGCACCCCCGTCGTCGCCCGCGCGTCGCCGGACACGGAGGCCCAGCCCGGCCAGCCCCTGCCGCTGCTGGCCGATATGAACGCCATGCACCTGATGGATGAGAACGGAGTCGTCGTATAATGAGGGACATCACGGGCCAGGCCGTCTGGATCACCGGCGCCGGCACCGGCATCGGCCGCGCGATGGCGCTGGCCTTCGCCGCCGCCGGCTGCCGCCTGGCGCTCACCGGCCGCTCGCGCGAGAGCCTGGCGGAAACCATGCGCCAGGTCGAGGAAGCCGGCAGCAGCGCCAGCCTGGCGATGGCGGACGTGGCGGACGCGCACCAGGTCACCCAGGCGCACCTGGCCGTCACCGCGGCGCTCGGCGACGTGGACATCCTGGTCAACAACGCCGGCACCAACGCCCGCCGCCGCCACTGGGGCGAATTGTCGCCGGCCGACATGGCGGCCGTCGTGGACGTGAACCTGAAGGGACCGTTCCTGTGCAGCCTGGCCGTGCTGCCGGCGATGCGGGAGCGCAGGTCCGGCCTGCTGATCCACGTCGCCTCCGTCGCCGGCACCGGCATCTTCGCCGTGTCCGGACCCGCCTACACCGCCTCCAAGCATGGCGCCCGCGCCATGTCGGCCACGATCAATGCGGAGGACGGCATCCACGGCATACGCAGCGTCTGCATCAACCCCGGCGAGGTCGCCACCCCGATCCTCGACACCCGCCCGCGCCCGCCCAGCGCCGAGGAACGCGCCCTCATGATCCAGCCCGAGGACATCGCCGACGCCGCGGTGTTCGCCGCCCGGATGCCGGCCCGCACCTGCATGGCCGAGATGACCATCACCCCCACCGACAACGCCTTCTACCGGGCGACCGCCCAGGCCATCGCCGGGGCGTCCCGCTGATGGACGCCCTGCCCACGGTCGCCGTCAAGGCGGACACGCTGCGAGGCTTCATCGCAGACATCTTCCTGGCTGCAGGATGCGACGCCGCGGAAGCCGGGCGGATCGGCCTGCATTTGGTCAGCGCCAACCTGGCCGGGCACGACAGCCACGGCGTGATCCGGGTGCCGCGCTACGTGCAATGGCTGGACATGGGCCGGGTGCGCGCGGGCCAGCAGCCGACCGTCGTGGTGGAAAGCCCCACCCACGCCGTGCTGGACGGCAACCTCGGCTTCGGCCAGACCATCGGACCCGTCGCGGTGGACCTGGGCATCGGCAAGGCCCGCGCCGCCGGGCTGGCGGTGGTGACGCTGCGCAACAGCGGGCACGTCGGGCGCATCGGCGACTGGGCGGAGCGTGCGGCGGAGGCCGGCCTGGTCAGCATCCACTTCGTGAACGTCGGCATGGGCGAGGTCGTCGCCCCCTTCGGCGGCACCGAACGGCGGTTCGGCACCAACCCGATGTGCATCGGCGTGCCGCAGCCGGACGGCGCCCCGCCGCTGCTGCTGGACTTCGCCACCAGCCTGGTCGCCGAGGGCAAGGTGATGGTCGCCAGCAACGGCGGCAAGCCGGTCCCGCCCGACGCGCTGATCGGCCCGGACGGCAAGATGTCCGGCGATCCAACCGTGCTGTATGGCCCGATGGACGGCTCCCCCGTGCGCGACCCCGGCAACGGCGCCGGGGCGCTGCGGGCCTTCGGCGACCACAAGGGGTCCGCCATCGCCTTCATGTGCGAGATCCTGGCGGGATGCCTGGCGGGCAGCCCAACCGCCGGGCCGCTCGCGGAGGGCAAGCGCGGCGGCATCGTCAACGGCATGGTCTCGATCTACCTCAATCCCGGCCACTTCGGCGGCGCCGGCTTTGCAGCGACCGCACGGGACTTCGCCGAGTACGTCCGCGCGTCCCGCCCCGCACAACCCGGCGGCGAGGTGCTCGTGCCCGGCGACATGGAGGCCCGCACCCGCGCCGCACGCCTGCGCAACGGGGTGCCGCTGCAAGCCGAGACCTGGGCCGCACTGGTCGCAACCGGACGCAAGTTCGGCCTCACGCCGCCGCCGGATGCCCCGTCCTGATGGAGCGTCTTGCATAAAGTCTCCTGAGTCCATCCAGTTCGGCGGCGCCATTGCGGGCCTGTTGGAAAGCGTTGTGCTCACGGCGGCGCCAACCGCCCGCGCAGCCCTGAACCGTGGAACCACTGCATTCCTGCAATGACACGCACTGACAACAAAAGACACATCCAGACTACCATCAACTGTCGCATGTCCCTCAAATTCCCAGGGTTTCTGGGGTCTGAGCAATGCCGAACTATGCGCTGGAAGGTCCGTCATGGGCGGCCCGCACCGTCACCTGGAGCCTTGCGGCAGCCGGAGGCGTATTCACGGGCGCCATCGGTCCGGCCTACCAGGCCGCGGTGCAGCAGGCCGTCGCGCAATGGGACGACGCCGCCAGCATCACCCTGATGCAGGTGGCGGACAGTGCGGCAGCCGACATCAGGATCGGTTTCGGCTCGTTCGGCGCAAGCGCCGGCCAAGTGGGCGAAACCGACTATTCGTATAGCACTGGCGCGGTGCAGGCGTTCATCCCTGGCGTGACCGTCCGGATCGAGGACCCGGCGGAGCGCCCGGTCGGCGGCGATGGGCTGTATGCCGGAACTGGAACCAGCCTGGCCCAGGTCGTGCTGCACGAGGTCGGCCACGCCTTGGGCCTCGGCCACTCCGCCGATTCATCGTCCGTCATGTATCCCGTCGCCGCTGCCGCCAACCGCGGCTTCGACGCCACGGACCTCGACGGCATCCATGCCCTGTACGGCGCGCCCGCCTTCGCAATGACCAACACCACTGCCGGCGTGTCGAGCCACCCGGACGGCGGCGCCTATGCCGGCCCGATCAGCTATCTGCAGCAGCAGTACGTTTACAGCGGCACGGACGGCATGGCGGTCGCTGCCCAGGCTGCGAACGTGTTCATCTGCACCGGCGGCGGCGACGACGCCATCAGCGTCGCGTCGGGGCGGAACGTGCTCGACGGCGGACAAGGCTCCAACTTCCTGACCGGCGGCAGCGGCAACGACGAGTTCTACCTCGACGGGCGCGGCGGGCAGGTGACCTGGGGCACGCTGGTGAACTTCCACGCCGGGGATACTGCGACCCTGTGGGGATACTCTGCCGGGCAGTCCAGCTACGCCTGGGCGGACCTCGACGGGACTGCGGGATACACCGGATGCACGATCCATGCGGACCTCGCTGGCAATGGCGGCATCACCACCTCGATCACCTTCGCCGGGATGACGGCGGCGGACACCGCGCATTTTTCGGTCACCACCGGCACTGCCGGCGGCAACCCCTACTTGGCGATCACGAACCTGGGCTGATCGCCTGACCAGCCGCCGTCGGGCCGCGGCGCCTCGTCCAGCGGCTCGATATCCACGCCGACGTCCAGCGTGTGATCGCCGCCGCCCAGCAGGATGCCGAGCACCGGGCTGATGTCCAGGTAATCCCTGCCCCAGCCCAGCACGACATGCTCCTCCCCGACGATCAGGTCATTGGTCGGGTCCAGGTCTATCCACCCCCATTGCGGCCCGAGCCAGCAGCCGACCCAGGCATGGGACTGGTCCGCCCCACGCAGCCGCGCCTGCCCCGGCGGCGGGCGGGTGCGTATGTAGCCGGACACGTAGCGCGCCGGCAGCCCGAGAGTGCGCAGCGCCGAGATCATCAGGTGGGCGAAATCCTGGCAAACCCCGGCGCGCAGTTCCAGGACGCGGGCCACCGGGGTGCCGACGCCGGTGACGCCGGACTGGAACCTGAACTCCCGTCCGATCCGCGCCATCAGGTCCAGCAAGCCCGCCAGCACCGGCCGGCCCGGCGGGAAGCTGGGTGCAGCCCATGCCCCCGCCTCCGCCAGGCAGGGCGCCTTCGGGCTGCAGAAGCTGAACTCCGCCACCTCCCCCGCCGCCGCGCGCTGGCGGCACAGGCCGGCCACATGCTCCCATGCCGGCGTCGCAGCCGGGTTGGGCGTGCTGCGGGGCAGCACCTCGACCAGGCTCGTGGCCGTGAGCCGCAAGGCCTCATGGGCCTTGTCCATGGAAATCCATATCACGGGGTTGCCATAGTGGTCGGCGCCCCAGGTCATGCGGGACGCCGTCGGCTCCACCGTCAGGTCGAAGCGCAGGACGCGCTGCCGCGGCAGTTCGCGCGGGCGCAGGTGGAGCATATGCGACGCAAGCTCCACCCGGTCGGCGTAGTCGTAGGAAGTCGTATGCAGAACCTGGAGAATCATCGCCGCGCTACATCCATGCCACCCCTGCCATCATCGGTCGTGCCTGGCATACAAACTGTTAACACACCTACGCCACCTCGAACCCGACCGACTGCAACGCAGGCAGCAGCGCAAAGAACCGGCGGCCGATCCCTGCGGAGAGCGTATTGGTGCCGCCTCCCAGGGCCAGCACCGCTTCCGGCAGCGCGGCCGTCCGAGCCGCCGCGTCGGGCGCACGCACTATCTCGTCCACCAGGTCGCCGGTCCGCTGCAGCAGCGCTTCCGCCTCGCCGGCCAGCGTCCGGCAGCCCGCCTGATGCAGCAGCCGCGCGGCCTGCGCGAACTGGAACGCCAGGGCGCGCGGGTTGTCCTGGTCCGCCAGCACCAGGTCCAGCACCGGGGCGGGCTGCAAGGCTGACATGTAGCGGCTCTGGTAGGTTATGGCGCTGTCGCACAGCTCCAGCAGCAACTGGAGGGTGCCGGACATCCGCGCCATCGGCTGGCCCAGGACCGCCGCCAGCATCTGGGTGGACAGATAGGCCCGCTCGATCCGCCGGCCCAAGTCCAGGAACAGGCCGCCGCCGCCACGCACCATGCCCTCCGACGCCAGCCCGGCCAGGGTGGTCGCCAGGCGCTGCAGCCCCGTCATCGCATGCATCAGGCCATCCACCCCAGGGCTGTCCAGGTGGGCGCCGCCCTGGCGCGGACGCAGCGCGTCCTCCATGTCGGCCCGCGCCGCACGGTGGGCGTGGGTCAGGGCGGCATAGGTTTCAGGGGTCATCCGGTCGCGCAGCGACTCCGTCAGCAGCACGGCGTTGGACAGGCCGGACGACGCCGCGCCGTCCTCCGCCAGGGCAAGCTGCACCGCCACCGGCAAGGTGCTGCCGTCCTCGTCATCCACCATGCCGACCTGGGCGAGGCAGGTCAGCAGCAGCGCGGTCTCCGCGACCTCCCGCGGCAGCGGCGCGCCGCGGGCGCTGCGCAGCAGCCCGGCACGGCCCAGCCGGGCCTGCATGTCCAGCCGCTCGACATAGCGGCCCAGCCAGTAGAAGTCGTCCGCCACCCGGCTGGGCAGGTCGCCGACGCTGCGCCGGATGGCGACGGGCGGCTGCAGCACCGGCTGCGGCCCGCGTATCTCGGCACGTTCTTGGGTGGACACCCAAACGTCCTTGAACATGGCGCCGGCTGGCAGGGCCTCCGTCACGTGCTCGCCGTCCCGCAGCACGCGCGCCAGGCCGCCCTGCATCATCACCCAGCGCTGGCCGTCGTGCATCAGGAACAGCCGCAGCACCACCGGACGCGGCGCCAGCCCGTCCCCGCCGTAGCACGGCGCGACCGAAGGCTCGACATGCGTGCAGGCCGCATAATCCCAGGGCCGCTCGGCGATGGCGTCGCCCAGGGCATGGCGCTTCTCGATGGACAAGCTGGACAACGGCACCGGCGGGCGGTGTGGGTCCATCGCCGGTCGGATGGACCAACGGCGGAATGCCTGGCAGACCAGGTGCTGCATCCCGTCGTCGCCCAGCCAAACCGTAGGGACCGTCGCCAGCCGCAACGGCTCCCCCAGCAGCCGGCGGCTGAGGCTGGGCAGCATCGCGGCCAGGCCCGGCGCCTCGACCAGGGCGGCGCCGGGGTGGTTCAGAATGCGGACCTTGCCTGTCCGGGCAGCGTCCAGCAGGCCGGCGATGCCGGGACCCGGGGCGTGCAGCTCCAGCGGGTCTATCGCGTCGCCGGGCAGGCGGCGCAGCAGCACGTCCACCGGCTGCAGGCCCAGCAGCGTCCGCAGATGCAGGGCGCCGCCCCGGACCGTCAGGTCCCGCGTCTCCACCAGGGCGCAGTTCAGGTCGCGGGACAGCGCCAGGTGCTCCGCCCAGTGCGGGTCGGTGACGCCCGGCGTCAGCAGCGCGACGAATGGGACGTGGCCATCCACCTGCGGCGCCGAGTGCAGCAGCGCATCCTGCCACGCCTCGAAGAACGGGCGGAGCTGGCGGACCTGGGTGGAGCGGAACAGCTCGGGCAGCACGCGGGCCAGCAGGCGCCGGCCTTCCCGGGCATAGCCGATGCCGAGCACGCCGCCCGTGCGGTCGGCCAGCACGCGCCACTGCCCGTCCGGGCTGCGTATGAGGTCCGCGGCATAGGCTTGCAGGAAACGCCCCGGCGACGCCGGGCTGCCGCGGCAAGCCCGCAGGAAGCCGGGATTGGCGAACACCAGCGCGGACGGCACGGTGCCGTCGGACAGCAGGGACTGCGGGCCATAGAGGTCGGCCAGCACGGCCTCCAACAGGCTGGCGCGCTGGCACAGGCCGCGTTCCAGGTCGGCGAATTCGGACGGGGCGATCGGGAAGGGCACGGGGTCCAGCCGCCAGGACGGGGCCGCGCCCTCTTCCTCGGCGGCACGGGCCAGCCGGGTGGCGCGGTCGTTCAGTTGGCCGGGGTCCATGGAGGACAGCACGCCCAGCACGGGCCGCCAATGCGGGCGGATGCCGCCGCGCCCGTCCACCATCTCGTCCAGGATGGCCATGCCGAGGCCTATGCCGCCTGCTTGGCGAAGCGGCGCGGGCTGACGGCCGGCAGGACCGCGCCCGCCGGTCCGGGGTCCCGCCCAGCGATCACGTCCGCCGCCAGACGTCCGGCGGCCGGGGAGGTTTGGATGCCGTACCCCCCCTGCCCCACGCACCAGAAGAAGCCGTCCGCCGCCGCATCCCAGCCGATGGCCAGGCTGCCGTCGCGGGTGAAGGTACGCAGCCCCGCCCACGAGCGCTCGACCCGGCGAACGGGGATGTCCAGCGCCTGCTGCATCCGGTCCACCGCCACTGCCACGTCCATCTCGTCGGCGGCGGCATCGTGCGCGTGCATGTGCGTCTCATCGGCCGGGCTGACCATCAGCCGGGTGCGCGCTTCCGGCCGGGCATACCAGGTGGTTTCGGCATCCTGGACCATGGGCCAATCCGCGGGCTGCCAAGGCGCCGGGTCAACGATGACGCCGGTGCGCCGCTTGGGCTGCAGGCCGAGCGGGGCGACGCCGGCCTG
>DASWOJ010000125.1:0-19731 GCA_036398775.1 Acetobacteraceae bacterium
GGAGCGCCGCGTCCACCTGTCCGGCGGCGATCCCAAGGGCTACGACGACAGCAAGGCGCGGCTGCGGCTGCGCCAGGCGTTCGGCCGGCTGGTGCGTTCGGCCACTGACCGTGGCGTGTTCGTGCTGCTGGACCGGCGCACGCCGAGCCGGTTGCTGTCGGCGTTCCCGCCTGGTGTAGAGGTGCGCCGGGTCGGGCTGGCGGAGGCCGTGGCGCAGACCCGCGACTTCCTGGCCCAGCCGGGGACGAGTCCCAAGATAACCTCCGGGATCACTCCCGGCATCACCCAGGCGTAACTTGCCCTACCGATGGCTTTCCCCGAAGGTGGGTCCAACATGACGAGGAACGCAACGATGTTGGCCAGGACCGGGTTGGACCCACAGGAAGCGCTGGTCTGCACGATGGTGCTGGTCGCCGCCGCCGACGGCGCGATCACCGACCGGGAGATCGGCGTCATGTCGGGCCTGGTGCAGACCTTGCCCGCCTTCCACGACTTCAGCAGCGAACGGCTAGAGGTCGCCTCCGAAGCCGCGGTCGGCCTGCTGGAAGAGGACGAGGGGCTGGAGCACGCCGGCCAGATGATTCGCGATGCGCTGGAGCCTCGGCTGCGCGAAACAGCCTATGCCCTGGCCTGTGAGGTCGTGGCGGCCGGGCGCAACACCAAGCAGCCGGTTCTGCGCATGTTGGAGCTGGTGATGGCGGAGCTGCGGCTGGACCCGCTGGTAGCGGCAGCCATCGAGCGGGCGGCACGCGCCCGGCATCAACGGATCGAGCGGGCGGCGTAGCCGTCATGGCGGCATACCTGCTGGCGCGGATCGTGGTCCACGACGACGCCAAGTATGCCGAATACCGCGCGCAGGTGCCGCCGGTGATCGCCGCGCATGGCGGGCGCTATCTCGTGCGGGGTGGGGCTGTGGACGTGAAGGAAGGCGATCCACCGCCGGGCCGCCTGGTCGTGGTGGAGTTTCCGGACATGGCATCGGCCCGCACCTTCTACGGTAGCGCCGAGTATGCGCCGCTGCTGAAGCTGCGCACGGACAGCACCAAATCGGAAGTCGTGTTCGTCGAAGGGCTAGAATAGCCTCCTGCTCCCTGTCCCTCCGGGAGAGGGTTGGGATGAGGGGGTCTTGGTTGCGGAGCGGTGAACCAATGGGTCCACTAGGCCACATCTACAAATGACCAAAGCTTGCGCTTGAAGACCCCCTCACCCCGACCCTCTCCCGAAGGGGGAGGGAGCGGCGTCACAGCGTTATGATCTGGCCGGTGCCGACGGTGGCCAGGAACGCCGGCACGCCCGCCACCTCCACACCAGGCAGCAGCGCAGCCGAGTCCAGTCCGGCCATACGCAGCCCGGCGTCGCACGCCATCAGGCGCACGCCCAGCTCCGCCGCCGCCGTCCGCAGCTCGTCCAAGCCGGCCACTCCAGCTTCACGCACCGCCGCATCCCGCCCGGCATCGGCAACCCCGTCCCTACTCAACGCGCAGCAGCCCTCATTGGTGGCGAACACCGTCACCGCCCTGCCGACCGCCGCTGCGCCGGCTGCCAGGACGAAGGCGTAGTGCGCCCGCTCATGCCCGCCGGAGATCAGCAGGATGCCGAGCGGGCTACCCGGCAAGCGCCGGCTCCGGCTGCGGCAGTCCTGGCGCCCGGTGCGCGGACAGGTCGTGGATCGTGGCGGCCCGGCCGCAAAGCGGGCAGGCCGGGTCGCGCGGCAGCTTGATGGTGCGGACGCGGGCGGCCAGGGCGTCCCAGACCAGCAGGCGTCCGGACAGGCCCTCGCCGATGCCCATGATCTCCTTCAGCACCTCCGTCGCCTGCAGGGTTCCCATGACGCCGGTGACGGCGCCCAGGATGCCGGCCTCGGCGCAGGTCGGCACCAGCCCGTCCGGCGGCGGCGCCGGGTGCAGGCAGCGGTAGCAGGGACCGCCCTCATGCGGCTTGAAGGTCGAAAGCTGACCGTCGAAGCGCAGTACGGCGGCGGACACCAGGGTGCGCCGGGCAAGCGCGCAGGCGTCGGCCACCAGGAACCGGGTCGGGAAGTTGTCGGACCCGTCGCACACCAGGTCGTAGGCGCCCACCAGCGCCATCGCGTTGTCCGCCGTCAGCCGGGCCGCATGGGTTTCGACGGCGACGCCCGGGTTGATGGCCCGGCAGGCCGCGGCGGCGCTGTCCACCTTGGCCATGCCGATCCGGTCCGTCGTGTGCGCGACCTGCCGCTGCAGGTTGGACAGGTCCACCCGGTCGTCGTCCACCAGCCCCAGCGTGCCGATGCCGGCCGCCGCCAGATACATCGCCAAGGGACTGCCCAAGCCCCCTGCCCCCACGATCAGCACCCGCGCTGCGCGCAGCCGTGCCTGCCCGGCGCCGCCGACCTCGGCCAGCAGGATGTTGCGGGAATAGCGGGTGATCTCGTCGTCGGTGAAATCAGGGTCCATAGTGAGTCAGATAGGCAAGGCGGGAACGGAAAGCGATGGAGGCAGGCGCCCTGGTGCTGTTCAGCGGCGGGCAGGACAGCACGGCGTGCCTTGCATGGGCGCTGGACCGTTATGCCTGCGTGGAAACGATCGGCTTCGCCTACGGCCAGCGCCATGCGGTCGAGTTGGAGTGCCGCGGTCCCATACGGGACGCCCTGGCGGCGCGTCCGGGCTGGGGCGCACGGCTGGGACTAGACCATCTCGTTGACATCGGGGGGTCGCTGGCCGCGCTGGGCGACACGGCGCTGACCTCGGACGCGGCCATCGCCATGACGGCGGAGGGCCTGCCCAACACCTTCGTGCCCGGGCGCAACCTGCTGTTCCTGACCTATGCCGCCGCCCTGGCCTACCGCCGCGGCCTGCTGCGCATCGTCGGCGGCATGTGCGAGACCGACTTCAGCGGCTACCCGGACTGCCGGGACGACACGGTGAAAGCAATGCAGTTGGCCCTCAACCTGGGGATGGCCCGGCGCTTCGTGCTGGAAACCCCGCTGATGTGGCTGGACAAGGCGGCGACCTGGGCGATGGCGGACCGGCTCGGCATCCTGGACGTGACGGTGGAGCTGACGCACACCTGCTACATGGGCGACCGCACGCACCTGCATCCCTGGGGCCGCGGCTGCGGCGCCTGCCCGGCCTGCGAGCTGCGCGCCGCCGGATGGGCACGATGGGAGGACTCCGCCTAGTGTTCGACGGTTTCGACATCCACGACCTGATCGCCCGCTACGGCTACGGCCTGGTGAGCCTGGTGATCTGCCTGGAAAGCATGGGCATCCCGCTGCCCGGCGAGAGCCTGATGATCGCCACCGCCCTGTATGCCGCCGCGACCGGCAAGATCAGCATCGCCTGGGTGGTGCTGGCCGCGGCGGTGGGCGCCATCATGGGCGACAACCTGGGCTTCATGATCGGGCGCCGGGTCGGGCCGCCGGTGCTGCGGCGCTATGGTCCGAAGATCGGGCTGACGCTGGCACGGCAGCGGCTGGCGCAGTTCCTGTTCCTGCGGCACGGCGGGAAGGTGGTGTTCCTGGGGCGCTTCGTGGCGTTCCTGCGCACCTTCGCCGCCGTGCTGGCCGGGGCGAACCGGATGGAGTGGGGCCGGTTCCTGGTCTGGAACGCGCTGGGCGGGATTACCTGGACCTGCCTGTATGGCTTCGGCGCCTACCTGCTGGGCAGCCAGGTGCACCGGCTGGTTGGACCGTTCGGCATCGCCACGGGCGTCATCGCCGCAGGCATCCTTATTTGGGCGGTGCTGTTCGTGCACAAGCACGAGCGGCGGCTGCTGCTTGAGGCGGAGGTGGAAATGCAGGCGCACGAGGCGGCGATGGCGGTACGGCAATGATGGATGGCGCAGTGCCGGACGTTTCCACCGAGATCACCCGGGACCGCATCGCCGGGACCGGGCGCCTGATCCGCCCGCATTTGCGGCATACCCCGGTGATCCGCACGGACGCCGCCGAGTTCGGGCTGCCTGCTGGCCCGCTGCTGTTCAAGATGGAGCAGATGCAGCACTCCGGCTCGTTCAAGGCGCGGGGAGCGTTCGCCAACCTGCTGCTACGGGACCTGCCGGCGGCCGGGGTGGTGGCGGCGTCGGGCGGCAATCATGGGGCGGCGGTGGCCTATGCGGCGGGGCGGCTGGGGGTGGCGGCGACGGTGTTCGTGCCGGGCATCACCTCGCCGGCGAAGGCGGAGCGCATCCGGGCCTATGGCGCCGCCCTGGTGGTGGGCGGCGACCGGTATGCGGACGCCCTGGCGGCCAGCGAGGTCCATGCAGCCGCGACGGGCGCGCTGCCGCTGCACGCCTTCGACCAGCCGGAAACTCTGCTGGGCCAGGGCACGGTCGGGCAGGAGATGCAGGAGGACGCGCCGGAGCTGGACACGGTGCTGGTGGCGGTCGGCGGCGGCGGGCTGATCGGCGGGGTCGCGGCCTGGTATGCGGGCGCGGCGCGGGTGGTGGCGGTGGAGCCGGAGGGAGCGCCGACCCTGCACGCCGCCTTTGCCGCGGGACAGCCGGTGGATGCGCCGGCCGGCAGCTTGGCGGCGGACAGCCTGGCGCCGCGGCAGGTCGGGCGCATCATGTTCGGCATCGCCCGGCAGTTCGTAGCGCCCGATGTGGTGCTGGTGTCGGACGATCACATCCGTGCGGCGCAGGCGGCGCTGTGGTCGGCGCTGCGCGTGGTCGCCGAACCCGGCGGCGCCGCGGCGTTCGCGGCGCTGCTGTCGGGGCGCTACCGGCCTGCGGCCGGGGAGCGGGTTGGGGTGCTGGTGTGCGGGGCCAATACGACGGCGGTGCGGTTCGAGGGATAGCGCGGCGCCGGGTTGAGGAAGGTGGCGGTCCAGCCCTGATCGGGCTTGATCCCAGGCAAGGGATGCTCAAGCCCTGATGACATTGGATCAGTTCGTGGCTGACATCGAAGCCCGCAGGGCGGCTCTCGGGATGAAGGACACCCCGGCCGAGGTCGGGACCATGCGGAACAAGGGCGGGCGCCGGACGCCTGAGAAGCGAGAACTGCTGCGCCGCGTTGAGGGGCGTTCACGCGCGGCAGGCATGGAACCGCTCAAGTCATACGACTGATCCGGCGTTCTGACCCCCGGCAGGGTGCAGCAGGTGCCGCACCTCGCCTGCCCCATGGCCCTACGCCGCCACGAACCGGTCCGTGTAGGTCGCCGGCAGGTCCACCTTCGCCGCGGCGATCGCCGGGTCGAAGCCGGCCAGCATCCGGTGCACCGTTTGCGCCATCTCCGGCGTCACCATCCCGTTGTGCTGGAAGGCGTCGCGGTTGCGGGTGAAGGCGCTGTCGCATACGTCGCGCCCGACGCTGCACATGCCCGCCTGCAGGGCGCCGATGGCCTGGTCCGGCGTGGCCCCTTGCAGGAACGCCGTCGCCTCCCGGATCGCCGCGGCGGCGTTGCGCACGGCAGCCTCGTTCTTCGGAATCCACCCGGCGTCCGCATACAGGCAGCCCGAGGCGTAGGGGCCGCCGAACACCGCCTGCGTCCCCGCGCTGTCCCGCGCGTCGGCGAGCAGGACGATGCTGCCCTTGTTCTCCAGGTCGTTGATGATCGGGTCAAACAGGCTGAGGGCGTCTATGTCCCCCCGCTCGAACGCGGACAAGGCGGTCGCTGTCGTGCCCACGCCGATGGCGCTGGCGTCCGTCGGTTTCAGCCCGGCCTTCACCAGCAGTTGCATCGCGAACAGGTGCGTCGCCGACCCCGGTGCCGAAACGCCGATCTTGCGCCCCTTCAGGTCCGCGGCCGTCTTGATCTGGCCGGCCAACTCTTTGCGCACGCCCAGCGCCAGGCCGCTGTTCCGCGCCTGCAGCACGAAGGCCTGCAGGTGCGCGCCCTTCGCCGCCATCTGGATCGTGTGCTCGTAGTAGCCGCACACCATGTCGGAGGAGCCGCCGAGCAGCGCCTGCATGGCGCGGGCGCCGCCGGGGAACTGGGCGACCTCCGCCTCGATCCCGTGCTTGGCGAACAGGTCCTGGCCCAGCGCCACGAAGAACGGCATGTAGCCATACAGCGCGATGCCGCCGCCGGCGAAGCGGACCTTGGTGCGGGACTGCGCGATGGCGGGCAAGGCCAAAGCCGTCGTTGCCGTGGCGGCAACGGTGGCGGCTAGGGCCGAGCGGCGTGTCAGCATGGGCTGGTCCTCCAATGTTGTTGCAGCGGCCTTTGGCCTTGGCCGGCTGGCGTCCCTGCAGCCGGATGCCGAATGGAGCGGCTCGGCTTGGGGGTCCGCGCTGGCGGGTCTTGGATTGCCACGTCGCTGGGCCTATCGCAATGACCGGCGGGATGCGGGAGTGCTGGCGTCATGCGTCCAGGGGCGTGTCCGCCCTCGGTTGCCAGACCAGCAGGCGGTTCTCCGCCAGGCTGACGCACGCGTCGAGGACCAGGGCGCAGCCGGTCAGCACGACGATCCCCGCGAACACGGTGTCCACGTCGAAAACGCCTTCGGCTTGTAGAATAAGGTAGCCGACGCCGTTGGCGCTGCCGAGATACTCGGCGATCACCGCGCCGACGAAGGCCATGCCGACGGAGACATGGAGGGAGCTGAACACCCAGCTCAATGCCGCGGGCAGGTAAACGTGGCGCAGCAGTTGGCGCCGGGTCGCACCGAGCATCCGTGTGGCGTTCAGCACGGTGGGGCTGACCTCGCGCACGCCTTGCAGGACGTTGAAGAACACGATGAAGAATACGAGGGTGAAGCCGAGCGCCACCTTGCTCGCCATGCCCAGTCCGAACCACATGGCGAAGATCGGCGCCAGGATGACGCGCGGCATGGCGTTGGCCGCCTTGATGTAGGGGTCGAGCACCGCCTGGGTGCGCGGGCTGAGGCCCAGCCACAGCCCGGCCAGCACGCCCGCGGCGGTGCCTGAGGCGAAGGCCATCAGGGTTTCGCTGATAGTTACGAACAGATGCGGCCAGATTTCGCCGCTGCCGAACCATTGGGCGATGACTGCGGCGATCCGCTCGGGACGGCCAAAGAACAGTGGCGATAGGAGGCCGGTGACGCTGCCGACCTGCCACAAGGCAAGCAGGACCACGCCGATGCCGAGCCGTGCGAGCGGGATCATCGAGCCAGACGCCGCAACAAGGACGCGTCCTTCTCCCTCTCCCTCCGGGAGAGGGTCGGGGTGAGGGGGCGGGCAGGCGCCGCCCTGTCCGCCACGGGAACCAGCCCTTGCTGCGCCAACGGCGCCCCGCTCCGCAGCCAAGACCCCCTCACCCCAACCCTCTCCCGGAGGGAGAGGGAGCAGCGAGTTCGCCTCACCGACACCCTCAAGCCGCCCGCCCGCTCTGGTAGGCCCGCAGCACCTCGTCCCGCAGCACCGACCAGATGCGCTCCTGCAACTGCTGAAAATGCGGCGTTAATCGGATTTCCGCCACGTCGCGCGGGCGGGGCAGGTCTATCGGGAACTCGGCGATGGGCCGGGTCGCCGGGCCGGCGGACAGGACCACCACGCGGTCGCTCAGACTGATCGCCTCCTCCAGGTCATGGGTGATGAACAGCACGGACTTGCGGGTGGCGCTGCCCTGCCACAGGGCCAGCAGCTCGTTCTCCATCATCTGCCGGGTTTGCACGTCCAGCGCGCTGAACGGCTCATCCATCAGCAGGATCGGCGGGTCCAGCACCAGGGTCTGGGCAAGCTGCGCCCGCTTCCGCATGCCGCCGCTCATTTGGTGCGGATACTTGGCACCGTGGCCGTGCAGGCCCACGCGGTCCAGCCACGCCTCCGCCGCTGCCCGTGCCGCCGCTCGCGACTGGCCCGCGAACTCCGGCCCGGCGGCCACATTGTCCCGGGCGTTGCGCCACGGCATCAGGCTGTCGGCCTGGAACAGGTAGCCGGCGCGGCGGTTGATGCCGCGCAGCGGAGTCCCCAGCACCTCAACGGTTCCGGACGTCGGCGCCAGCAGCCCGGCGGCTAGGTTCAACAGCGTGCTCTTGCCGCAGCCGGTCGGCCCGACGACGGACAGGAACTCGCCTTCCTGCACCCGCAGCGTGGCGTCGCGGACGGCA
This sequence comes from Acetobacteraceae bacterium, assembly GCA_036398775.1. Taxonomy (GTDB): domain Bacteria; phylum Pseudomonadota; class Alphaproteobacteria; order Acetobacterales; family Acetobacteraceae; genus DASWOJ01. The sequence continues at coordinate 7,993 of DASWOJ010000125.1, forward strand.
GTGTAGGCACCGAAGCTGACCGTCACCCCCGTGAACGACAGCGCCGCCGTCATCGCATCAGTCAAAAGCAAATCCCCCCAGCCTCGCACCACCATAGGGCAGCGCCGGGCCAGGGGGAAACGCGGGGGCTTAGCGCCCTCTTACTTGTTATCCGGCTGGACGGTCCTTAGTCGGACCAGGCCCAGTTGTGGCCATGCACCAAGCCGTCGTCGTAGCCCGCCGCCGCCTTAGGCGCCGCCACCGGCTCCGAGCTGGCCCAGCCGTGGCTGTGGACTAGGCCGTCGTCGTAGCCATGCTGCTCATCCCGCGGCTGCGGAACGGAGCGCATCTGCGCCGCCGGCTGCTGCTCCATCTGCGGCACCATCGGCGCTACATGACCTTCGTCATGGAACTGCTCGGTTTCGGTGCTGCCGGCCATCGCCGTCGTGCTGCTGCGCCCTCCGGACGCTGCCACCGCCACCGCGTCGAACCAGCCGGTGCCGACCTCGCGCTGGTGCCGGGTGGCGGTGTAGCCCTCGGCCTCGCTGGCGAACTCCTCCTGCTGCAGCTCCGAGTAGGCCGCCATGCCGCGCTCCTTGTAGCCGCGGGCCAGCTTGAACATGGACAGGTTCAGGCTGTGGAACCCGGCGAGCGTCACGAACTGGAACTTGTAGCCCATCGCGCCGATCCGCTGCTGGAAGGAGGCGATGTCCTCCGGCGACAGCTTCTTCTGCCAGTTGAACGACGGCGAGCAATTGTAGGCCAGCATCTTGCCCGGGAACTGCGCGTGGATGGCGTCGGCAAAGCGCTGTGCCTCCTCCAGGTTCGGCTCGCTGGTTTCCCACCACAGCAGGTCGGCATAGGGCGCAAAGGCCAGGCCGCGGGCGATGGCGTAGTCCACGCCGACGCCGGACTTGATGCGGTGGAAGCCCTCGCTGGTGCGCTCGCCGGTCAGGAACGGGCGGTCGCGCTCGTCCACGTCGGCCGTCAGCAGCTGCGCGCTGTGCGCGTCGGTGCGGCACAGCAGGACGGTGCTGACGCCCTCCACGTCGGCGGCCAGGCGGGCGGCGTTCAGGGTGCGTATGTGCTGGCTGATCGGTATCAGCACCTTGCCGCCGAGGTGGCCGCACTTCTTCTCGGAGGCCAACTGGTCCTCGAAATGTACGCCGGCGGCGCCGGCCTCGATCATGGCGCGCATCAGTTCGAAGGCGTTCAGCGCACCGCCAAACCCGGCCTCGGCGTCGGCGATGATCGGTGCCATCCAATGGATGCTGTGGTCACCCTCCATCTGCGCGATCTGGTCGCAGCGGCGCAGGGCGTTGTTGATGCGCTTCACCACCTGCGGCACCGAGTTCACCGCATACAGCGACTGGTCCGGATACATCTCCATGGACGAGTTGGCGTCGGCCGCCACCTGCCAGCCCGACAGGTAGATCGCCTTCAGCCCGGCGCGGACCTGCTGCATCGCCTGGTTGCCGGTCAGCGCGCCGAGGGTGTTCACGTAGGATTCGGTCTGCAGCAGGTGCCACAGGCGCTGGGCGCCCATCTCGGCCAGGGTGTGGCGGATGCGGAAGGTGCCGGACAGCCGGGTCACGTCGGCGTCGGTGTAATCGCGGCGGATGCCCTGGAAGCGCTCGGGCTGGCCGCCGGATGACATGCCGTCGGGTTGATGAGTGGGCTGGTTGCGCATGGTCGGGTATCCCCTGTTCGTCTGGTCTAACTAGTCAAATATTGACATTGCAACTGCGAAGGGAAAGGGGGAAAACACCAATCACGCGGCAATCTAGTTGTTGGATTGTTCATACATCGTGTAAATCCGTAAAGGTTGTAAATGGCTGCACCCCTGATTGGCCGCACCGTCCGCCGCCTGCGGCAGGAGCAATCGCTGACCCAACAGGCGCTGGCTGCACGGCTCGGCATCAGCGCCAGCTACCTGAACCTGATCGAGCACGAGCAGCGGGCCGTGACTGCCAGCCTGCTCATCAAGATGACCGAAACGCTGCGGGTGGACTTGGCCGCCCTGTCCGGCAGCCAGGAGCGGCAGTTGGAGGCCGGACTCCGGGAAGTGTTCGCCGACCCGGCGCTGGACCAGACGGTGCCGGATGCGGAGATCGAGGGCCTGGCCGCCAGCAGCCCCGCCGCGGGCCGGGCCGTGCTGGCGCTGTATCGCGCGTGGCGGGTGGCGCGGGAGGATGCAAGCGGCATCGCCCTGCCCTCCGGCCGCCGGCTGCTGCTGCCGCATGAGGAAACCCGGGACGCCTTCCACGACCGGTCCAACCACTTCCCCAGCATGGAGGCGGCGGCGGAGCGGATCGGCGACGAGCTGCCGCCGGAGCCGGCGGAGCTGAACCATGCCATCGCCGATCGCTTGCGCCGGGTGCATGGCGTGTCGGTGCGGGTGGGTCCGCTGGACGGGGCGCTGCGGCGCTATGACCCGGCGGCGCGGGCGCTATCGCTGTCCGAGCAGTTGCCGCGGGAAAGCCGCGGCTTCCACCTGGCGTTCCAGCTCCTGCTGCTGGAAGCGCGGGATGCCGTGGAGGCGGAGGTTGCGGCGATCGCGCCGACCACGCCGGAGTCCGGGTCGCTGATCCGGCTGGGGCTGCTGAACTATGCGGCGGCGGCGCTGCTGATGCGGTATGACCGGTTCCTGGCGGCGGCGGCGGCGGTTCGGCACGACGTGGACGCGCTCGCGGCGCGGTTCGGCGTCAGCTACGAGCAGGCTTGCCACCGTTTGTCGTCGTTGCAGCGGCCTGGGGCGCGGGGGGTGCCGTTCTTCTTCCTGCGGGTGGACCCCGCGGGGAACGTGAGCAAGCGGTTCTCGGCGGCGGGGTTCCCGTTCGCGCGGTATGGCGGGTCGTGCCCGCGCTGGGTGGTGCACGCGGCGTTCGCTTCGCCGGGGGTGCTGCAGGTGCAGGTGGCGGCGCTGCCGGACGGGGCGGCGTTCCTGTGCTTCGCGCGCTGCGTGGTGGGCCGGGCGACGCGTTGGGGGGAGCCGGCGCCGACGCACGTCGTCGCCATGGGCTGCGAGGTCGGGCATGCCGATGCCCTGGTCTATGCGGACGGGATTGACCTGGAGCGTGCGGTGGTGGGGATCGGGCTGTCGTGCCGGCTGTGCGACCGCGAGGGCTGCCGGAGCCGGGCGTTCCCGCCATTGGAGCACCGGCTGGCGCTGGACCCGATGCTGGCGGCGGATAGCCCGTATCGGTTCGTGCCGAAGGGGGGATGAGCTTGAAGGCCGTTTGCCGAACTGAACGGCAACACGTCCTAGCCCCCCAACACCATCCCCGGCCCCCTACCCCTTACCCCTTACGCACATCCCACATGATCGGCACCGGCGCGTTCACCACGCCCGACAGGCTGCTGCGCGTGGCTTGGTAGTTCAGGAAGAACCCGGTCGGGATGAACGGCGCCTCCGCGACCAGCGACGCATTGAGCTTGGCTGCCGCCGCACGCTCCGCCGGCAGGCCCGCGGCCTCATACCAGGCGGCGATGTCCGCCTGCACCTGCTCGTCCGTCGGCCAGCCGAACCAGGCGGTCTTCCCCGTGCAGTAGATGTGCGGATAGGTGGCAGGCGACGACGACCCGACCCCCGCGGCCCAGGTGTGGAAGATGTGCCAGCCGCCCTCGGACGGCGGCTTCATGCTGGCCCGGCGCGCGGTCATCGTGCCCCAGTCCATCGCCTGCAGGTCCACGTTGACGCCGATGCGGCCCAGCAGGTCTGCGGTCACGTCCGCCTGCGCCTTGGCCGGGGGCTGGTCGGTCGCCATCATCAGCACGACCTTCTCGCCGGTGTAGCCGGCCTCCCGCAGCAGCGCCGCGGCGCCGGCGTAGTCGCGCTTGCCCTGCAGCACCTCGCCCCCTGCCTCGGTGAACAGCGGGGTGCCCGGCGGAAAGTATCCGGCGACGCGCTTCCACAGCGCCGGGTCGCCGCCGACCACCGCCTGCATGAAGTCCGCCTGGTCCGTCGCCATCATCAGCGCCCGACGCGCCCGCCGGTCGTTGAACGGCGGGTGCAGGTGGTTGACCCGGAACACGCCCATGTTGCCCAGCGGGTCGGCGATGCCCACCCGGATGTCCCGGTTCCGCTTCAGCAGCGGCACCAGGTCGGGGATCGGCTGCTCCCACCAGTCCACCTCGCCGTTCTGCAGCGCCGCCGCCGCCGTGCCGCTGTCGGGGATCGCCTGCCATTCCAGCCGGTCGAACAGCACCCGCTTGCCGCCCGCCAGCCAGTCCGACTTCTCCTCACGCGGGACATAGGCGGCGAACCGCTCGAACACCGCGAAGGAGCCGGTCACCCACTGGTCCCCTCGGAACACGAAGGGGCCGGAGCCGACATACTCGGTGATCGGCGTGAAGGCGTCGGTGGACGCGATGCGCTCCGGCATGATGAAGCACACGGGGGTGCCGACCTTGCCCAGCGCATAGATCAGCTTGGGGAACGGGCGCCGCAGCCGGAAGCGGAAGCGGCGGTCGTCCAGCGCCTCCAGGGCGTCCAACTGGGCGGCAATGCGCTGGCCCATCAGGTCGCGCTTCATCCAGCGCCCCACGCTGGCGACGGCATCGCGCGCCCGCACGGGTTCGCCGTCGTGGAAGCGCAGGCCGGGGCGCAGCGTGAACGTCCAGGTCAGGCCATCCGCCGCGGTCTCGTGTCCCTCGCACATCTGCGGCCGGGACGTGAGGCTGCTGTCCACGCCATACAGCGTGTCCCAGAACAGCAGGCTGGCGTTGCGGACGACGTCGATCGTGGTCCAGATCGGGTCCAGGTTCGACAGCCCGGCCTGCGGCACGAAGCGTAAGGTGTTCGCCGCCGCGGCGCCCGCGATGGAGGGTGCGGCCAACCCGGCGGCGGCCGAAGCGAGGAACGTGCGGCGTTTCATTCGGAAGCCCTCCCGTGGCCACGCTCTCCGGCCCGGCCTGGGCGGAGAGTGCACCAGGGCGGCTCCGGCGGATAGCGGTCCGGGGCCGGCCTCGATGCCGACCATCGCCACTGGGACCGCCATCGGCACTGGGACAGGACTGCTGGAACCGCCGGGCTTGCAGCTACGGTTCGACAGCCGCGCCGTCACCGGGCAAGCTCCCTGCACTTGGACGCGCCAGCACTTGGACGCCGCAGCGCTTGAACGCATAGGAGCCGCCGATGGACCATGACCTCATCCTGCGCAACGGCCGCGTGCTGGACCCGGGAACCGGACGCGACGAGGTGAACGACATCGCATTCGCCGGCGGCAAGGTCGCCGCCATCGGCCAGGGCCTGCGCGGCCGGACGGAGCGGGACGTGTCCGGCTGCATCGTCATGCCCGGCAATATAGACCTGCACGCCCACATCTACTGGGGCGGCACCTCCATCAGCGTGGACGCCGACCAGCTTGCCCGGCGCTGCGGCACGACGACTTGGCTTGATGCGGGATCGGCCGGGCCAGGCAACTTCGCCGGCTTCCGCAAGCACGTGATCGAGCCGAGCCGCACCCGCATCCTGGCCTACCTGCACGTGAGCCACGCCGGCATCTTCGCCTTCTCGAAGTCCGTGATGGTGGGCGAAAGCGGCGACATGCGGCTGATGGACACCGAAACCTGCGCCGCGGTGGCCCGCGAGCATCCGGACGTGATCCGCGGCATCAAGGTGCGGGTGGGCGCCAGCACCAGCGGGGTGAACGGCATCGCGCCGCTGTATCACGCGCTGGCCGCGGCGGACCGGGCCGGGTTGCCGGTGATGTGCCACATCGACCGCCCGCCACCGCGCTACGAGGACGTGCTGGCGGAGCTGCGGCCCGGCGACATCCTGACCCACTGCTACAAGCCGTTTCCCAATGCGCCCTGCTACGCCGATGGGCGGATCAAGGAGGCGTGCTGGCAGGCACGGGAGCGCGGGGTGATCTTCGACATCGCGCACGGCGCCGGGTCGTTCGACTTCGGGGTGGCGGAGGCGATGCTGGCCGGCGGCTTCCCGCCGGACGTCATCAGCTCGGACGTGCACGTGCTGTGCATTGATGGCCCGGCGTTCGACAACATGGAGACGATGAGCAAGTTCCTGTGCCTCGGGATGCCGCTGGCCGACATCGTGCGGGCCGTCACCGCGGCGCCGGCCGCGGTGCTGCGGCGTCCGGACCTGGCGGACCTGTCGGTGGGCAGCACGGGCGATGCGACGGTGATGCGGCTGGAGGAAGGGCGATACACCTTCTCCGACGTGTCCCGGCAGACCCGTGCGGGCCGGCAGCGCTTCGCGCTCGACAGCATGGTCGTGGCCGGGGCGCTGTGGCACGCGGCGGACGGCCAGGCGAAGGCTGCGGAGTAGGGTTGCCGGTTCCGGTTGGACGATGTGCGCCGATGCCTGCTCCCTCCTCCTCCGGGAGAGGGTTGGGGCGAGGGGGTCTTGGCTGCGGCGCGGGGCAATGCCGGTGCAGGTGGCACGCAGTTTACGACATGCTAAGACCCGCGCTTGCCCTTTCCCTCACCCTAGCCCTCTCCCGGAGGGAAAGGGAACGAACGGGGGCGGTCCTTCCATCAAGTGCGTTGGGCGTGGCCGAGTGGTTGCGTTGATATCGCCGGGCTGGCAGGCTTCCCGCCGCAAGGACGCCTCAAGGCGTCCAGCCGGGAGGGAGCGTTATGAAGAGATTGCTGCTGGGCCTCGTCATGGCCGGTTCCGTCACCCTGTCCCAAGCTGCGGAGCTGCCGCGGGCCGATCCCGCGAGCGTGGGATTGGACCCGGACCGGCTTGCCGCCATCACCCGCCTGCTGAAGTCCGACGTGGACCAGCACGTGCTTCCCGGCGCCGTGCTGCTGGTCGCACGTCATGGCAAGGTCGCCTATGAGGAGGTAGTCGGCAGCCGCGACCCCCAGGCGCCCGCCCCTGCGGCGCGCGACGACATCTACCGCATCTATTCCATGAGCAAGCCGATCACCGTCGCCGCGGCGCTGATGCTGGTTGAGCGGGGCCGGATCGCGCTGGACGAGCCGGTGTCCAAGTACTTGCCGCAGTTCGCCTCCATGCAGGTCGGCGTGCCTGACGACTCCGGCGGCGGCATGCACCTGGTCCCGGCCGAGCGGCCCATGACGATCCAGGACCTGATGCGGCACAGCGCCGGGCTGACCTACGGGTTCTTCGGCAGCTCGCCGGTCAAGACGGCCTATGTGCAGGCGCACCTGAACGCGGGCGACCCGGACAATGCGGCCTTCGTGGACCGCCTGGCCAAGCTGCCCCTCGCCTACCAGCCCGGCACCACCTGGGACTACAGCTACGCGATTGACGTGCTGGGCCGCGTGGTCGAGGTCGTGTCGGGGCAGGCGCTGTATCAGTTTGAGAAGGAGAACCTGCTCGATCCCCTCGGCATGACGGACACCGGGTTCGGGGTGGAGGACCCGTCGAAGCAGGGCCGCATCGCCGAACCTTTTGCGAATGACCGTTCGTTCGGCGTGGACGCGGACTTCAGCGACCCCCGCCATCCCGTCCGGATGCAATCGGGCGGCGGCGGCATGGTGTCCACGGCGCGGGATTATGCGCGCTTCCTGCAGATGATGCTGAACGGCGGCACGCTGGACGGCCGCCGCTACCTCGGGCCGCAGACGGTGCGCTTCATGGCGTCGGACCAGCTTGGAGCGGTGAAGCCGGGTCCGCTGTATCTTCCTGGCCCTGGCTACCGGTTCGGCCTGGGCGTCGCGGTGCGGACGGACGCGGGCGTGGCGCCGTTCCCGGGCAGCGTCGGCGACTGGTACTGGGGCGGGGCCGGCGGCACCTACATGTGGGTGGACCCGGTGCAGGACATGGTGGTGGTGTTCATGATGCAGTCGCCGAAGCAGCGGCTGCATTACCGGTCCGTCATACGCGACCTAGTGAATGCGGCCATCGTCAGCGACGCCAACGGCCCCACGCACTGAATGCCTGCTGGCACGGGACGCAGGCGGGCCGTGTCAGGTTGATGCAGGCGACGCCGGAGGCTTACGGCTGAATATCGATCCATGCTGTGGATGGGGCCCTCGGCCACCTTGCGCCAGGTACGGGGGGCAGCGCGCCCGACTGCGGGCGGACAGGAGGCGTTGCGCGCGGCGGGCTGGCTTGGGTCGCCGCGCCTTGCGTTGCCGTCACCGCGCCGGCTGATGCGACACGTCCGCGCAGTGCTTCAGGCACCGGCGCTGCGGATCGAGGCGGCGAAGCGGAGGCTGGCCGGATCGGGCCGGACCAAGCAGGCCGGGCCGCAACGTGCAACCGGCGCGGCAACGCATGATCCCGAAGCTGTGAATACTGTTGCAGTAACGCGGGCGTTAACGTCCGCCTGATAGGGGAGCGGCACCGATGATCAAACTGCGCGTGAACGGCCAGGACCAGGCATGGGACGGCGATCCGTCGCTGCCGCTGCTGTGGTTCCTGCGGGACGAGGCCGGGATGACCGGCACCAAGTTCGGCTGCGGCCAGGCGCTGTGCGGCGCCTGCACCGTCCACATTGATGGGCAGGCCGCCCGGTCCTGCATCACCGGCATGTCCGACGTGGCGGACCGCGAGGTCACCACTATCGAGGGGCTGCATCCCACTGGCGACCATCCGGTGCAGAAGGCCTGGCGCGAGGTGGGGGTGCCGCAATGCGGCTTCTGCCAGGCTGGGCAGATCATGCAGGCGGCCTCGTTGCTGAGTGAGACCTCGCATCCGTCCGATGGGCAGATACGCGACTCCATGTCGGGCAACATCTGCCGCTGCGGCTGCTACCAGCGCATCGAGGCCGCGATCCGCCTCGCCGCCACGGGGACCTAGCGCCATGACCTATCCTGTCATCAAGAACGTGTCCCGCCGCACGCTGCTGCGCGGGACGGTGGGCGCCGGCGCGCTGGTGCTTGCGGCGCCGATGCTGCCGCGCCGGGCCTATGCGGCGCCGTATGCCAGCGGCGCGAGCGCCATGCCGCACGGCACCGTCAACAACCCGCGCATCTTCGTTGCGATTGCGCCGGACGGGATCGTCACCATCGTGGCGCACCGGGCCGAGATGGGCACCGGCGTCCGCACCAGCCTGCCGATGATCGTGGCCGACGAGATGGAGGCCGACTGGGCGCGGGTACGCATCCAGCAGGCGCCCGGCGACGAGGCCAAGTATGGCAACCAGGACACCGATGGCTCGCGCAGCACGCGGCACTACTTGCAGCCGATGCGCGAGGTCGGGGCTGCCGCCCGCACCATGCTGGAGGCGGCTGCCGCCAAGCGATGGAACGTGGGGGCCGGCGAGGTGCGGGCGGTGAACCATGAGGTCGTTCACACGCCGACCGGGCGCCGCCTGGGGTATGGCGAGCTGGCGACGGATGCGGCGGCGCAGGCGGTGCCGGAGACTGCGAGCCTGCGGCTGAAAGACCCCAAGGATTTTCGTTATATCGGGCGGGGCCGGGTTGGGATCACCGACCTGCGCGATATTACCGTGGGCAAGGCGACGTATGGCGCCGACGTGCGGTTGCCGGGCATGAAGTATGTGGTGATCGCCCATCCGCCGGTGACTGGCGGCAAGCTGGTCAGCTTCGATGCCAAGGATGCGCTGGCGGTGTCGGGCGTCGAGCAGGTGATCGAGGCGCAGGGCTGGCCCTGGCCGTCGAAGTTCCAGCCGCTGGGCGGTGTCGCCATCGTTGCGCGCAACACGGGTGCCGCGATCAAGGGGCGGGATGCGCTCAAGGTGGTTTGGGACGACGGCGCCAACGCGCATTACGACAGCGATGTCTATCGCAAGGAGCTGGAGGAGGCGGCGCGGAAGCCGGGCCTGGAGGTGCGGAATACCGGGGATGCCGATGGGGCGCTCAAGGGCGCGGCTTCGGTGGTGACGGCGGAGTACTACCTGCCGCACCTGGCCCATGTCAGCATGGAGCCGCCGGTTGCCACGGCGCTGATGCAGGGCGACAAGGTCGAGGTCTGGGCGCCGGTGCAGAGCGCGGGGGGCACTCGGGAGGACCTGGCGAAGACGCTGGAGATCCCGGTCGAGAACGTCACGGTGCACGTGACGCTGCTGGGCGGCGGGTTCGGGCGGAAGTCGAAGTGCGACTATGCGCTGGAGGCGGCGCTGCTGTCGCGCAAGCTGGGGGCGCCGGTCCGGGTGCAGTGGACGCGGGAGGACGACGTTCGGCACGACTTCCTGCACACGGTATCGGCGGAGCGGATCGAGGCCGGGCTGGATGCGGGCGGCAAGGTGGTGGCTTGGCGGCACCGGAGCGCCGCGCCGAGCATCGGCTCGACGTTCAAGGCGGACACGCTGCATCCGCTGCCCTTCGAGTTGGGCATGGGGCTGGTGGACTTGCCGTTCGACTTGCCCAATGTGCGGGCGGAGAGCGCGGAGGCGGCGGCGCATACCCGGATCGGGTGGTTCCGGTCGGTCAGCAATATTCCACATGTGTTCGCTGTGCAGTCCATGGTTGGGGAGATTGCGGCGCGGACCGGGCGGGACCCGAAGGACCTGCTGCTGGAGCTGATCGGGCCGGCGCGGATCGTGGACCTTGGCGGGTCGGTGAAGGATCTGTGGAACTACGGCGAGCCGTTCAGCAGCTACCCGATTGATGCGGGGCGGCTGCGCCGGGTGGTGGAGCTGGTGGCGGCGAAGGGCGAGTGGGGGCGGAAGCTGCCGCCGGGCCATGGGATCGGGATCGCGGCGCACCGGAGCTTTGCCAGCTACATCGCGACGGTGGTGGAGGTTGCGGTGGATGCGAAGGGACAGCTTACGATCCCTCGGGTTGATACGGCGGTGGATTGCGGGGTTGTGGTGAACCCGGAGCGCATCGCCTCGCAGATGGAGGGGGCGGCGATCATGGGGCTTAGCCTGGCGAAGCATGGGGCCATCACGTTCAAGGATGGGCGGGTGCAGCAGGCGAACTACGACGACTATCCGGTGGTGCGGATCGATGAGGCGCCGATCGTGACGAACACGCATATCACTCCGTCGGATTGGGCGGTGGCGCCGGGCGGGGTCGGCGAGCCGGGGGTGCCGCCGTTTGCGCCGGCGCTGTGCAACGCCATTTTTGCCGCTACCGGCAAGCGCATCCGGGCGCTGCCGATCGGCAAGCAGCTTGAAGCATGAGGGCGTTCCTTTTCGCGGGCCTGCTGCTGCTGCCGTGGGCGGCGCAGGCTCAGGGGCAGGCGGCGCCGTCGCCGGGGGTGAAGCCCCGGGGGACGGCGCAGGAGTCTTCGGTGGCTGCGCCGGCTCCGCCGGCTGGGATTGCGAATACTACGGGGAGCACGGGGCAGGATGCGGGGGTCAAGGCGATGAATGACGCCGAGAAGGCCAAGGTGGAGTCCAAGGGGAAGTAGGGGGGCGTTGCGGCCGGCCTGGGAAGCGGGGCGATTCAGTTTCTGGGCTGCTGCCGCAGTGCTGCCGGCCCGTGCGTCGCCGCACCGCAAGCGGCTTGCGATGACAGTGCGGGATGGTCAGGGCGCCGCATGATTGGATAGGCAGGCAGCAGGCGTAAGCCGCCTAGTGCGCGGGCCACTGGTGAAGCCAGGGCCTGCGGGACTGCTACGCTATCATCTATGGGCCGGATGGCTAAAGGGACTGGTTAGCCTTCGGACGGCAGTCGCCATCGGGCGTCGGCGCGGCTGGTGTGGTGCAAAACGAAGGCGACGGCTTCCGCCGGGTCCTCCGGCAGGGTGGGGCCGGGTTGCGGGCGGGGGATGGCCGGCTTGGCTGGCCCGCACGGTTCTTGATCACCCGGCTCGGGATCGGAGCCGGGCTGGGCGGTGCCATGCCCGGGGCCTTGCGGTCCGGGTGCTTGCAGTCCGGGTGCTTGCAGTCCGGGTGCTTGCAGTCCGGG
>DASWOJ010000126.1:0-5626 GCA_036398775.1 Acetobacteraceae bacterium
CTTCGACCCGTTGATCGTGTAGCCGCTGTTGGTCCGCTCCGCCCGGGTGCGTATCCCCGCGGCGTCCGACCCGGCGCCGGCCTCTGTCAGCGCAAAGCTGGCCACCACCTCCCCGCTCGCCATCGGGCGCAGCCAGCGCTCTTTCTGCGCCGGGGTGCCGAACTTCTCCAGGATCTCGCAGGTCGGCGCGTTGTGGACGCTCACCAATGTGGACACCGACCCGTCCCCGGCCGCGATCTCCTCGATCACCTGGGCATAGGTCTCATACGGGATTTCGCTGCCGCCCCAGTCGGCGCTGTTGGTGGCGCCCAGGAACCCCATCTCGCCCAGCTCGCGTATGATCTCCGGCTCGATCCGCCCGGCCTTTTCCCGTGCCGCGGCCGTGGGCATCAGCCGCTCCTGCGCGAAGCGGCGGGCGGTCTCGACGATCAGCGCATTCGGGTCGGTGTTTTCGAGCATGGCGGCACTCCCTGGGACATTTGTTTTGCTGCGGGTGGTATAGTCCCGCAGGGGCCGCAATTACTACTCCGCAGCAACCGCCAGGACCGGAGCGTCCAACTGCGCCAGCAGCGCCTCCCGCCGAGGCCGGGACGCCGCAAGGCTCGCCGCCCTCACCGGGCCGAAGCCGCGTATGTCCATCGGCAGCGCCGCTATCCCCACGGCCGCCTCCACCGTGTCCCGGCGCAGCCGGTCCAAGGCGCCGCGTACATCCGCCTCGTACTCCGCGATCATGCCACGCTCGACCCGGCGCTCCCCTTGCCACCCGAACACATCCAGCGCCGTACCGCGCAGCGCCTTGCCGTGGCGCAGCAGCCGGAACAGCGGCAGCGCGATGCGTCCGGGCACCGCGACCTTGCGCCGCCGCCCCGTCGCCGGGTCCATCCGGCTCACCAGCGGCGGCGCCAGGTGGAACACCGGCGCGTCGCCATAGCTAGCGGCGGCGTGCTGGCGCGCCACCTCGTATTCGTCCTTGATCGCCAGCACGCGGTAGTAACCTTCCGCCACCGCGCGGCTCAGTGCGCCGGGCGCTCCGGCCACCGCCGTTTCCCGTGCCCGCGCCGCGTCCACCAGGCCGCGGTAGCGTGCGGCCAGCTTGGCGTTGCCGTATTCCGTCAGCTCCGCGGCCCGCCGTTCCACCAGCGCATCCAGGTCGTCCGGCAGCGGCGCGCGGTCCCGCATGATCTCGTCCGCCAGCGCCGGGTTCGCCGCCAGGATGCGGCCCCACAGGAACGCCCGCCGGTTCAGCGGCACGGCAGTTCCATTCAGCTCCATCGCCCGCAGCAGCGCGCCCTGACCGGCCGCCACCAGGCCCATCTGCCAGGCCAGCCCCAGCAGCAACGTGTTCATCGCCTGCGCATTGCCGAACAGCCGCTCGGACAGCGCGGCGCCATGCAGGAAGCGGGACCGCTCCGCCGACGTGCTCCGCCCGATGGCCCGGCGGTGCAGTCCGGCGTCCAGCGCCAGGTCACGTTCCCGGATGAAGGCGGCGCCGGGCTGCAGGTCCAGGTTGCCGACCACGCCCGCCGAGCGCTTGCACCGCCCCAGCACGTCCGCGCCCGCACCTACCGCCATGTCGGCGGCCAGCAGCAGGTCGGCCTCGCGCTGCGGGATGCGGACCACGTCCAGCCCGGCATCGGCGATCTGCACATGCGACACCACGGCGCCGTTCTTCTGCGCCAGCCCGGTGAAGTCCAGCGTGCTGACCTGCCGCCCCTCCAGGTGCGCCGCCATTGCGACGATGGCGCCGCAGGTCACGATCCCGCCGCCGCCGATGCCGGCGAACAGGCCGCGCCACGGCTGCTCCACGCCCGGCAGCGTGGGATCGGCCAGCCCCGCCGCCAACTCCGCCTCCCGCGCAGCCCAGACCGCCGCATGGTCCACCCTGCCAATTGGCGCATCCGACTTGGTGGTCACGAAGCTGGGGCAGAAGCCCTTGAGGCAGGACAGGTCGGTGTTGCAGCTTGTCGGGCTGATGCGCCGCTTGCGCCCGTGATCGGTCTGCACCGGCTCGATGGCGATGCAGTTGCTCTGCGCGGTGCAGTCACCGCAGTTCTCGCACACAGCCTCGTTGATGACGACGCGGGTTTCCGCGGCGGCCAGCTTGCCGCGCTTGCGGCGGCGGCGCTTCTCGGTGGCGCAGACCTGGTCGTAGATGATGGCGCTGACGCCGGGCTGCCCGCGCATCCGGCGCTGCACCGCGTCCATCTCGTCGCGTCCGTGCCGCAGGGTGCCCGGTGGCAGCGCCGAAGCTGGGGGCAGACGCGCCGGATCGTCCGCCACGACCGCGAGCAGCCCCACGCCCTCCGCATGCAGTTGCCGCGCGATGGACAGCACGTCTGTCCCGCCCTCGGCCGGCTGGCCGCCCGTCATGGCGACGGCATCGTTATACAGCAGCTTATAGGTGATGTTCGCCCCGGCCGCGACCGCCTGCCGGATCGCCAGCAGGCCGGAGTGGGTGTAGGTGCCATCCCCCATGTTGGCGAACATGTGCGGCATATCCGTGAACGGCGCCAGGCCGATCCAAGGCACGCCCTCCCCACCCATCTGGCTAAAGGTCCGCGTCGCCTCCGACGTGGTGAGCGCCATAGTATGGCAGCCAATGCCCGCCATCGCGTGGCTGCCGTCCGGCAGCCGGGTGCTGGTGCTGTGCGGGCAGCCCGCGCAGAACGCCGGCGCGCGGGCCAGCAGGCCCGGCAAACGCTCCAGGGCGGCAAGCGGCGCCTCGGCTCGCACCTCCATCCCGGCGTCGCGCAGGAACCGCCCCAGCGCCGCCATCGCCAGTTCCGGCGACAGCTCCATCGTGGCGGGCAGCAGCGGCGCGCCTTGCAGGTCCTGCTTGCCCTGGATCGGCGGCCGGTCCCGGAGGTTGTAGAGTGCGGCGCGAAGCTGCTCCTCCACGTTGGCCCGCTTCTCCTCGACGACCAGCACGGCCCGCTTGCCCTCGCAGAACTCCCGCAGGCCCACGGGTTCGATCGGCCAGGACAGCGTGACCTTGAACACCGCAATGTCCGGCGAGCGGTCCAGGCCCATGCGGCGCAGCGCGTGCATCAGGTCGTGGTGCGCCTTGCCCACAGTGACGATGCCGACCGGCGCATCCCGGCGCCCGTGCATAAGTCGGTCCAGACGGTTCGCCCGCGCCCAGGCCAGCGCCGCCGGCAGCCGCTCCGACACCATGCGCCGCTCCAGCTCCGCACGCTCTGCGGGCCAGGGCAGGGCGGCGTCTATGTTCAGGCCGTGCGGCGGCAGGGCGATGTCCGGGCGGACGAAATGGCGCTGGCTCGGCACGGTGACGACCGCATGCTGCTCGGCGTTCTCCGCGATCGTCTTCAGCGCCACCCAAAGCCCGGCGTAACGCGACATCGCAATTCCTGCGAGGCCCAAATCCAGGATGTCCTGCGCATCCGCCGGCTGCAGCACGGGGATATGAACGGACTGGAAGATGCCGTCGGTCTGGTGCGGGAACACCGAGGAATGCGCGGCATGGTCGTCCCCCGACACCGCCAGCACGCCGCCATACGGCGAAGTACCGATCATGTTGGCGCAGCGGAAGGCGTCGCCGCTGCGGTCCACGCCCGGCCCCTTGCCGTACCACATGCCGAACACCCCATCCACCCGCTTGCCCGGGAAGGTGTCCACCTGCTGCGTGCCCCACAGCATGGTGGCGGCCAGGTCCTCGTTCAGGCCGGGCTGGAAGCGGATGCCGTGCTCCGTCAGCAGCGCCTCGCGACGCCACATCTCCTGGTCCACGCCGCCGAGCGGCGACCCGCGATACCCGGACACCAGCCCGCCGGTGTTCAGCCCTGCATCCCGGTCCAGACGCGCCTGCTCCAGCAGCACCCGCACTAGTGCCTGCACGCCCGACAGCAGCACCGGCCTGTCCAGATCATGGTAACGGCTGTCCAGGGTGGTCGTTGCCGCAAAGCCGATGTCCATGAAGCCGCCCTCCGCTGCCCGCAGACCCATTCACGGAACTGCGACGCGCAGCATAGCGCCGGGACGGCTGGCAAGTGCTGCCGTTGTTGCGGTAGCGTGGGAGAGGAATTGGCAGATTACGCCAATGCTGCACTGCATCATGGCAGGATCGCCCCCAGAAATGCGCCTGGACCGCATAGACTACACCATTCTGGAACACCTGCAGCGGGACGGCCGCGCCACCAGCGGAGAGCTTGCGGACGCCGCCGGCCTGTCCGCCAGCCCGGCCCTGCGCCGGCAGAAGCTGCTGGAGGACGACGGCATCATCCGCCGCTACGTCGCCCTGCTGGACCAGGACCGCGTTGGCCTGCCGGTCAACGTCTTCGTCTCCGTCCGCCTGCAGGCCCAGACCGATGACCACCTGGCCGCCTTCGAGAAGGCCGTCACCGAATTGCCGGAGGTCATGGAGTGCTACGTCATGTCCGGCGCCAGCGACTACTTGCTGCGCGTCGTCGCCCCGGACCTCGGCGCATACGAGGAGTTCCTGCGCACCCGCCTGACCCGCATCCCCGGCGTGCGCGGCGTGCAGAGCGCCTTCGCGCTCAAGCGTGTGGTATATCGCACCAACCTACCGCTGCGGCTGCGTAAGTAAGGTGCTCGCCGCCTTCCTGCTGGCGTTCCCGGCGCTGTTCAGCATCGTCAACCCGATTTCCGGCGCTTTCATCTTCCGGGAAGCCACGGCGGACCGCACCCATGCCGGGCGGGCGCTGCTCGCCCGGCGGGTCGGCACCTACTCGCTGCTGGTCATGCTCGGCGCGCTGTGGGCCGGGTCATATATACTGGCGCTGTTCGGCATCAGCCTGGCGGCGCTGCGCATCGCCGGCGGCCTCGTGCTGTCACTGTTCGCCTGGGAACTGCTCAATGCGCCGGAGAAGCGGGACGGGCGCAAGCAGGAACAGGCCGCCGACGCCGGACCTGCCGACGACGTGGCGTTCTTCCCGCTGACCCTGCCGTTCACGACGGGGCCGGGCACCATCGCCGTAGCCGTGGCGCTTGGCGCCGGGCACCCGACGTCGGGGCTGGGATGGGCGCCGTTCTACGCCGGGTGCAGCCTGGCCGCGGCGGCGATGGCTGTGGTGATCTGGCTGACCTACAGCTATGCGGACCGGCTGTCCGACCTGCTCGGCCGTACCGGCAGCCGCACCGTCACGCGGCTGTCGGCCTTTCTGCTGCTGTGCATTGGCATACAAATACTCATCAATGGGGTGATCGAGGCAGTCGAGCCGCTGTTGACGGTTCGGTGACGGCGCAACCCCTCCCATGTTCGCGCGTTCGTGAGCGTCCATGGACAATTCTGCCACCCTGGACGTCTCCGCCGGTGCCGCCCTGATCCGTTTGGCGCAAGCCATCCGGGACACCGGCTACAGCTTCGTCACGCCGACCCCCGCGACCATAGCCCGGGTCAACGCCCGTCCTGGTGCCGAATGGGCTGCGGACCTGCGCGGCGTGTTCGGCTGGAGCAGGCCGTTCCGGGACGACGTGTTGCCGACCGTCATCCTGCGCGCCATGCAAGACGCCGCCGTGCTGGCCGATCACCCCGGCGGTGGCCACCGCAGCCTGGTCCGCCTGTCCACGCTGGGCGGTGAACTGTTCCTGCACTCCGCCTACCCGACCGCTGCGGCGGATGCGGTGTTCTTCGGACCGGACACCTACC
>DASWOJ010000127.1:0-1975 GCA_036398775.1 Acetobacteraceae bacterium
CGCAGCCCGCAGGCTCACCACGATGCCGCGTGACGCCAACTCGGCCCGGATCGCGCGCAACGTCAGGTCAGGCACCGCCGCGATCCGCTCCAGCAGCCAGCCCCGCTCGCCGGGCAGCACCGCCTGCCGGGCACCGCCCACCGGCTTGGCGCCGGCACTGCCCTCTGCCCGCAGCCGGGCCGACCACTTGGCCGCAGCAGACACGCTCACATCGAACAGCACCGCCGCCGCCGCCCGGCAGGTCTGCCCGGCCACGACCGCCGCAGCGACACGGGCACAACGAACCTGTCGTCGCGTCCTGCTTCAGCTATAGCGGAAGGCCGCGTCCTCCAGATCGATGCCTGGCAGTGCGTCCTTCTCCAGCCAATGATCCTGGGTATGCGCCCATTCCGGCTTGTTGCCGCACTTGGGCAGGAGGTGCAGCCCGCGCTGCAGGTAGCCGGGATTGAAGTTCTCCGGGTCAATCCAGGGCAGCAGCTCCATCCCTTCGTCCTCCGGGCGCAGCGCGACACGGACGATGCGGGCCTGCCGGACATCCATGTGGTTGACGAGACGGCAAACGAAGTCGGCCACCAGGTCGGCCCGCAGCGTCCACGCCGCACGGAGATAGCCGAACACCCATGCCAGGTTCGGCACGCCGGTGAACATCATGCCGCGGTAGGTCACCGTGTCGGCGAAGTCCAACGGCGCGCCATCCACCGTAAAGGCGATGTCGCCAAGCACGCTCAGGTGGAAGCCGGTCGCCGTGACGATGATGTCCGCATCCAGGTGCTTGCCCGACGTCAGCCGGAGGCCGGTGGCATCGAACCGCTCGATCCCGTCCGTCACCACGGAGGCTGACCCGGCGGCGATCGCCTTGAACAGGTCGCCGTCGGGGATGTAGGCGATGCGCTGCCGCCATGGCCGGTAGGTCGGGGTGAAGTGCGTATCAATGTCGAAGTCCGGACCCAGATGGGCACGTGCCGCGTCCAGCAGTGCTTGGCGGGCGGCCGCCGGGTCCTCGAAGGTCTGGCGGGTGAAGGTGTCGCTGTCGCGCATGATGCGGCGGCGCGTGATCTCGTGGATCCAGGTCTCGTCCACGTCCAGGTCGCGCAACTCGTCCGCCAGGGCGACGGCGTTGCGGCCGGTGCGGAAGAAGGTGGGCGAGCGCTGCAGCATGGTGATGTGCCGGGTCGTGCCGGCCATGGCGGGGATCAGCGTGGCGGCCGTCGCGCCGGAGCCGATGACCACCACGGTCTTGTCCGCATAGTCCAGGTCCTCGGGCCAGGTCTGGGGATGGATGATGCGGCCCTTGAAGTCCGACATGCCGGGCCAGTCCGGCGTATAAGGCTCGCTGTGGCGGTAATAGCCCTGGCACATATACAGGAAGCGGGCAGTGAAGCGGACCGGACGGCCGCCGGTCAGCGCATCGATCGTCCACAGCGCATCCGCCGTGGACCAGCTCGCCGCCGTGATGTGATGGCCATAGCGGATATGGGCATCCAACCCGTTCTCGGCGACGACCTCGCCCAGGTAGCCCTGGATCTTGTCGGCAGTCGCGATGGGCGCGCCGGTCCAGGGCTTGAAGCGGTAGCCGAACGTGTAAAGGTCGCTGTCCGAGCGGACGCCGGGGTAGCGGTGGGTGCGCCAGGTGCCGCCGAACCCGTCCTGCGCTTCCAGCACGACGAAGCTCTTGCCCGGGCATTGCTGCTGCAGATGGTAGGCGGCGCCGATGCCGGAGATGCCGGCGCCCACGACCACTACGTCGAACGCCTCGACGGCGATCTGGGCTTCGGGCCGGGCTTCGGAAGCCATGACGTTCATCGGTGTGTCCTGCCCATGCTTTGTCCCGGACCTTAGCAGGACGAGGGCGACGACTCCATGTGGCTCGATTGCCAGACGGCAGTTCGGTGGGTTGATGACAGGCAATCCGACGTGGAACCGGACGTGGTCGCGGGATGCACGAGCGCCGGGCCGACCAGGCGTGTGACACGGT
>DASWOJ010000128.1:0-17286 GCA_036398775.1 Acetobacteraceae bacterium
GCATGATACGCCTCGATGGCAAGGATGCTGGCAGCCGCGCTGAGGTTGCCCGAATTCGTAAGCAGCGCCGCCGCGCCGGCGTAGGCGGTGACGCCGACGTCCTCGAAGATGAAGGCGCCGAGCAGGAAGTTCTGCTCGTTCAGGAACGGGTTGAACTGCGTGCCGGCAGGGACCAGTCCTGCCGCGGCGGCCAACGCACTGAAGCTGTTCAGCAGGTCTATGTTCGGAGCGCCGACCGCGGCGCTGCCCAGCGCACGGCGCAGGAAGCGGACGTGGTTCACTTCGTCAATCGTGATCTTCTGGGCATAGGCGGCGATGGCAGGCGTCTGGAACGGCACCTTCGAGCCGCCCAGCACGAAGCCCGAGCCGCCAACGCCGTCACGATCGCTGGCATTCAGGCCGACGCCCAGGAAGGCGCGGATGTAGAACTCTGCCTCCAGGTATTCGAGGTTCAGCGCGAAGTTCAGCACGTCCGCGTCCGTAATCGTCTGCGCCTGGGCAGGCGCGGAAGTCCCGGCCACGACGCCCGTCGCCATTGCCCCAAGCGCCACCGCCCCGGCTGCACCGGCGCCAATCCGTCCCACCAGCGAGCGGCGGTTCATTCCCTCGACGCTTCGGACCCCATCGGCATCATTGACATCTAGACTCATCGTTGAACCCTCCCGTGGCGGCCTAAGCGAGGTCATCCGCGTTGCTGCGAAGATTTCATGCTCTTGCCACAGGGTGTTACTGACCCGGCCGCACACTGGATGCAGCGGCAGGCGCACTAAGATCGGATCGGCCTATGACAAAAACGTGAGCCAGGATGGACCTGCTGCCCAGCCTGCCCCGGGGCCGGGCCGGGATCGAGGAGACTGCAATCGCGCGGCCGGCGCTGCGGAGTGGCGTGCGTGCGTCCTGAGTTCAAGCAGGCAACGGACCTGGTAGCCTCCGGCAGAGCGCAGCAGCCCGGAATCGATGCGGCGCCACCTCTAGGCTTGACCCGGCGCAAGAAATCAGTCTCATCCGGCACCATGTTCGTAGAATTGCTGAACTGGTGGACGCGGCAGATGTCCGGGCTTCTGCCGTCAGGCTGGTCGGGCCGGCACCAGAAAGCGCGTGCGACGTTGATCGCGGCAATTGCCCGGCAGCCCGGGGCGAGCGGCAGCATGCTCACCATCTTCCTCCGGCGCAGCCATCGCGAAGCGGAGGTGGGACGGTTCGACCCGGACCTGCCGGATGCCAAGGAACGCCTGCGCGCGCTGGCCAGGAAGCGGCCCGGCGCCGAAACCGTGCTGCGCGTACCCGCCGCAATGCTGCTTGAGCGTGAATTCAGCCTTCCCCTGGCAGCCGAGCGGGACCTGGTCCGCGTGCTCGGCTATGAAATGGACCGGCTGACCCCGTTCCAGGCGAAAGACGTCATCTGGAGCCACGAAATCCTGGCACGGGACCGGGCACGCAACCGCGTCATGCTGCGCTTGTCGCTGATCCCCCGCGCTCCGGTCGCCTCCATGCTGGCCTGGCTGGACGGGGCCGGGCTTACCGTCTCCGCGTTGCAGGCTGGCGCCAGCGAGCCGCCGCGCCTGGTCCGTCTGCAGCGGGGGCCGACGGCGCGCGAGCGGTGGGACCGGCGCCTGGCCATCGCCGCCGCCGCCGCCTGCGCCGTGCTGGGCCTGGCGGCGCTCGCGGTGCCCGTGGTGCGGCAATCGTTGGCGCTCGCCGCGGCAGAGGACCGCATCGAGGCGCTGCGCCCGCTCACCGCGCAGGCGGACACGCTGCGCCGGCGCATCGCTGAGGTGCGGGCCAGCGGCGACGCCATCGCCGAGCAGCGCAACCGCAGCGGCGACGCCCTGGCCGCCCTGGCTGCCTTGACCGACATCCTGCCCGACGACACCTTCCTCACCGAAATGGCCATGAACCAGCGCCATGTCGCCCTGCGTGGCCAATCGGCGTCGGCCCCGCGGCTGATCGCGCTCCTGGCCGCCGATCCCTCCATACGCAACCCTGCCTTCACCGCGCCGGTCACCCGGGGGGAAGGCGGACGCGACCAGTTCGCCCTGCAGGCGGAGGTCGCGCCATGACCGGCGCCGCCGGCCTGCCGGAGGGCGCACGCGGCCGGGCGCTGGCGCTGGCCTTGACCGTCGTGGCGCTTGCCTCGGTCTGGGCGGCCGTGGTGGACCCTTTGGTCCGCACCTACCAGGACCGGGCGGAAACGCTGGCCCAGCGCAGCACCCTGGCGCGGCGCATGGAGGCGGTCGCCGCGGCGCTTCCCACCTACCGGCGCCAGGCAGAGACCGTGCAGGGTGCCGGCGCTGGCGCTCCGGCTTTGCTGCCCGAGGCCACGGACGCGCTCGCCGCTGCGGCGCTGCAGGAACGCGTGCAGGCACTGGCGCAGCAGGCCGGGGCGACGGTCGCCAGTGCGGAAGCGCTTCCGGCCGAGCCAGCCGGCCCCTACCAGCGGATCGGCCTGCGCGTGTCGCTTTCGACCACCTATCCCAAGCTGATGGAGGTCCTCCGCCGGATCGCCGATGCGTCGCCGCCGATGCTGGTGGATGACCTGCGGCTGCAGCGTTCGCTGGCTCTCGGCAGCCGTGACGGCATGGAGGCGAGCCTTACGATCATAGCCTTCCGCGCGGGCGCCGCCGGCAGCCGCTCGTGAGGGCTGCCGGGACGGCGCTGGGCCTGACGCGCGCCGCAGCGGCAGGAATGGCCTGCTTGCTGGCGTCTTCCTGCGCGACGGAGGACACCGTGGCGCTCACCCCGCTGGGCGGCCCGGAGCCGTCGTTCGCAGCCGCCGCCCCCCGGGTGAACGGCCCGGTCGGCACGACGGAAACGCAGCGCGCGGCCAGGCTGTCCTATGGCCGGGAAGCGGAAGTGCAGATCAGGTCCGCGGCCGGCGCCCCAGGCAGCGGGGGCGACATCTCACTGGACTTCGCCGACACCGACATACGAGAAGTCACGGCGCGCATCCTTGGCGACATCCTGCACGTCAACTATTCTATAGACCCCGCGGTACGCGGCACCGCCACCCTGCACACTGCAACTCCGCTTACGCGCGACCAAGTTGCGCCGGCGCTGGAGGCGCTGCTGGCGCAGAACGGGGCGACGCTCCTAGTGGCGAACGGGCTATACCGGGTCGTACCAAGCGCATCCCCCGCGGCCAGCGCCGCCGTTGCCGGCGGGGCGGGGCTGAGCGGCAACGCCGTCGTCCCGCTGCGCTACGCCTCGGCCGAGGACCTGGCCCGCGTGCTGCAGCCCTATGCCGGCAACAACGGGCGGATCGTGGCGGACACCACCCGCAACGTCCTGCTCGTCGGCGGCGAGCCGGCGGTGCGCGAGAGCCTGGTGACGCTGATACGCGCCTTCGACGTGGACATCCTGGCGGGCCAGTCATACGCGCTGCTGCCCGTAGGCTCCGGCGACCCGAAAGATTTCGCCTCGGCCCTGCAAGCCGCGCTGCGCGGCGGCAGCGGGGGCGCACTTGCCGGACGGGTGCGGGTGGTTCCCATGGACCGGGTCAACGCCGTGCTGGTGGTCGCCAGCACCCGGCAGATCATAGACGAGGCGCGGCGAGTGTTCTCGCTGGTGGACCGCACCCGGCTCGAAACGGTGCGGGCCTGGAACGTCTTCTACCTGCAGAACGGCAGCGCCAACGATGTCGCGTATGTCCTGCAGCAAGCGTTCACGCCCAATGCGGTGACGGCGCAGCCGAGCAGCACGGCACTTGGCCAGACCGCCCCGGGGTCAAGCCCATTGCAGTTCGGCTCCGGCCGGGCCGGCAGCGGCTCGGGGACCGGCTCTGGCCTTGGCGGCGGCGGCGGCGGATTGGGCGGCGGCATCGGCCAGACCAGCGGCATCGGGGGTGGCGGCATCAGTGGCGGTGGCGGACTTGGCGGCGGCGGACTTGGCGGCGGCGGGCTAGGCGGCGGCGGGCTCGGAAGCGGTGGGCAGGGCCAGGGCGTCAGCGGCGCAAACGCCGGGCTGGCGCAGGGCGCCCTCGGTGGGCAGGCAAACCCCTTGCTGGGCGGCCTGGACCCGACGAACAGCGGGGGCGCCAGCGGTCCCGGCGGCAGTTCCGGGAACACCACCGATACGAACACCCTCCGCATCATCCCCAATCCGCAGAACAACGCCCTGCTGATCTACGGCACCCGGCGCGAGCAGGGCACGATCGAGTCGATGCTGCGCAAGATAGACATCCTGCCGCTGCAGGTGCGGATTGACGCGACAATCGCCGAGGTCACACTGAACGACGCGCTCCAATACGGCACGCAGTTCTACTTCAAGTCCGGCGGCATCAACGGTGCGCTGAACAACATCAGCGCGGCGGCCGGCAGCTTCGGCGGGCTGACATCGGTGCCGCTGGGGACGTCGTTCCCGGGCTTCGTGATCGGCGGCACCGGCAACAGCGGCGCTCCCGTCGCCATCTCCGCGCTGCAGAACGTCACCAAGGTGAACGTCCTGTCCTCGCCGCAGCTCCTGGTGCTGGACAACCAGCCGGCGCGGCTGCAGGTGGGCAACCTGGTGCCGTTCCTGACCGCGAGCGCCACGAGCACGATCTCCGCCAACGCCCCGGTGGTGAACTCGATCGGCTACCAGCCGACCGGAGTCATCATGCAGGTCACGCCCCGGGTCAACAGCGGCGGCCTGGTCACGCTCGACATCTCGCAGGAGGTCAGCGATGTGGACCCGAACGTGAGCACGACCGGGCTGAACTCGCCAACCTTCCTGCAGCGCAGCGTCACCTCGCGCGTGGTGGTGCAGGACGGGCAGACCATCGGGCTCGCCGGGCTGATCCGCGACAGCACCAGCCGGGGCAACTCCGGCATCCCCTGGCTGAAGGACATCCCGCTGCTCGGTGCCCTCGCCGGAACCCAGAACAACACGCGCGTCCGCACGGAGCTGCTGGTGCTGATCACCCCGCACGTGCTGCACGACCAGCGCGATGCGCGGGCGCTGACCGAGGACTTGCGGCTGCAACTGCCCAACGCCGCCCTGGTGCCAGACCTGGCGACCGGCCTGCGGGCATCCGGCTCATCCGACCCGAACGTGAGGGTGCGCCGCGGCCTGAGCCTGGAGCGCTGAGCGCTCGTTTTGAGAGTGCGCTGCGCCGAGTGGCTGGCGTGGGTTTCCCAGCACCGGATCGGAGCAGGCGTCTGCCCGTGAACTCCGCCCAACGCCTTCATTGGACGAGCGGAACGCAGGAAAGCCGCGTTGGGTGGCCAGCGCGGCAGCATCATGAAACGGGCACTGAGCCGCAGCTACTGGATGGTGGACAGGCCCGGGGCCGTGGCGGGACGGCTGAACAGCGTCGCCGCCGCGTTGCGCACGCGCACCTGGTAGGGCAGCCCAAGCGCCGGCCTGTGGGAATGGTAGTAGCCGATGGCCTGCATCAAATCGCCATTCGCCTCGTCCAGGTAGCCGCGCAGGATTGCCCCGGCTGCGGCGATGTTGAAACATGCCAGGCTGACCAGACGCTGCCGCACGACTGGCGCGGGCAGGCCGGTGTAGCGGACCAGCGGCCCGATCCAGAGCGTGTTGACCTGCATGACGCCCAGGTCCTCGGACCCGTTGGTGTTGCGGATGACGGCGCCGGGCCAGCCACCCTCGATGGCCTGGATGGATGGCAGCACCCGCGGCGGCAGGTGGTAGATGGAGGCGACCAGGGCCATGCACGCGAGAAAGGGGACAGCCATCAGCAAACAACCGGGATCATCTGGGCGGCTCCTAACGCTGTATGGGCAGCGGCGGCGCCAGCAGAGGCAGGCCGACCACGAGTGGCGGGGCGGGTGGCAGGGCAGGTGGCAGCGGACGGTTCTTGTCGAAGACCGGGCGGAGCAGCAGCGGCCCGTCAGGTCCCATCAGCGTGACTTGGCCCGCGGCGATCCTCTGCACCGTGTATTCGCCGACCTGCCCACCTTCCCGCGCCACGGTGGCGGCGCCGGCGCCGGGCGGGGCGAAGATCGCACTGCGGTCGGTGGCGGTAACGACCACCCCCGTCACCCGTGGAACCGTCCGCATGACCGGGGCAGCCGCAGCCAGCGCAACGTCCGCGGAGGGGCGCCGGCTCGGCTCAAACACGGGACGGCCGGTAATCTTGGCCACCTCTGCCGCGCGGTCCACCGCCGCAGGGGGCACGATGCCGTCCGCATGCGCCTCGACTGGCGCCGGCAGGAGAGCTTCGGCCGGCACCTTGACCTGCACCTGCCAACGCAGCACGCCTGCCAGCACCAGCGCCATGGCGCCGAGGACCAGGGTGGCCCGCCGGCTCATCGGCGTGCGTCCTGGGACAACGGCTGCATCGGTGGGATCCTGCTCATGCTGGCATCGAGCCTTTTGCCTGGAATCAGGCGTGGATGCATTTAGGCGATTGCACGAGGGTTGTGAACAAGGGAAGCGACACGACCCGGGCGGCCCGGAGAACCGGCCGCGCCACGGGACCGGCTGCGTCGTGAAGGCCGCCGGGGTCGTGAAGGCCGCCGGGGTCGTGAAGGCCGTAGGAGACGCCGGGTTCACCCTGCTGGAAACCCTCGTCAGCCTGGTCGTCGTCGGCTTGATCCTGTCCGGTCTTGCCCAGGGCTTCCGGTTCGGGGTCGCCGCCTGGGACGCGCAGTCACGCCTTCTGGCGAGCGGCGGCGACTTGGACTCGGTGGACCGCGGCCTGCGCCGCCTGGTCGTGCGCATGGATCCCGCCGGCGACGAGGCGCATCCGCCGCTGCTGGGCGGACCCGCCAGCATGTCGTTTGCCGCCCCCCTGCCTGAAGCGGCGGCCGCGCCCGGGACCCGGCGGGCGGCGATGCGCCTGGCGCTGCAGGGCGACCGGCTGGTGCTGACCTGGGCGCCGTCTCCCCATGCGACGCCGCTCGCCCCGGTCCGCACCAGCGAGACCGAGGTGCTGCGCGGCGTCGCGCGCCTGGAACTTGGCTATTTCGGCGGAACTGGCCAGGTGCCACCGGCTTGGCGGAGCGCCTGGACCGGCACGCGCCTGCCGGACCTGGTCCGGCTGCGCATCGTCTTTCCCGCGGGCGATCCCCGGCACTGGGCCGACATCGTGGAGGCGCCGCGCCAGTCAACCCCGGCGCCACCACCGTGAGCGGCCGGAACGGCGACCGCGGCATCGTGCTGCTCGTCGTGTTGTGGACGCTCGCCCTGCTTGCGCTGATGTCGGCGGCGATCACCGGCACTGGCCGGCGGGAAGCGGGCCTTGGCATCGCGCTTCGCTCTGCAGCCGCGGCGCGGGCAGGGGCGGAGGCGGCGCTGCATGAAACCTTGTACGACCTCGTTACCGGCCGCCGCCGGGCGGACGGCGTCACGCGGCGTTTCCCGGTCGGGTCCGCGACGGCCGCCGTGACCGTGCGCAGCGAGGACGGCAAGCTGAACCCCAACACCACCCCGGCCGAAACCCTGGCGGCACTCGTGCGCGCAGCCGGGGGCGGCCCGTCGGAAGCCAGCGCGGTGGCCGCGGCGGTAGTCGCATGGCGCAGCCACGCCGGGTCACCTGGCCCGGACCCGGCGGTGCTGGCTGCCTACCGTGCGGCGGGCCGCACCTTCGGGCCGCCCGGGTCGCCGTTCCTCCACTTGGAGGAATTACAGCTCGTGCTCGGGGTCACGCCTGCCCTCTATGCCGCCCTGGCGCCGCACATGTCGGTCTATCCCAGCGGCGTGCTGGATCCTGGCGCCGCAGACCCCGTGGTCCGCCGCGCCCTGGAGCTGGCCGGGATCGCTGCCTCGGCGCCGGGCGGCGTCCAGCAGGGCGGGCCTGCGACGGTTTTGGTTGCGGTGCGGCTGCAAGGCACGGATGGCACGGTCGCGCGCTTGTCGGTCGTCGCACGGCTCGACCCGAACAGCCCCGGACGCCCTGCTGCCATCCTGAGCTGGGAGGAACCCGACGACGACGGCTGACCCTCATCAAACTACCTCGACAACCATTTTGCTCACGGCGCGCAATTCATCGCACCGTGCGGCCTGGACGGTGGCGCCGGCTACAGCGCGTCTGCGGCCATCCAGATCGCCTTCTCGGCCCCGACTGCCGGCTTCACCATCAGCGCCGGCGATTTCGATACACTCAGCAGCCACTCGTTCACGGCGACCGCCTTCAACGGCACGGCGTCGCCCGGCTCCATCACGGCGTCCAGCCTGGCCGGCAACGGCCAGTCGCTGGCCAGGCTGGCGGCCTTCTCGTCGGTCCCGGTCACCTCGGTGGTGGTCAGCGATCCCGGCGGCAACTTCGTCCTGGCCAACAGCGGCGCTAGTACGGCTGTAAACGCGGTGCTGGCGCCTGCTTCGCTTGCCGTGCTGTCCGGAGGCCTGGCGCTTCTCACCGGGATCCGCCGCCGCACGCGGGCCTGACGCGGTCGTCGGGCGGAGTCTTGGCCGGCCAAGGGACGCTCTCCTGGCCGGCCAAGGGACGCTCTCCTGGCCGGCCCTGCTTTTTGGCCTCTGCTATGGATTGCAGATCAGGCTGGAGTCGTTTGCCTGGCCGTCCGGTACGCGGGAGCAAAGATCGTATTCATGCCCGGTCCTACTGGCCGGACTACGGTAAACGTAAGCGCGGTTCCAAGGGTCAACCGGAACCTGGGTGCCGTTGACATAGGGACCGCTCCAGGTCGCGTTGCCGCTGGGCCGCACCAGCAGGGCCTGCAATCCCTGCTCGGACGTGGGATACGAGCCCATATCGAGCTTATACAGGTCGAGCACGCCGCCCAGCCGCTCGATGGACTGGCGCGCGACCGACACCCGTGCGCCGCCGAGCTGGCGCAATGCGGCCGGGGCCACCAGCCCGATCAGCATCGCCAGGATCGCAATGACCACCAGCAGCTCCAAGAGGGTGAACCCTGCGTCTGCCGGGGTTCCTTCCGCCTCGTCATGGCGCGACACACGCATTGCCGCGCCCATTGCCGTCACTATCCTGATACCCGTCATCCCAGTCCCACCGTATTGCCGTCCGCGTCTCGGATGACACTGCTTTAGTAGCCGGAGGCAACATTGCAACATCTCGGCGCGATGATGGATCAGGCTACCGCGCCAGCAGCCCATTCCAGCGAGATCAGCCAAGCGGCCCAGGGCTGCCGGTGCAGCGGCGGTGACGGCTGGGTTCCACTACCCGGAAGGCGTCCTGCCGTTCTCAGGCGCCACAGCCCGCAGAGGCCGCCATCGTCACCCAGCAAGCTGGCGGCCGATGCATCGGAATTGCGTAACGAGATCGCGGATGCCTGGCGTCAGAGCGCCGGCATTACCGTATGCTTTCCCCTGGTCCGCGTCAGCGATGCCGAAAGCGGCGCCGTGCGGATCACGCCGGCAACGTTCGGCTCGGATTGATGAGCCTTGTTTCAGGCGTGCCTTTCGGCATTTGGGCACAGGATAATCCCGGCACATGAAGGCGGCGCAGACCGCCGGTTTGCCGGACTGCGGGAAATCTGGATCTGTACTGACCCGGCCTCCGTGTGATCCAGCCTGCCGCATCACGATCCCTGCCGCCGGATTCCGCCGCGCAGCGAGGCCAGAAGGCCCCGCCGCAGGCAGGTATGCCGTTCGCCCAAGCTGCGGCCATGGTTGATGCCGCCCCTGAACTACGGATAGGCTTCCGCGGAATCCCCGCCCAGGCAGAGGCGGCGCGCTGGGAGCAGGAAATGTCAGCCCCACCCATACTTTCCGCCCGCAGCGTCAGCAGGGCGTTCGGTCCGGTGCCGGTGCTGCGCGGGATCAACCTCGACCTTCGCCCCGGCTGCGTCCACGCCGTCCTCGGTGAGAACGGCGCCGGCAAGTCAACCCTGATGAAAATTCTTGCCGGCCAGATTGAGCCAAGCGCCGGGTCGCTGCACGTGGACGGCAGGCCCGTCGCCTTCGCCGGCGTCAGGGACGCCGAGGCGCACGGCATCGTCCTCATCCACCAGGAACTCAACCTGGCGCCGCACCTGACGGTCGCGGCCAACATCTTCCTCGGGCGCGAGCTGCGGCGGGGGCCATTCCTGCACGAGGCCGCCATGCAGGCCCGGGCAAGCGCGGTGCTGGAGGAACTCGGCTGCCTGCTCGATCCCTCCGCTCCCGTGCGATCGCTGACCGTCGCCCAGCGCCAGATGGTCGAGATCGCCAAGGCCGTGTCCCGCAACGTCCGCGTGCTCATCATGGACGAGCCGACCGCCGTCCTCACCGGAACCGAGGCGGCGGTGCTGGCCCGCTTCATCCGCAAGCTTGCGGACGCAGGCGCCGCGATCGCCTACATCTCGCACAAGCTGGACGAGGCGCTGGCCCTGGCGGACGAGGTCACGGTGCTGCGGGACGGCGCCCTCGTGGCGACCCGGCCCGCCGCCGGGCTGACGGCCAACGTCGTCGCGCGCCTGATGGTCGGGCGCGACGTGTCCGACCTGTTCCCGCCCAAGGCCCCACCCGGCGGGGATGCGCTGGTTGCCCTGTCGGTGCAGGGCGTGGCGGTGCCGGGCTGGGTGCAGGATGCCTCGTTCGAGCTGCGCCGGGGCGAGATCCTGGGCTTCGCCGGCCTGGTCGGCGCCGGACGCACGGAACTGATGGAGGCCGTGGCCGGGCTGCGCCCCCGCATCACGGGGACCATCCGCCGTGACGGCGCGCCGGTCCACATCCGCAACCTGCGCGACGCCACCGCCGCCGGCATCGCCTACCTGACCGAGGACCGGAAGGGCCGCGGCCTGTTGATCGGCCAGCCGCCGCGCCCCAACCTGACCCTGTTGGCCCTGCGGCAATACGGGCGGGTCCTGGTGGACGAGCGCCAGGAGGACGCGGCGCTGGCGCAGGCGGTGCGCGCCTTCGACATCCGGGCCGCCAGGCTCGACGGCCCCGTCGCCCACCTCAGCGGCGGCAACCAGCAGAAGCTGCTGTTCGCCAAGATCCTGCAGGTCGCCCCGCGCGTGCTGATCGTGGACGAGCCGACCCGCGGCGTGGATGTCGGCACCAAGCAGCAGATCTACCGCCTGTTGCACGGCCTGGCCGCGGAGGGCGTGGCCATCGTGCTCGTGTCTTCGGAAATGGCGGAGGTGACCGGCCTGCCGCACCGTGTCTGCGTCATGCGGCACGGCCGCATCGCCGGCGAGCTTGCGGGCGACGCGGTCACAGCCGACGCCGTCCTGGACCTGGCTGCCGAAGTACCCGATGCCGCTGCTGCCTGACGCTGCCCCGAAGGCGGCGCTGCCGCACCGGCCCTGGCCCCGGATCAGCCTGGTGCAGGCCGGGCCGTTCCTGGCGCTCGCGGCGCTCGTGCTGATCGGGGCGCTGGCCAACCCGGCCTTCCTCGGTGCGGGCAACATCGGCAACGTGCTGACCCGGACGGCCTTCACCGGCATTATTGCGGTCGGCGCCACCTTCATCATTACCACGGGCAACATTGACCTGTCGGTCGGCTCGCTGGCGGCATTCGCGTCGGGCGTCACCATCGTGGCGCTCAACGCGATGGCCGGGCCGGTGGGCGCGGGCTGGCTGGCCATCACGCTCGGCGCCTGCGTGGCGGTCGGGATCGGCCTGCTGGCGGGATTGTTGAACGGGCTACTGGTGACCAAGGGGCGGATCGAGGCGTTCATCGTCACCCTGGGCACCATGGGCTTATACCGCTCGCTCGTGACCTACCTGGCCAATGGCGGCACGCTGTCGCTCGCCTCCCCCATGCGCGCCGTTTACCGGCCAGCCTACTACGGCGCCGTGTTGGGGATACCGGTCCCGGTGCTGGTGTTCGCGCTCGTCGCACTCGCCGGGTACGTGCTGCTGAACCGGACGCGGTTCGGCCGCTACTGCATGGCGATCGGCAGCAACGAGGAGGTCGCGCGCTACTCCGCCATTGACGTGGACCGGGTCAAGCTGCTGGCCTTCGTGCTGCAAGGCTTGTGCGTCGCCCTGGCTGTGTTCCTGTATGTGCCCCGGCTTGGCTCGGCGTCGGCCACCACCGGGCTGCTGTGGGAACTGGAGGCAATCGCCGCCGTGATCATCGGCGGAACCACGTTGAAGGGTGGGCACGGCCGGGTTTGGGGCACTGTCGCCGGCGCGGTCCTGCTGACGCTAATAGACAACATCCTGAATCTGACCGGGGCGATCAGCGTTTACCTGAACGGCGCGATCCAGGGCATCATCATCATCGCCGCGGTCCTGCTGCAGCGCGGCGGGCGTCAACGATAATAATCAGGGAAGGAAACGGATCATGAGACGCAGGACGATGTTGGCTGCGGCCACGGCGGCGCTCGCCATGCCCGGCGCCTCGATGGCACAGGCCGGGCAGGTGCGGATGGGCGTATCCATCCCGTCCGCCACGCACGGCTGGGCAGCGGGCCTGAACTGGCACGCACAGCAGGCCCAAAAGCGTTTACAGGCCAAGTATCCGAACCTGGAGGTCGTGCTCGTGGCGGCACGCGACGCCGCAAGCCAGGCCAACGACCTGGAGGACCTGGTGTCGGTCCGCAGGATCAACGGCCTTGTGGTGCTGCCGTTCGAATCCGCCCCGCTCACCGACCCGGTGCGCCAGGTGAAGGCGGCCGGCGTGTTCATCACGGTCGTGGACCGCGGCCTGACCGACCCGGCCATCCAGGACGCCTATGTCGCCGGGGACAACGTCCGGTTCGGCGATGTGGCCGGGCAGTATTTCCGCCGCCGCTTTCCCAATGGCGGCCAGATCGTCGTGCTGCGCGGCATCCCGACCGTCATTGATACGCAGCGGGTCGAGGCGTTCCAGAAGGCGATCGCGGGCAGCGGCATCAAAGTGCTCGCCATGCAGTTCGCCAACTGGAACCGCGACGACGGCTTCCGCGTGATGCAGGACTTCCTGCAGCGGTTCCCCAAAATAGATGCCGTGTGGGCGCAGGACGACGACATTGCCATCGGCGTGATCGAGGCGGTGCGCGCAGCCAAGCGCGAGGACGCGATGTTCATCGTCGGCGGCGCCGGCATGAAGGAGATGGTCCATCGGGTCATGGACGGCGACCGGCTGGTGCCGGCGGACGTAACCTACCCGCCCGGCATGATCGAGCAGGCGATGGACCTGACCGCCGCCCACCTGGTCGAGAAGGCGCCGATCCCCTTGCAGACCATCATCGAGGCGGTGCTGGTCACGCCGGAAAACGCCAAGGCGCATTACTTCCCGGACTCGCCGTTTTAGCATTTGGAAGCCAGCACGGCTTGGCACAGGAGTGGCTGGTGGCGGTCAATTGCATTGCTTGACGATGGTTTGGCGTGCCACCACGCTCTGACCGGTCGAAGCAAGCTGCACGGCGGCCCCGACCAAGTGCACGGCCTCAGGGCTCAACCAGGAATAATAGGACCCGCTAAGCTCGACTTTGGCTTTTTCAGGCTGGGCAGCAAGCAGCTTCGGTAAGGCTGTTGAGGAGTGCGCGCGGGATTGTTGCCATGTTCCGGTCAGGCGCGGAGGTTGGGAAAGCCTGTGCGATCCAGAGCTGGCGACGGATGGCGGCGAGCGCATCGGAGAAGGTGACAGCTGGCTTGGCATACCAAGCGGCGCGCCTGGGCAGGACGAGGCCGCGCGCGGCGAGGTCGCTGGCCCAGAGGGTCACCAGCGAGAACAGGGCGAGCAGGCACGGTGTCGTGCGGGCGATGGCCAGGTCCGACCATTGGCGCTGCGTCTCGACGTCCAGGTGGCGACGCACCTCGGCAAAGGTGACTTCGACCGACCAGCGGCGGACGGACAGCTGCAGGATGGTGATCGGGTCGGCAGCCTGGTCCGTGTACACGAACGCCTGCGGCTCGAAGTCGCCGGTCAGATCGCGGACCAGCACCCAACGGATCGGCGCCTGCTCGCCCGGGTGACACCAGAGTGCGGTGCCCGAGACGACGTCGAGTTTGCGTTCGCCCTGCCCATACCAGCCCGTCACCGTGACGCGCCGCCACTCTGTGTTCGGGTCGGCCAGGCGCCCGAGCAGCGTCGGCTGGCGCGCGCCGGACACGCGCGGGCGCCCTTTTATCCCGGGCCGGCGCGGCGGCGGTGGGTCGAACAGGCGGGCGTCGAGCCGCAGCCGGGTGATCACGGTGACGTGCCGGCACACGGCTGCGAGCAGCTCGATGGCGGCGTAGCTGCTGTCGGCGACGGCGATGACCCGCCGACCCGGCAGCCAGCGCGCGAGCAGGAGCAGCAGCAGCCGCGCACGCTCGGTCAGCGGCTTGTGCCGGCGGCCCTGGGCCTGGGCGTAGCGCTCGGACGGCGCCAGCGCTGTCAGGAACGGCAAGGCCCAGATCTTTCCTGCAAACGGCACCGGCGCGAGCAGCATCGGGCTGATCCAGCGTAGGCCGGATGCCTTGACGAAGTGGCCCTGCGACGACCGCACGGGGTCATGGTAGATGCCGCGCGCCCTGATCCTTGCGCCCTAGCGGCGCTCGATGGTCTCGTCAATGTCCGACAAACCTCTTGGTTTGACGCTAACCATGATTGGGCCGCTCGGCACGAAGGCCGCCACCAGCAGGTCGAGCAGGCAGCGCGCCGCAGCCCGGCCTGACCAGCGGTTGCGGTTGAGCACGCGGTGATAGTTGGTGAAGCCTGCCGCCCCCCGCAGGCCCACGCTGCTCAGCGCCACGGCAACCGTGCGCCGGCCCGGAGCCAGGATGGCGCCTGCGACGAGCGCCAGCACGTTGGCCCAGGTCGGGCGGGTGAAGCAGCCGGCGAACGGCGCCAGCCCGATCGAAACGGTGGCTTCGGTCCATGCGGCAAAGAGGCCGGGATGGGTTTCAGGGTCGGCTTGCCTTGCCATGGCGGTCTCACGGTGGTGTCGTTGCCGCCGGACAACTCCGCACGTGCCAGAAGGATCAACCTTGCCGGCCAGTGATCCCATGCGCGAGCGCATCGAGGCGTTCAACCAGGCCCGCGGCGGCGGCGTCGCGCTGCACAAGGCGGGGCGCGGCTACTCGCTCACGAGCGAGCGCACCGGGGCGCCGCTGGCCAGGCTCAAGCCAACCGGGGACGCCGACATGGTGCAGGTGTTCTGGTGGAACGGCCAGCGCTGGGCCGCTCCGAGCCCGTTCGGCATCCCGACCATGCCGCTCGATGCAGCCCTCGACTACATCGCCTCCGAACCGCACTTCTGGATCAACGCATGACCGGAAATGGCCAAAGTCGAGCTTAGTGACGCGTGGCTTGTAAGGACCGCGCACCTTCGCCGGCTCCGCTGTCGCGTCAATCAGGGCCACCACGTCCGCCATGCTCCAAAGCGTGGTGGACAGGTCCGCCGCCATCGCCGGGCTGCACCGCAGCATCTTCTGACCATCCCCCGTTACGGTGGACGCCTCGTGTAAGCTCCTGTGGGGGCGGAGGTGCTGATGACGACGAAGAAGACGTGACGAGAGTTTACGACCGAGTTCAAGCATGAGGCGGTGGTCCTGCTGCGGGACAGCGGGCGGCCGCTGACGCAGGTGGCGGCCGAGCTGGGCCTGGAGCCGCCGCCGCGTGACCAGTGACGTGAGATGGGCGTCGAGCATGGTGCCTTCCCTTGGTTGAAGGAGGCGGTATTATGCGGAGTGCAATCCGCCCGCTGGTCAGGTCAAAATCGCAGAACTACAAGGCCGCCCGTGCTGCCAGGGCCAGGCCGCTCCACATAACCGCACGCTCCACATAATCTGCCATGGCCGCGAACATGGCGAAAAACAGCCGGCCTTCCGGCTTCGTCGTGTCGATAGAGGCACCCGCGCCGGTCAGCACCTTGAGGCCGACCCCGCACCCTTCCAGCTCCTCCACCAGTCCCACCAGGTCGAGCAGCGACCGGCCCAGCCGATCCAGCTTCCAGACCGTCAGCACGTCGCCTGCCCCGCATCGCGTCAATGCGTTGCCTAGACCCTTGCGCGAGGTGGAGGCACCCGAAGCGGTGTCCTGGAATATCTGGCCACAGCCGGCTGCTTGGAGGGCGTCGAGCTGCAAAGCGAGGCACTGGTCATCCGTGCACACGCGGGCATAGCCGATCAACATGGTTCAATTATGACCTACCCTTTTGAGCGATGCCAACCTTTTATAAATCAATCAGTTAAGGGTGCGTGTCCGACCGCTCGAAAGGGTTTCCTTTTGCACTGATAACAGCCTTTATCCTTGAACATTGACAGCAGCGAACCGATCCAAGGTGCGCAAGCCTAGCCTGGCACCATTCTAGTCGATGGTAGTCCCACAGGGACAGACGTCCTAATTTAGACTCGACCGGCTTGCGCGCTGATGCTGTGCATTATGGAAAGAGTGTGGGAAATCACGCCGAAGTCCCCGGCTAGTTGCGGCGGCGCTGCAGCGGACCGGGCGGCGCCAAGACTTGGCGGAGGACAGTATTCGACTGGTTCCGGAGGTCGCCAGCAAGCCGCTCGGCCTTGCCAAGGTCGTTGCGCCTTGCAGTGCATGGACCCGTCTTGCGCAGCATTAGGCGGCCTTTTCCGCTGCATGGACGCGGGTCTGATCGCCCCGGCCCGCCAACAGGCCGGCAATGGAGATATCCTCGTCCAGCCCCTCCCAATGCAGCCCACGGCTGCTGATCTCCACCTGCTCACGCTGCTCGGCCGAGCCGTGCAGCAGGCGGGGGAACCAGGCCAGCGGCACGCCCAGGGTACGGCCGTCCGACAGCTCCACCCACATGCTGTCCTGGTCGAAGCGGACACTGCTAGCCTTCACCGAAGAACTCATCCCATGCCCTCCCAATCTCGTCCCGGCGCCCCTCGATGACCTCGGTCAGTTCGCGGAGGACCCTGGCGTTGAAGCCGTCGTTGTAGGCCGGCTTGACATCTGGCCACAGCCAGAACTTAGCATCGATCCCGTCTCGCAGCGCGTGAATATGCACCGGGTCCCGCGGACTGCCCTCGTTGGCGTAGAACAGAAGCCGAAAGCCGTTTTGGCGGAAAACGACCGGCATCTGGTCAGGGTTCCAGCGCCGACGAGCCCTGCTATGCAAAGAAGCGCTCATTGCACACCCGTTGAGGCTGGGCCGATCCTGAGCGCGGCCAGGGTGTCCACCAAGTCAAGTTGGTGGGTCGGCGCGGCGGGCGCCTTGATCTGCCTTTGGATCAGCACCGTGGTGGGACCTCTTGCCAAAACCTAAATAGGCTATTGAATTGATTGGTATAAGATCGTTGGCGGTGAGATCCTGATCGGCGCAGATCGGAACTCCACCGCCAATGCAATTTAGCTTTTAAACTCAGCCGCTTGCACGACATTTGAGGAGGGTCCCACCATGGTGCTGCCTCACACTCCCACACATTCTCGTTCAATGGTGTTCGCTGCCTTCTTGCTCCAGCGCGTCCAGCACGGCCTCGGGTGCGATGTCCCGTGCGATCTCGCCGACCTCCTGGTCCTGGTGGACCGGTATACCCAGGTGCTCCATAACG
>DASWOJ010000129.1:0-2736 GCA_036398775.1 Acetobacteraceae bacterium
CAGCCTGCTGCGCCGGGCTGCGTTGCCGGTGGACAGCCATCATCACCGCGTCGCCGCCCGCACCGGGCTGATCCCGGCCGGAATGGCGGTCGGCCCGTCCCACGTCGTGCTGGCCGCGCAACTGCCGCCGGAGTGGGACGCACAGCAGGTCTATGACAACCACGAGGTGCTGATGCTGCATGGGCAAAGGTGCTGCTTCTGGCGCAACCCGGCCTGCGGGCGCTGCCCGCTGCTGGACCTGTGCCCGGCCGGGCAGGGGTTCATGCAGGACGCCACTGCCGCAACCGCAGGCCAGCTTCCGGTTTAGAAGCAACTCGAGTCAGGTTCGGACCCGCAGCAAGCGGATTTGAATCCGCAAGCCTGTGTTGCGAAACAAGAAAGCCGGATCGGCCTGCGCCCAACCCCGACACGAGCGCCCCCACCCCGGAGCCGTGGCGTACAGTTTGCAAGACGGTTCGCGGAGCAACCGGCGTGCGGCCCCGTGCGCCCGAACCGGAGCAAGCGGCATGTCGTCCCCAGCAGCCACCATCCCAACTACCCGGCGCACGCCGATCTACAAGTCGCTGTTCGTCCAGGTGGTCGCCGCACTGGTTCTGGGCATCGTGCTCGGCATGGCGGCACCGGGCTTCGCCATCGGCCTGAAGTTCTTCAGCGATGCGTTCCTGAAGCTGATCTCGATGATCGTGGCGCCGATCGTGTTCTGCGTCGTCGTGCACGGGATTGCCGGCGCGGGCGACCTGAAGAAGGTCGGCCGGGTCGGTGGCAAGGCGCTGCTGTACTTCGAGGTGATGACGACCGTCGCCCTGGTGGTGGGCCTACTGCTGGCCTTCCTGGTGGGACCCGGCCACGGCATGAACATCAACACCGCGACGCTGGATGCCAAGGCAATGGGCGCCTACGCCGAGAACGCCCACAAGCTGCAGGGCGGCGGCATCGGCAGCTTCATCCTGAATATCATTCCCACCACCTCGTTTGACGCGCTGGCGCGCAACGACGTGCTGCAGGTACTGTTTTTCGCCATCCTTTTCGGCATCAGCCTGTCCCTGGTCGGCGAGCCAGGCAAGCAGGTGACGGACCTGATCGAGACCGTGTCCAAGGTGCTGTTCCGGGCGATGGGCCTGATCGTGCGCCTGGCGCCGCTGGGGGTGCTGGGGGCGGTGGCATATACGGTCGGGCAGTATGGCGTGGGGTCGCTGCAGCAGCTCGTATCGCTGGTGGCGCTGTTCTGGGTGGCGGTCGCACTGTTCGTGGTGGTGGTGCTCGGCACGGTCATGCGCGTCACGACCGGGCTAAACATCCTGCGCTTCCTGCTGTATTTCCGGGAGGAGCTGACCATCGTGCTGGCCACCGCGTCGTCGGACGCGGTGCTGCCGCAGATCATGCGCAAGCTGGAGCGCATGGGCGTCAAGCCCTCCATCGTCGGGCTGGTGGTCCCTACGGGATACTCGTTCAACCTCGATGCGTTCTCGATCTACTTGACGCTGGCGACGGTGTTCATCGCGCAGGCGACCAACACGCCGCTGTCCCTGGGGGATTTGCTGCTGGTGCTGGGCATCTCGCTCGTGACCAGCAAGGGGGCGCACGGCGTGCCCGGCTCCGCCATCGTGATCCTGGCGGCAACCCTGAATGCGGTGCCGGCGATCCCGGCCATAGGCCTGGTGCTGGTGCTGTTGGTGGACTGGTTCATCGGCATGGCTCGCGGGGTGGGCAACCTGATCGGCAACTGCGTCGCCACCGTGGTGATCGGCGCCTGGGAGCATGACCTGGACGTGCCGCTTGCCCGGCGCGTGCTGGCCGGGGAGGTGCAGGTGGACTTGATGGCGGACGGGGCAGGAATGCCGGTCGCGGCGGAGTGAAGTGCGGCGCCCTGGCCGTGCAGCGCCGGACGCAACGGAGGTGACGACGCAGGCTCACGCTGGTTGCGCGGCGGCCAGCAACGCCCAACGCACGCCATCATCTTCGCCCCGGGCAGCGCCGCCTGCCATGTCAGGTTGCGTCGGCAAAAGGGGGCTTCCGCGCCAGGGCTACGCCGTCTCCGCCGCCTGCACCCCCAGCTCCCGCTCCATCGCCTCCCGCATCAGGAACTTCTGCATCTTCCCGGTCACCGTCATCGGGAACTCCTCAACGAACCGCACATAGCGCGGTACCTTCTGGTGCGCGATCTGCCCGCGGCAGAACGCCTGCACCGCCTCCGCCGTCAGCGCCTCGCCGCCGCGCAGCTTTACCCAGGCGCACAGCTCCTCGCCATAGCGGTCGTCCGCCACCCCGAACACCTGCACGTCCTGGATGGCGGGATGCCGGTACAGGAACTCCTCGACCTCGCGCGGATACACGTTCTCGCCGCCGCGGATCACCACGTCCTTGATGCGTCCGACGATGTTGCAGTATCCCTCCTCGTCCACCACCGCCAGGTCGCCGGTGTGCATCCAGCGGGCGGCATCAATCACCCCCCGCGTCCGCGCCTCGTCATCCCAATAGCCCAGCATGACGCTGTAGCCGCGGGTACAAAGTTCCCCGGCCACGCCGCGCGGCACGATGCGGCCCTCGGCGTCCACGACCTTGACCTCCAGGTGCGGATGCACCCGCCCGACCGTGCTGACCCGGCGCTCCAGCGGGTCACCGGTGGAAGATTGGAAGCTGACCGGGCTGGTCTCGGTCATGCCGTAACAGATGGTGATCTCCCGCAGGTGCATCCGCTCCACCGCCCGGCGCATCACCTCGATCGGGCAGGGCTAG
>DASWOJ010000130.1:0-9478 GCA_036398775.1 Acetobacteraceae bacterium
CCCGACGCTGCTGGAAGTGCTGATGGTCACGGCCATCCTGTGGAAGCTGTTCGACTGGCGGTTCGCCGCCGTCACCTTTACGGCGGTGGTGCTGTATATCGGCTTCACATTCGCCTTCACCAACTGGCGCGTCCGCTTCCGCCGGCTGATGAACGACACGGATTCCGACGCGCAGACCAAGGCGGTGGACAGCCTGCTGAACTTCGAGACCGTGAAGTATTTTGGTAATGAGGCGCACGAGGCCCGGCGCTTCGACGAGGCCCGCGCCCGCTACGAGCGTGCCGCGGTGAAGAGCCAGGTCACGCTCAACATGCTGAACCTTGGGCAGGCGGTGATCATCGCCCTTGGGCTTGGGCTGGTGATGCTGATGGCGGCGGACGGGGTGCAGGCCAGGACGATGACGGTCGGGCAGTTCGTGCTGGTCAACACCTACCTGATGCAGCTTTACCAGCCGCTCAATTTCCTCGGGTTCGTTTACCGGGAGATCAAGCAGGGACTGGTGGACATGGAGCAGATGTTCCGCCTGATGCTGGTGAACCAGGAGGTTGCGGACCTGCCCGGCGCCGCCGTGCTGCCGGCCCGCCCGGCGCTGGGACATGAGGGTACGGTGGCGTTCCGCGACGTGCATTTCGGCTACAACGCCAACCGTGAAATCCTGCGCGGCGTCAGCTTCACGGCGGCGCCGGGGTCCAAGCTGGCGGTGGTCGGGCCGACCGGCGCGGGAAAGAGCACCATCAGCCGCCTGCTGTTCCGCTTCTACGACGTGACGGAGGGGGCGGTGGAGATTGACGGCGTGGACGTGCGCGACATGACGCAGACCAGCCTGCGCGCGGCCATCGGCGTCGTGCCGCAGGACACCGTGCTGTTCAACGACACCATCGGCTACAACATCGCTTATGGCCGTCCCGGCGCCACCCAGGACGAGATCGAACGGGCGGCGAGGCTGGCGCAGGTGCACGACTTCGTCATGCGCATGCCGGAGGGATATGCCACCCGCGTCGGCGAGCGTGGGCTGAAGCTGTCCGGCGGCGAGAAGCAGCGCGTCGCCATCGCGCGCACCATCCTGAAGGATCCGCGCATCTTGATCCTGGACGAGGCGACCAGCGCGCTAGACAGCCGGACCGAGCGCGAGATCGACGTGGCGCTGCGTACCGTTGCCGCCAACCGCACCACGTTGGTGATCGCCCACCGGCTGTCCACCGTCGTGGATGCGGACGAGATCCTGGTGTTGCAGGACGGCCGGGTGGCGGAGCGGGGCACCCACGCCTCGCTGCTGGCGCAGGGCGGCCTGTATGCCCGCATGTGGGCGTTGCAGGCCGAGCAGGGGGAAGTGGCGGAGCCGGTGGTCGCGCATTAACTGCTTGGCAGGGTTGGATGGGGCGGCAGCGTCGCCATCTCACGGGAAAGGGAGTTTTGCCGATGCCAAGCGAGCATAATGGGGCCGAAGCCGGCCATGCCGATGCCCCGCCCGCCGACCTAAGCCACGCCGGCGCCGTGGTGGACAAGGCCATCGAATACATGATGGGCCAGAACCTGAGCTCTCTGGCGATAGCATCGGCGTTGCTGGGCGGCTCGCTGGGGTTGCTGGCACGGACAATGGGGGACGACGCCATCGTGGGCGTGCTGCAGAACGCGATGAGCAGCGTCCGCTCGGGTGAGCTGCGAGCCGAGTATGGGCCGCATGAGGGCATGTCCGGCCGGGCCTGACCCGGTCGCCGGGAACGCCGGGGCGGTCCGCCGCATGTCGGACCGCGTGGCGGCGCCTTGGGGCCTCTGGCTTGGCGCTGCGCTGGGGCGGACGGGTGGAACGACTGTTTGAGCAACGAGAGCGGAAGCCGGGACGCAGCGCCAGCGCCTGCGATCTGTCCGTGGCCAGATTTGGTCCCATGCCGGCGGGGTTCCGTCCATTGAGAACCCCGATGCCGTCCTGAACTGATAATGGCTTGGCCTTGGATCGGCAGTGCCCGTGTTGCGTTCTCGGCGCCTGGGCCGGCAACCGGATGGTATGCCGCAATGCAAGTTGCGAACCAGCGACGTGTTTTATTGGCGATTAGGCAGCAATAGGCGGTGCAAGGTGTTCAGCATTGCAAACCGCGCTGGCCTTTGATCCGCAGCTACAGATTTGGATCGTTCACGAGCTTCATGACCTCGTGACGCCATGCTTTGCCAGCGGGATGTTGCTGGATCAGTTGCCGCTGGCACCTGCGAGCCACCTTGCCTGCTGGCGATAGCAAGCAGGCAGATGCCTTAAGTACGGGGTGCGTCTCGTCCGTGGCTGCCTGACGCAAGCGAGGCGGCCGCGACGCCGGCAGCAATGCGGTGCATTCTGCAGAACCTAAGAGGCGGGATGGTGCTTGCCGGACAGACGGCCCGGGTTGCCGCCGTGCAGGCGGCTGCGGGGTGCACGGCCCTGGCCTGGCGCACTCGGCGTCAGGTCAGGGATGTGCCAGCGTAATCAGGCGCTGTAGGCTTCGACGGCCCGCTTGCGGCTCTGGGCGAAGCGCGGGTCGAACACGCGGCCAAGCTCGCTACGGTTCAGGCCGATGTCGGCCAGTTCGCGGTCGGTCAACAGGGACAACTCGTCCAGCACGGCACGGCGCTGCGGCAGGCTGGCCAGGTGAGCCACCGCGGCGCGCAGGCGGGCAAACAGGCCGGTGGCTGCCGGGCGGGGCGCAGCCTCGACGGCAGGCTCGCGATAGGTCAGGCTGTCGGACATCAGGAGCGACATGTGCTCCTTGGTAAGCGGGGCGTTCATAACAGGTCCTCAAAGGTTGACGCGTCACGCGCCCTGGCGTTTGGAGATCGTCAGGCACGGTGGCGACGACACGGATATGCGCTCGAAATGTTGCGATGCAGCACGCAAAGTGTCATCACCAGATATGCGCCCTAAGCATATCGAGTTAACAAGCTATGCAATTGTGACGGCATCGTGAACGGAGCAACCCTAGTGCGCCTGCAAATCCAGAAGCTTGAGGCGTTGCGGCGGGTCATGGCTGACATGGGCCTGGACGCTTTCCTGGTGCCGCGTGCCGACGAGCATTTGGGCGAGTATGTGCCGCCGTGTGCGGAGCGGCTGGCCTGGCTGACCGGCTTCACCGGCAGCGCCGGGCTGGCGGTGGTGCTCCGCGACCGGGCGGCCGCTTTCACAGATGGGCGCTACACGCTGCAACTCGCATCGCAGGCTGATCCCGCCGCATTCGAACTGCTGCACATCACCGACCAGCCACCGCAGGACTGGCTGGCTGGCGCTGCGCCGGGCGGGCAGATTGGCTACGATCCCTGGCTGATCAGCGAGGACGGGCTGCGCCGCTACTCCGACGCTGGGCTGGCGATGTCCGCAGTGACGTCCAACCCGCTGGACGAGGTGTGGACGGACCGCCCCGCGGCGCCGTGTGCGCCCGCAGTGCCGCACCCGTTGGCCTTGGCGGGGACGGCCTCAGCCGACAAGCGCGCGGCGGTGGCCGAGGCGCTGCGCGGCGCCAAGACGGATGCAGCCGTCATCACCGACCCGGCGTCGCTGTGCTGGCTGCTGAACCTGCGCGGCGGGGACGTGGCCTATACGCCCTTCGCGCTCGGTTTCGTGCTGATGCGGGCAGACGGGACGGCGTCGCTGTTCATGGACCCGGCCAAGCTGGACGCGGCGGCACGGGATTGGCTGGGTCCGGACGTTTCCCTGCACCCGCGCGAGGACTTGCCGCACGCCCTGGCCGGGCTGACGGGGCAGCGGGTGCGGGTGGACAACGCCGGGTCGGCGGCGTGGTTCGCCCAAACGCTGCGCACCGCGGGCGCCGTGGTGGTGGATGGGCCGGACCCCTGCGCCCTGCCGAAAGCATGCAAGAACCCGGTGGAGCAGGCCGGCGCCCGCGCGGCGCACGGGCGCGATGCCGCCGCGGTATGCCGCTTCCTGCACTGGCTGGACGGCCGGGCCGGGCAGACCACCGAGGTCGCCGCGGCGGAGCGCCTGGTGCAGTTCCGCCGGGTCGTGGCGGACTTCCGGGGGGAGAGCTTTCCGGCAATCTCCGGCGCCGGGGAGGACGGCGCCATCATCCATTACCGCGCCATGCCGGAGACCGACCGGCCGCTGCGGGCAGATGAAGCCTACTTGATTGACAGCGGCGCCCAGTATCCGGATGGGACCACGGACGTGACCCGCACCGTCTGGACCGGGCCTGGCGCGCCGCCAGCGGAGCTGCGGGACCGCTTCACGCGCGTCCTGCAAGGGCACATTGCCGTTGCCGCCGCGCTGTTTCCGACTGGCGTGTCCGGTCCGCATTTGGATGCGCTGGCGCGGCGGCCGCTGTGGCAGGCCGGGCTGGACTACGATCATGGCACCGGGCACGGCGTCGGCAGCTACCTGTCGGTGCACGAGGGGCCGTGCAGCCTGTCCCGCGCCGGCAAGCTGGTGCCGCTGCAGGCCGGCATGATCCTGTCCGACGAGCCGGGCTACTACCTGCCCGGCGCCTACGGCATCCGGCTGGAGAACCTGCTGCTGGTGCAGGCCGCCGAGGTGCCCGAGGCGCGCAAGCCGTTCCTGCGGTTCGAGACGCTGACGCTGGCCCCGTTCGACCGGCGGCTGGTCGAGCCGGCGATGCTGACGGGGGAGGAACGGCGCTGGCTGGACACTTATCATGCCCGCGTGCTGCGGGAGGTCGGCCCGCGGCTGGACGGTGCGGTGCGGGACTGGCTGGCGGCGGCGTGCGCTCCGCTGGGTTAGGCGTCCCGGCCCCGGGCCGCATCAATGGACAGCGGCCCGCTGCCGCGCATCACCACGGCGATGCAGAGCAGCATCCACAGCAGCGGGTATTCCATCCCGCGCCCGGCCCAGAACCAGCCGATGGGCAGATGGACCAGGACGGCGGCCACGCCCAGCAGGATCGCGGCAGCCAGGGCCGCCGGGCGGGTGAACACGCCCAGGACGATGCACAGGCCGCCGAAGAACTCGGTGGCGCCGACCAGGTAGGCGAGGGGGAGCGACGGCTGCAGGCCCATCCTGGCGAACCCGGCCGCGGTTTCCGCGATGTTGCCGCCGGCGAAGCCGAACAGTTTTTGGGCGCCGTGCGGCATCAGGAACGCGCCGGTGGCGATCCGCACCAGCGGGTAGGCGAGGGGCTGCAGGCGGGCATAAACCGGTTCCAGCATCGGCAAGCGGGACGGCGGCAGGCCGGGGGTGGGCAGGATTGGCACGCTATTCTCCCTGGTCGTGCTTCGCGCAGAACTCCGCGGCGCCCATGCGCCTGAAATCCTGCATGGCGGTGGCCAGGCGCGCATGCGGCCAGTCCCACCAGGCGATCCGGAGCAGGGCGGCGAT
Organism: Acetobacteraceae bacterium; assembly: GCA_036398775.1. Taxonomy (GTDB): domain Bacteria; phylum Pseudomonadota; class Alphaproteobacteria; order Acetobacterales; family Acetobacteraceae; genus DASWOJ01. The sequence goes on from DASWOJ010000130.1 coordinate 5,309, forward strand.
CGTTTCTGGCGGGAAGCGGTAGCGCAGGACCCGGGCCGGGTTGCCGGCCGCGACGGCGAAGGGCGGCACGTCCTTGGTCACGACGGCGCCGGCGCCTACTGCGGCGCCCGTGCCGACGCTGCGCGCCGGCAGGACGATGGCGCCGTGCCCGATCCAGACGTCATGGCCCAGCGTCACCCGGCTCTCGCGGCGCCAGTCGAAGAACTCCGGGTCGTCTGGCCCCAAATCGTAGGCGCTGCTGCGGTAGCCGACATGGCTCAGCATCACGCGGTCCAGCGGGTGGTTGCCGGGGTTCAGCCTGGCGTGGGCGGCGATGGAGCAGAACTTGCCGATCTCGGCGTAGATGATGTCGCTGTCGTTCACGACGTAGGAGTAGTCGCCGAAGCTGCTTTCGGCGACCTTGGTGCGGGCGCCGACCTCGCACCACACGCCGAAGGTGGTGGCGCGGACGGAGGCGGTGCGGTGGATGCTGGGCGCCGTGCCCAGGGACTTGGCGGCGGATGCGGGGTCGTTGGCCATGCCGGTCCGGGTCAGCGGCCGGCAGCCGCCAGCGCCGCGCGCAGGCTGGCCAGGAGCTGGGGCAGGGCGGGACATGCCCCCTGGCGGACGTAGCTGTCCCCCTCGCACAGGTCGAGGCGCAGCAATGCGCCTTCACGGTGGACCACCCAGGTCGGCAGCGCCGGGTCGTCGTCTCCGGCCATCACCATCGCCATCATGCCTCCGGCCGGGTCCTGGTGCGGCATCATGCACCAGCGCGGGCCGAGGCAGGCTGCGATGCCGTCCAACTCGTCCTGCGTCAGGCTGTTCCCGTCGGGCATCGGCTCAAGCAGGGACATGTCGTGGCGGGCCGCGGGACCTGGAGGAGGGTTCGTCATGCGTGGTATCCTTTGCCCTGTTTTCGGCTGCGCTGCACGCCATTCTGGCGGCTAATCTGTCTTTAACAACATCGTCTCCTGATGTTACTGAATGGTTAATGAAACCGGCGCTTCGTCTGCGCAGCCGCTTTTGCGGTGTCTCAGGCCCATGCGAACACGAGATGCAAACAGGGAGTGGAACTGATGGCCACCGTTCGCCTGCTGACCGACGCGGAGCTGTCCGGCGAAGCTGCCGCGGTGTTCGCCGACATACGCGCCACCCGCGGCAACGACTACGTAAACGACTTCTGGCGCGCCCTGGCAAACGACCCGGCAACGCTTCGGCGCACGTGGGAGGGCCTGAAGGCGGTCATGGCTCCTGGCGGGGCGTTGGAGCCGAAGGTCAAGGAGATGCTCTATTTGGCGGTTTCGACCGCGCATGGATGCGACTACTGCATACACTCGCATACTGCGGCTGCGCGCGGCAGAGGCATGACGCCAGCGGAACATGGCGAGCTGCTCGCCATCGTTGGCATGGCTGCGCAGACAAACCGGATGGTGCAGGCGTTGGGTGTTCCACCGGACGCGATCTACCGTGTCGAGTAGGATTGCCGGGCCGGAGCCGTTCAGACCGAAGTCCGGGCCGCTGGGCAACAGGCCGCCCATGCGCAGCCGTGATGCGGGTATCCGCCTTAGGTCGTAGGCTCATTTTGAAACCGACACACGCCCCGACTGGCGGACTGGTTGACTGGCTGGGGCGGGCCTTTAGTTCAACCGCGACCTCAGGTCCTCGACGGTGGCCCGGGTCCTGGCCGCCGCTTCACCCTGGGGCACGATGTCCAGGAAGCGCTCGTAGCAGCGCAGCGCCGCCGCGACCCGTTCCAGACGCTGGTTGATGACGGCGGCGTCGCGCCACAGCATTGCGGTGTCAGGCGCGATCCGCAGCATGTCCTCGATGCAGGCGAGCGCGCCGGGCAGGTCGCCTGCATCCTGGCGCCGGGTGCGCAGGTTGTTCTGCAAGCGCAGCAGCACCCCGCGGGCCGACATGGGCTGCAGCACGCCGGGGCGCAGCTCGGCGTTGGCGCCTTCGGTCCGCTTCAGCAGGCCGCGCAGGTCGCGGGCGCCCAGCGGGACCCCGCCGGCGAACACGTCCAGCACGATCGCCTGCGGCTCGGCGGCACGCAGCTTGCCGCCGGGGCGCTCGCCCTGCAGGGAGATCAGGAAGTGGCCGGGGAAGTCCAGCCCGTGGGCGTTCCATCCGGCGGCGCGGGCGCAGTGCAGCCACAGGATGCCGAGCGACACCGGCAGGCCGCGCCGCCGCTCCATAACCTGGATCAGGTTGGCGTTGGCCGGGTCGTCGTAGGTGTCGGTGTCCCCGGCATAACGGTGCCGCCCGCCGATCAGGCCGGCCAGGCCCCCGGCGCGGGCCGCCAGCTCGTTGCCCGGCAGCTCCCGCGCCAAGTCCACGGCGTCCCGGGCCAACTCCGACAGATGCGCCCCGGCGGCGCGCCAGTCGCGGTCCGGGGCGTCTATCCGGGCGAATTGCAGGGCGACGCCTGCGATGTCCAGCTCGACGTCCGGCATCTGGCCGGACGCGTCCAGGGCGGCGCGGGGGTCGCTCATGCCTTGGCGCTACTCCGCGGCGGGGACATACAGCGCGCCGCCCCGTTCCTTGAACTCGGCGCTCTTGGCGTCCAGGCCCTCCAGCCGCTCGGCGTCGGCGCGGATATCCTGGCTGATCTTCATCGAGCAGAACTTCGGTCCGCACATCGAGCAGAAATGGGCCACCTTGTGCGCGTCCTTCGGCAGGGTCTCGTCGTGATACTTGCGGGCGGTGTCGGGGTCTAGGCCGAGGTTGAACTGGTCCTCCCAGCGGAAGTCGAAACGTGCCCGGCTGATCGCGTCGTCGCGCGACTTCGCCGCCGGGTGGCCCTTCGCCAGGTCGGCGGCGTGGGCGGCGATGCGGTAGGTGATGACGCCGGTCTTCACGTCATCGCGGTTGGGCAGGCCCAGGTGCTCCTTCGGCGTCACGTAGCAGAGCATCGCCGTGCCGAACCAGCCGATCATGGCCGCGCCGATGGCGGAGGTGATGTGGTCGTAGCCCGGCGCGATGTCGGTCGTGAGCGGGCCGAGGGTGTAGAACGGCGCTTCGCCGCATTCGCGGAGCTGCTTGTCCATGTTGACCTTGATCTTGTGCATGGGCACGTGGCCCGGCCCCTCGATCATCACCTGGCAGCCCTTGTCCCAGGCAACCTTGGTCAGCTCGCCCAGAGTTTCCAGCTCGGCGAACTGCGCGGCGTCGTTGGCGTCGGCGTTGCTGCCGGGGCGCAGGCCGTCGCCGAGGGAGAAGCTGACGTCATACTTGCGCATGATGTCGCAGATTTCGCCGAAGTGCTCGTACAGGAAGCTTTCGCGGTGATGCGCCAGGCACCAGCGGGCCATGATGCTGCCGCCGCGGGAGACGATCCCCGTGGTGCGCTTGGCGGTCAGCGGCACGTGGGCCAGGCGGACGCCGGCGTGAATGGTGAAGTAGTCCACGCCCTGCTCGGCCTGCTCGATCAGGGTGTCGCGGAACACCTCCCAGCTTAGCTTGTCGGCGTCGCCGCCGACCTTCTCCAGCGCCTGGTAGAGCGGGACGGTGCCGATGGGGACGGGAGAGTTGCGGACGATCCAGCCGCGGATGTTGTGGATGTTGCGCCCGGTGCTGAGGTCCATGACGGTGTCGCCGCCCCAGCGTATCGCCCAGACGAGCTTCTCGACCTCCTCGGCAGCGCCGGAGGTGACGGCGGAGTTGCCGATGTTGGCGTTGATCTTCACCAGGAAGTTGCGGCCGATAATGACCGGCTCCAGCTCCGGGTGGTTGATGTTGGCGGGGATGATGGCGCGGCCGCGGGCGATCTCGCTGCGGACGAACTCGGGGGTCACGAAGGCGGGGATCTCGGCGCCGAAGCTTTCGCCGTCGGCGACGCGGGCCTCGGCTTCGGAAAGGGCCTCGGCGCGGCCTAGGTTCTCGCGGTGGGCGACGTAGATCATCTCCTCGGTGATGATGCCGGCGCGGGCGAACTCGTACTGCGTGACCATCTGGCCGACGCGGCCGGCGCGCAGGTCCTGGGTGGCCGGGCACTCCGGCACCAGCCGGTCGGTGGGGACGAAGCCGTTATCCTCCGGCTTCACCAGCCGCGCCGCCGTCTGCATGAAACCGCGCTTGGCCAGCCAGGGCGCCCGGATCGCCGGCAGGCCCGCCGCCAGGTCCACCACGATGTCGGTCTCGGTGTAGGGCCCAGAGGTGTCGTACAGCCGCACCGGCGCTTCGTTC
>DASWOJ010000131.1:0-3250 GCA_036398775.1 Acetobacteraceae bacterium
CCGTATCGCCGCTCGCCTGCTGGCGACCACGGACTTCCCGCTCAAGGTCGTTGCGCGCAGCGCAGGGTATGCAGGACCTGCCTCCTTCGCACGGGCGTTCCGCACCGTGCATGGAACCGACCCGTCCGCGTATCGCGACGCCAACGCGCTTGATCAACAAAAGCCGAGGCAGACCGACGCCCTGGTCGGCAACGAGGTCCCGCCAGCTCCGTAACCATGCGGTGCATGCAGCAGATCGTCCAAATTTGGCGTCATCCCGTCCAGACCATCTGCAGGATCCGAAACCCCGCCGTTCCTGGCCCATTCCGGTGCGTGTCCGCACGTGCATCCCGCACTCCGGGCCAAGAGGAGAGCCCTGGAACGTGCGCCCGCCCTGCCCCCCTGTCGCCTTCGCCGCCATTGCCGCTGCCATCACGTTGGCCGGTTGTGCCGTCCCGCCCCCGCCGGTGCCCGACCCGACCGGGCGCGCAGACGCCGACATGCTGCGGGTGCTGACCGCCTTCCAGAGATCCGGCGCCCAGCCAATCCCCAACTTGACGGTCGCGCAGGCTCGCAGTCAGCCCACGCCTGGGGACGCCGCAGCGGCGGTCGCACAAGCGATGGGGATGCCCGCCAAAATGCCGCTGGCCAGCGTCCGTGACATCCAGGTCGGCGGTGCCGCCGGGATGCTGCCGGCGCGCGTCTATGACCCGCAGGCGGCCCGGGGACCCGCGCCGGTCATCCTCTACTTCCACGGCGGCGGCTGGGTGACGGGCACGCTGGACACCTACGACGCCTCTGACCGCGCCCTGGCACAGGGCACCGGCGCTATCGTGGTGTCCGTGCAGTACCGCCTGGGGCCTGAGAACCGCTTCCCCGCTGCGCAGGACGACGCCATCGCTTCTTATGCCTGGTTGACCCAGAACGCCGGCAGCCTGGGCGGCGATCCCCGGCAGATCGCCCTGGCGGGCGAGAGCGCAGGCGGCAACCTGGCCATTGACACCGCCATTGCCGCCAGGGACCATGGCCTGCCGCGTCCCGTGCATGAGTTGCTGGTCTATCCCGTCGCCGGCACCGACCTGCAAACGCCGTCCTACCAGCAGACGCCGACCGCCGTGCCGCTGAACCGCGCCGCCATCAAGTGGTATGTGGACCATTTCACCAATGGGCCCGCGGACCTGCAGGACCCGCGCCTTAACGTGGTGGGTGCCGCGAACCTTGCCGGCCTGCCTCCCACCACCATCGTGTCGGCCGAGATTGATCCGCTGCGTTCGGAAGGCGAGCTGCTGGCGGCCAAGCTGCAAGCGGCCGGTGTGCCGGTGGAGCAGCGGACCTACCCCGGCGTCACGCACGAGTTCTTTGGCATGGGCGCCGTGGTCGGCCAGGCCAAGGCGGCGGAAGACTTCGCCAATATGCGGCTGCGGGCGTCGTTCACGCAGCCGATGCAGGGGATGCCAGCCCCGCACGGGCGCGCCGCACGGCAGCGCGCAGGCTGACGCAGAAGGCGCCCGTCCCGCTAGATGGGTGCCTGTCCCCACGTTTGACCCTCAGGACACAGAGGCACCCCATGTCTGATCAGCACAGCTACGTTCCTTACACGGACGGTGTCGAAACTCCGGCGCTGGACGAGACGGAGGTGATCGGCAAGATCATCCTCTCTATGACGAAGGAGAGCCAAACCGTCGCTGCCCGCGATGGCAAAACCGTCCGCGCCTCACACGCCAAGAGCACCGGGCTGATGAAGGGCGAGCTACGCGTGCTGGATAGCCTGCCGCCCGCCCTGGCGCAGGGGCTGTGCGCGCGGCCAGGCGCTTACCCCGTCGTGATGCGCTTGGCGCAGGGGCCGGGTGAGGTGCTTTCGGACAGTGTCAGCACCCATCGCGGCATGTCGGTCAAGGTGTTTGGCGTAGACGGCCCGAAGCTGGGTGGGCACGAGGGCAACAACACCCAGGACTTCGTGCTGGCGACCGGCCCGACCTTCCCGCAGAGCAGTGCCAGCACCTTCCTGGTTGCGATTAAGGGGCTGGAAAAGGGCACGCCCCTGCCGGAGGCCGCCAAGCAGGCGATGTCCACCGTCAACCGTGCGGCCAACGCCGTCGCGCATGCCCTGGGCACAGACAGCGCGACCTTCGGCTTCTTCGGTCACACCAAGCGCAGCCCGCTGGCCGACGCCTACTTCAGCCAGGCGGCTTTGCGTTGGGGCAGCCACATCGCCAAGGTCGGCGTGTTTCCGGTGTCGCCGGACTTGGTGGCGATGGTGGACCAGACATTGGATACCGGCGCCGACCATGACGCCTTCCGCACCGCGGTCGTCACGCATATGCAGGCGCACGGCGCCGAGTTCGAACTGCGGGTGCAGCTTTGCACCGACCTGGACAAGATGCCGGTCGAGGACGCCTCGGTGCCCTGGCCGGAGGACGAAAGCCCGTATGTCGCCGTTGCCCGGCTGATCCTGCCGCCGCAGGATGCCTACAGCCCGGCGCGGCAGGCGTACTTTGACGATGTGCTGTCTTTCCAGCCCGCGCACGCCCTGCAGGCGCACCAGCCGCTTGGGTCGCTTATGCGGGCAAGGCTGGCGACCTACCAGGCGCTGTCCGCCTACCGGCACGAGCAGAACCACCAAAAGCAGGTCGAGCCGTCCAGCGTGGACCAAGTGCCGGATTAGGGCAGGCGCACGCGGGTTGGAACACCCCCAACCATTCGGCCCGCGTGAGCCTGTCCCGGTATACATTCAGATACAGGTTGTACGTCAGCAGTAAACTTCGGCGCTGATCAGCGCCCCAGCACGTTGTAAACGTATAATACTTGTGGATTCTGGGGCCGCGCTGATTCACAACCATGCCCAGTAGCCGCCCGGTGCCCGCCGCGGGTCTGTCACTGACAACGGCACCTTCGCTTCCAACGAAGGCAAGGACGGCCCTGCGCGCGCCTTGCTACCCCAGTCTGGCCTTCCTACTCGGCGCAAGATGCCGCTCTGGGACGGCGGCACGGCAGCTTCAAGTTTTGCGTCCCGCCCGGTCGTCGGACAGTTCGGTTCGCCGGGCTTGTCGGGATGCACCCCGCTTAATTCCACCACGCGCGATAACTGCATCCTTTATGCGCCCTTTCCCTATTTTGTCCGATAAGATGGATTCCCGGACAAAACGGGACCAGGTAGCATCACGCGCATGAGAGCACACCAGCACGGCATCCAACGCCGCACCAACCCGCCCCGAGGAGCGCTCCAGTGAGCACCGCCGTCGTGCCCGCCGCGGAGTATCCGGCCCCCCTC
>DASWOJ010000132.1:0-3341 GCA_036398775.1 Acetobacteraceae bacterium
CGACGTGGAAATCCTCTCCAACGACACCGCCTGGTCCGGCCGGTTCTCGGTGGACGTGGTCCGCTTCCGCCACCGCCGCTTCGACGGCGCCATGTCCGCCGTCCGCACCTGGGAGCTGTTCGTGCGCGGCCGGGCCGCGGCCATGCTGCCCTACGATCCCTGGACCGACCAGGTCGTGCTGATCGAGCAGTTCCGCCTGCCCGCCCTGGCCGCCGGCGTCCCCCCCGTCATGGTCGAGATCCCCGCCGGCCTGTGCGACCGCAACGAGGACCCCGCCGCAACCGTCCGCCGCGAAACCATCGAGGAGATGGGGCTGCAAGCCGACCTGCTGACCCGCATCGGCGACTTCGTGCTGACCCCCGGCGGCTCGGACGAGCGCTGCACCATGTTCGCCGGCCGCATCCGCGCCCCTGCCGCCGAACCGGGCATCATCGGCCACGGCGGCCTGAAATCGGAGAACGAGGACATCCAGGTCCGCCAGATGCGCGCCGGCGACGCCATCGCCGCGGCCCTGGCCGGCGACTACCCAAACTCCGTCACCACCATCGCCCTGCTCTGGCTGGCGGCAAAACGCGACTGGCTCCGCCGCGAGTGGACCGCCGCATGACCGGGCGCCTGTTCCTCGACGACTCCACCCTTCAACAGGCGCCCGCCACCGTCCTCCGCGCCGACGCCTCCGGCATCCTGCTGGACCGCACCCCCTTCTACGCCCGCTCCGGCGGACAGCCCGGCGACAGCGGCGTCATCCGGTGGGACGGCGGCGAAGCCACGGTGACCGAGGCCGTGAAGGGCGAAGGCGACGCCATCCTGCACCTCGCCTCCACCGCCGCCCTGCCCACCCCCGGCACCCAGGTCCTGGCCATACTGGACTGGCCGCGCCGGCACGCCCTGATGCGGATGCACACCGCCCTGCACCTGCTATGCAGCCTGCTCCCCGGCGCGGCCGTCACCGGCGGCCAGATCGGCGCCGACCGTTCCCGCCTCGACTTCGACCTGCCGGACCCGCCGCCCAAGGAGGCGCTCGAAGCCGGCTTCCGCACCCTGATCGCCGCCGCCCATCCCGTGACGGCGGAGTGGGTGGACGAGGCCGTGCTGGACAGCAACCCCGGCCTGGTCCGCACCCTCTCGGTCAAGCCTCCCCGCGGCACCGGACGCCTGCGCCTGGTGCGGATCGGCGAAGCCCCAATAGACCTGCAACCCTGCGGCGGCACCCACGTCGCCAACACCGCGGAGATCGGCGCCATCAGGGTCCTGAAGATCGAGAACAAGGGCCGGCAGAACCGCCGCATCGCCCTGGCGCTGGAGGCATAGCATGGACCCTCTGGTCACGACGGACTGGCTGGCCGCCCACCTCGGCGAACCGGACATCATCGTCTTCGACGCCACCAAGTACCTGCCCAACGAGGGCAAGGACGGCCAGGCCGAGTTCACCCGCGCCCACATCCCCGGCGCCCGCTTCTTCGACATAGACGCCGTAGCCGACCAGGACACCACCCTGCCGCACATGGTCCCAACCCCGGGCCGTTTTGAACGCCTGCTGGGCGACCTGGGCGTATCAAACGCCAGCCGCGTAGTATTCTACGACCAGAAAGGCATCGCCTCCGCCCCGCGCGGCTGGTGGATGATGGGCCTGTTCGGCCACGACGCCGCCTATGTCCTGGACGGCGGCCTGCCCAAGTGGCTGCGCGAGGACCGCCCAACCGAGGCCGGCCCCCCCGCCCCACCGGCCCCCGCCCAATTCCGCGCCAGCCTCCGCGCCGAGCGCCTGCGCGGCATCGGCGACATGCTGCACCCCGCCCCAAACGTCCTGACCCTGGACGCCCGCCCCGCCGGACGCTTCGACGGCACCGCGCCGGAGCCGCGCCCCGGCCTGCCCAGCGGCCACATGCCCGGCAGCCGCAACCTGCCCTTCCCCGCCCTGCTGAACCCCGACGGCACCATGCAGGACTCGGACCGCCTCCGCGCAACCTTCGCCAGCCTCGGCGCCGACGGATCGCGCCCGGTGGTGACAAGCTGCGGCACCGGCGTCACCGCCACCATCCTGACCCTCGCCCTGCGCCGCGCCGGCCTGCCGGAGGGCGCGGTTTACGACGGATCATGGACCGAATGGGCCAGCCGGCCCGACACCCCCAAGGAGACCACCTGATGCCCGACGACCAGTCCGGACGCGGCGACGCCCCTATTGGCTCTAGCGGCCACGGCTTCAACACCCGCCTGTCCCATGCCGGACGCCCCGGCACCCGCACCCACGGCTTCGTCAACCCGGCCGTCATGCGCGGCTCCACCGTGCTGTATCCCTCCTGCGCCGACCGCACGACCCTGGGCGCCCAGCGCCTGGAACAGGCGATGATCTACGGCGTCCTCGGCAACCCGACCCACCATGCCCTGGAAAACGTGGTGGCGGAGATCGAGGGCGGCACCCGCTGCCAGATCGTCTCCTCCGGCCTGGCCGCCGTCACCACGCCGCTGCTCGCCTACCTCGGCGCCGGCGACCACGTCCTGGTGCCCGATAGCTGCTACGGCCCGACCCGCTCCTTCTGCGACGGGATGCTGCATCGCATGGGCGTCGGCACCACCTACTACGAGCCGACGCTCGATGGCGCCGGCCTGGAGCCGCTGATGCAGCCGAACACCAAGGTCGTGTTCACCGAATCCCCCGGCAGCCACTCCTTCGAGATGCAGGACATCCCCGCCCTGGCCGCCGTGGCCCATGCGCACGGCGCCAAGGTGCTGATGGACAACACCTGGGGCATCCATCACTTCCAGCCGTTCCGGCACGGCGTGGACGTCTCCATCCAGGCGCTGACCAAATATGTCGCCGGCCACTCGGACGTGCTGCTCGGCAGCATCACCACCGCATCGGACGACGACTGGCTGCGCGTGCGCACGACGGCGCTATCCCTGGGCCAGTATGCCAGCCCGGACGATTGCTGGCTGGCCCTGCGCGGCGTCCGCACCATGGGCGTGCGCCTACGCCAGCAGGAGCAGTCGGGGATCGCCGTCGCCGAATGGTTCGCCAGCCGGCCCGAAGTCGCGCAGGTCCTGCACCCCGCCCTGCCCGGCGCCCCCGGCCATGACCTTTGGAGGCGCGACTTCACCGGCGCATGCAGCCTGTTCGGCGTGATGTTCCAGCCGGAATACAGCGTGGCGGCCGTGCATTCGATGATAGACCGCCTGGAGCTGTTCGGCATCGGCGCAAGCTGGGGCGGCTTCGAGAGCCTGGTGCTGCCCACCACTGGCCACATCACCCGCACCACCGGCGCCGCCACCTTCGCCGGCCCGGTCGCCCGCTTCCACATCGGGCTGGAAGACGTGCCCGACCTCCTCGCCGACCTGGACCG
>DASWOJ010000133.1:0-3508 GCA_036398775.1 Acetobacteraceae bacterium
CCCTGCCGCCGGCCGAGATGTCCCAGCTTCACCCGCTGCTCACCCGCGTGCCCTGGGTCAACGGCCAGGGCCTGCACGAGGCCAATGAACGCATTGAGCAGGTGTTCTTCGTCGAGCAGGGCTTCGCCTCCGTGGTCTCCCTGGCGGACGAGGGTAGCAGCAGCGTCGAGGTCGGCCTGATCGGGCGCGAAGGCATGGTCGGATACCCGGTCCTGCTCAGCCCGCAGGCGACATCCTTCAACAGGGCCATGGTGCAAACGCCCGGCGGTGCCCTTCGCATGTCGGCACTGGCGCTGCGCAGCAACCTCGATGCTATGCCCGTGCTGCGCCGGTTGCTGTCCGACGCGCTACAGGTGTTCATGGCGCAGGTCGCGCAAACTGCGGCCTGCAACAGCCAGCACAGCCTGTCGCAACGTCTATCGCGTTGGCTGCTACTGGCGCACGACCGGGTGGATGGCGACGAACTGGCGCTCACGCAGGACTTCCTCGCCACCATGCTCGCAGTACGGCGGGCCGGAGTGACGAACGCCCTTGGGGTGTTGCAAGCCGCCGGATTGGTTGGCCAGCGGCGCGGCCGCGTCACCATCTCCGACCGGCATGGCTTGGAGGCTGCCGTGTGCGACTGCTATGGGCGAGTCAAAGCATTTACCACCACGGTGGCAGCCCTGAACCCTGGAAGCCCTAACCCGGCGGACCTCGCCGCATGACGTCGTCGTTCTGCTTGTAATGTTGGTCTGCTATCATCTGCCTTTGCTGCACCGCAATGTCGGTGCAAGATAGAGGTTCTCCCGCACGAAGCGTGCTGGCCAGTTTGGCACATATCCAACAACCCATTGAATTTGACTAAAGTTCGCCATGTCCCAGTTGGCGAACATGACGGAACGGCAATCAAGGAGATTACGCCGACAAAAATTTTTCTAATTCAATAGGATGCACCTCACGCGAGCCGCTCAGTAGCACGCTTCGTGCGGGAGAACCAAGATAGAGATGTCATGGCGCGCACAAAGTAGAGGTTCTCCCGCACGAAGCGTGCTGGTTTGCGCGGTGACTGCGGGCGTGAACCCATATTGGGAGTACCCCACCTCAACGACCGAGCAAAATTGTTGACCAAACACCTTCTGCCTCTGATCCCTGCCAGCCTGGACGTCATCCAAGTCCTGCCCACCCCCGACAGCATCACGATCATTGCCGCATCACGAGCCGACACGGCGGCTTGCCCGGGTTGCGGTCATCCATCTCGGCGAGTGCATAGCACCTACGGGCGCCGCCTGCAGGACCTGCCCTGGCAAGGCTGTGCCGTCGAGCTCCGGATCCGTGCGCGGCGTTTCCGCTGTGTGGACGCAGCCTGTGCCCGCCAGACCTTTGCCGAGCCGCTGCCCGGGACCGCACTGCGCCGGGCAAAGCGGACCTGTAGGCTGGGCGATCTGCAACGCCATATCGCCCTGGCCACGGGCGGAGAAGCTGGTGCGCGCCTTGCCCAGCGGCTGGCCATGCCGACCAGCCCGGACACGCTGCTCCGGTTGGTCTCGAAGCCGCCCTTGCCGGCTCCAGCCACGCCCAAGGTGCTGGGCGTTGATGAGTGGGCCTGGCGCCGCGGCCACCGCTACGGGACGGTGCTGGTGGACTTGGAACGCAACAAGGTCGTTGACCTGCTGCCCGACCGGCAGGCCGGCACCCTGGCCACTTGGTTGCGCGATCACCCTGGCGTCGAGGTGATCGCCCGCGACCGTGCCGGCGCCTTCGCTGATGGATCGCGCGAGGGAGCGCCCAAGGCGCTTCAGGTCGCCGACCGGTGGCACCTGCTGCGCAACATCGGCGACGCGCTGCGCCATGTCGTGGAGCGCCACGGCGCTACCCTGCGCCGGGCCATCCGCGACGTTGCCGCAGACCTCGCGTCCGAACACGGGACTGGCGAGCCTAAATCGAGGGCGGAGCCAACGCCCACGGCCCTGGAGCGCCGCCGAGCCGAGGCCCGTGCACAGCGGCAAGCCGCCTACGACGAGGCCGTCCGGATGCGCGGAGACGGTGCCACGCTGGCCGACGTCGCCGCAGCGCTCGGCATTGCACCCCGTACGCTCGCCACCTGGTTTGCGGCCGGGCACGCGCCGCTGCGGAACCGTAAGCCCGGAGGCAGCATCCTGGACCCGTTCCGAAGCCACCTTGAAGCGCGCTATGCGCAGGGTTGCCGCAACGCGCGCCTGCTGTGGTGCGAGCTTCGTGCGCTGGGCTTTGAAGGCCGGCCCACGATCGTGCGCACCTGGATCGGGCGCTGGAACAAGGCCAGCCCGGATGCCCCAGGCTCTGCAGTCCCATCGGGTCCGCGCTGGACGCCACCGTCGACCCATGCGGTCACCCGCATGCTGGCCTACGGCACCGAGGGCTGCCCGGACGGTCACAAACGAACCTGCGAACGCCTGTTGGCGCAGACGCCGGAGCTGGCCGCAGCAGTTGGCACCGCTGGCCGGCTGATCCGCTTGCTGCGCCGGGAAACAAAGGAGCCGCTCGCCGACGTGCTGAATGCGATGAAGGGCACTGCATTGGCAGGGCTGGCGGCCAGCCTGGAGCGGGACAAGCCAGCGGTGCAGGCCGCGCTGGCCACGCCCTGGACAACAAGCCCAGTCGAAGGGCAGGTGAACCGCCTCAAGCTGATCAAGCGCACGATGTATGGGCGCGCAGGCTTTCCGTTGCTGCGCAGCCGCGTGCTGCAAGCTGCCTGACCAGTCCAACAGCACGCTTCGTGCGGGAGAACCTCTACCCTGGCACAGGGGTGACAGCTGTATGTTGCGTCTACACCGCAGCAACGCCGAATATGCATTATGGAATTACGTGGGGGTGCGGTCCTACCGTCAACGATGTAAACGATGAGCGAAAGCAGTTGCTCCCTGACGCTGTCCCGTGAGTGCGAGCTTTGCTGTCATGACCATAGCGCGGCAAGCGGTGCCGCCGCGAGCCGGTCGCCAAACGGCACGGTCTTGTCGTGGTCATACAGCACGAGCCCAAGAACAAGCCGATTGCCGCACGCCTCCGCCAGCTTCCTCAGGCCGCCGAAGTCCGCGCTGGTGACCGTTGCAGCTGCCTTCACCTCGATGCCGACCACGCGACCCCGCCGGTCTTCGATGACGATGTCCACCTCATGCTGGTCCTTATCGCGGAAGTGGGAGAACTCGAAGCGGCCCTCGGCCCAGCTCGCAAGCTTCAGCAGCTCGGCAAACACAAAGGTTTCCAGTAGCGCTCCGAACGGGGTCCGGTCGGCCCGCAGCCGGTCCGGCGTCAGATCACGCAAGGCCGCCAGCAGGCCGGCGTCTAGGAAGTGAAGCTTCGGCGTCTTCGTCAGGCGCTTGAGCTGGTTGCTATGCCAGGGCGGCAACGTGCGGACAAGGAACAGGCTCTCGAACACGCCCACGTACTTCTGCGTCGTCACATGGTTCATGCCCAGCGAGGCACCGAGGCCGGAGTAGTTCACGAGCTGCCCGGCGTGCTCGCCCAGCACCCGGAGCAGCCTTGGCAT
>DASWOJ010000134.1:0-3357 GCA_036398775.1 Acetobacteraceae bacterium
TCCAGGAGGAAGTCGTGCACGCGCGCCTGGTTCAGGATGACGTGCGGGAACTCGGACAGCCCGTCCTCGGTGTCCTGGATGCGGCCGCCGCGGATGATGGCGGTCCCGTCCTCACCGGGTTTCCAGAACGACGTTTCGTTCACCCAGTAGGCTTCGCGCAGCACGCGCCCGCTGAAGCCGAAGGCCTCGAACATCTCCATGGTGCGGCAGGCGATGCCGTCGGCCTGGCCGACCTGCAGGGGGCCGGGCTTCTGGTCTATGATCCGGGTGGAGATGCCGGGAAAGGCGGCAAGCTGGGCGGCCAGGGTCAGGCCCGCCGGCCCGCAGCCGACGATCAGGACATCCACCTCCATAGGCAGGCCCGCCGCTGGCGGCTCCGCGGCCCGGTCCGGCGGCGCTGCGACGGCCGGGTCGCCCGGCGTGTAGCCATTCAGGTGGAACTGCATGCCCGGCGCTCCTGCCCGATCAACCGACGCGGCGCCGGGCCGCCTCGGCCTTCCACAGGTCCCAGGGACGCTGCACCTGGCCTTCCACCCGGTCCGTGCAGGCACGGCCCTCCGCGGCGGTGAGGTAGGTGACCTTGCCCAGCCCGCTCGCCTGGAGCTGGTAACGGGCGTTCAGCTCCGCATACACGGCGCGATACACGGCAAGCGGCACCGAGCCGGCCACCACCGTGGAACCGTGGCCGCGCATGAGGGCGATGTCCGCATCCGCGAACTTCGCCGCCAAGGCCCGGCCCAGGGCGTTGTCGCTGATGAGCAGGTCCGTGCCGTCGCCTCCGGCGTCGCGGATCTCGAACACTGGCGCGGCCTCCCCGATGAAGCCAGCCATGTGGAAGATGGCCCGCAGCGGGGCGCCCTTGACCACGCTGAGCGGGACGATGTTGTGCGAATGGGAGTGCACCACTGCCTGCACGTCGGGCCGGGCGCGGAAGACCTCGCCGTGGATGAAGCGCTCCAGGTAAACCTTGCGTCCTCCGGCGTTGACCGGGTTGCCGTCCAGGTCGAACTCCACGATGTCCGCCGCCGTCACGTTGCCCGGCGCCATGTTGCGGGCCAGCAGGAAGCGGTCGGGGCGCTTGTCGTGCCGGGCGCTGATGTGGCCGAAGGCGTCCACCACGCCTTGGTCGAACAGGATGTGGTTAGCTGCCACCAAGTCGGCGATCAATGCGGGGGCGGGGGCGGGGGCGGGGGCGTCGCTGGTCGTGGCAGTGTCGGCGGCATGGACGGCGATGTGGTCGGTCGGGCACATGGCTTGTTCTCCTCTGCCGCCCCTTGCCGGGGCGGTCATGTTCGTTTCAGCAGAAATCAGCGGGCGGCGGCGCTCCGGAGCGGGGCTGGCGTCACGTCGTTGTGCATCTCCGCAAGTTGCGCCAGCAGCCGGACCATGTTCTCCCGGTCTGTGGGCGTGAGCGGCGCCAGGATGCGGTCCTGCACCCGCTGCACCGCCGGCCGGACCTGGCGCAGCAGCCGGGCTCCGTCGGGCGTCAGCTCGATCAGCTTCATCCGCCGGTCCGCCGATGCGGGGCTGCGCCGTATCCAGCCCTTATGCGCCATGCGGTCCAGCACATCGCCGATCGTAGAGCGGTCGAATGCGATCAGGGCAGACAGCCGCGTCGCGTCCACGCCGGGATGCAAGTTGATTATGTGCAGCGCAGCAAATTGTACTGAAGTCAGGTCGAATACCGCGCACTCTTCGGTGAACAACGCCGTCGAAATCTGCTGCACGCGCCGGATCAAATGGCCCGGCATGCCGTAAAGGTCTTCCATCCCCTGACTATCCATTGCAGGTCATACTTGGCGCTGTCTGATCGGCTTCTTGCCGGACCACAACGTCGTTGACGGTAGAATGATCGGGGGTATACGGTCAATCGAAAGAATGCAGGCACAGGCTGGCCTCCGCAGGCGCTAGTGCCTAGGGGCCTGGGCCGGGGGGAGGCAAAATGAACGAGATGTCGGCCAAGGTGGTGCTGCCCGAAGCGCGCGGCCTGTTTTATGGCGGTGCCTGGCACGCGGCGCTGGACGGCAGCAGCGTGGACGTGCTCAGCCCCGCGACGGGCGAAACGCTATGCACCATCGCCGATGGCAGCCCGGCCGACGTGGACCGCGCCGTCGCCGCCGCCCGCGACGGGTTCAAGGTGTGGCGCGCCGTCCCGCCGCTGGAGCGTGGCCGCATCCTGCGCGAAGCCGCCGCCATCCTGCGCCGCAACGGCCGGGAGCTTGCCGCGCTGGACGCCATGGACGGCGGCAACCCGGTGACGGAGATGGGTGGCGATGTGGCTATCGCCGCGGCGCAGATGGAGTTCTTCGCCGGCCTGGTCACCGAGATGAAGGGGCACTCGATCCCCATGGGGCCGGATGCGGTGAACTTCTCCGTGCGAGAGCCGCGCGGGGTCGTGGCACGCATCATCCCCTTCAACCATCCGTTCATGTTCTGCGCCGGCAAGTCCGCCGCGCCGCTCGCCGCCGGCAACAGCGTCATCGTGAAGCCGCCGGAGCAGGCGCCCTTGTCCGCCCTGCGGCTGGCCGAGCTGCTCGGCCCGCTGCTTCCGCCCGGCGTCTTCAACGTCCTGCCCGGCGGACGGGCAGTGGGGGCACGGCTGGCCGAACATCCCGACGTCGCCATGGTGGCGCTGATCGGCTCCGTCCCCACTGGGCGGGCCGTGATGCGCGCGGCGGCGGAGACCATCAAGCCCGTGCTGCTGGAGCTTGGCGGCAAGAACGCGTTGATCGCCTTCCCCGACGCCGACCCGGACCTGGTGGCCGGCGCCGCGGTGTCCGGGATGAATTTCACCTGGTGCGGCCAGTCCTGCGGCTCTACCAGCCGCGCCTTCCTGCATGCCGACATCCACGACGCGGTGGTGGAGCACCTGCGCGGCAAGGCCGCCCGCTTCCGTCCGGGCATCCCGACCGATCCCGCCACCACCATGGGCGCATTGGCCAGCCGGACCCAGTATGAGCGGACGCTGCACTACATCGAAACGGCTAGGGCCGAGGGTGCCCGCCTGGTGTGCGGCGGCGCCCCGCCATCGGACGCGGCGCTGCGCCACGGCTTCTTCATCGAGCCTACCATCTTTGCCGACGTGACGCCGGAGATGACGATCGCACGGGAGGAAATCTTCGGGCCCGTGCTGGCCGTGATGCGGTGGTCGGACGAAGCGGCGATGATCGAGCAGGTGAACCGCCCGGAATACGGCCTGACCTGCTCGATCTGGACCAACGACCTCCACCAGGCGCACCGCACGGCGGCGGCGGTGGAGGCCGGGTTCGTATGGGTGAACGAGGTGTCCAAGCACTTCCTCGGCACGCCGTTCGGCGGCTTCAAGCAGTCCGGCCTGGGGCGCGAGGAATGCCTGGA
>DASWOJ010000135.1:0-15994 GCA_036398775.1 Acetobacteraceae bacterium
TACTCGCGGAGCGATGCAACCCTAGCGAGGTCGTGACGGGAAGCTGCCGGGGAACAATTCGCGGTCCCCGTCCATGTTGCCCTTCGCTGGCCCTGCCGTCCCCCTCTCCCCTGGCGACATAGACGCGACGGCGGCCCGCATGGGCATCCTGCGTGCGTCCGTGGTGGCTGTCCTGACCGTCGAGACTGGCGGCGCCGGCGGCTACCTGTCCGATGGGTCCGGCCGCCCGCGCATCTTGTGCGAGGCCAAGCGGTTCGGCGACGGCACCGGGCACCGCTGGGACGCCACCTATCCGAACATCTCCAGCCGGGTGAACAACTACAAGCTCTATGCCGGCGGCGCGGCGGAGTATGACCGCCTGGCGCAGATGGTGAACCTGAACCGGCCGGTCGGGCTGGAAAGCGCGTCCTGGGGTCTGTTCCAGGTGATGGGCAGCAACTGGAAGCTGCTCGGCTTCGAAAGCATCGAGGCGTTCGTCACCGCGATGGCTGCCTCGGAAGCGGCGCAGCTCGCCGTCTTCGCCACCTTCTGCGAGCGCAACTACCTGGTGCAGCCGCTGCGGGATCGGGACTGGCCGCGCTTCTCGCGTGGTTACAACGGCGAAAACTACGCGCTGAACCACTACGATACCCGCCTGCAATCGGCCTTCCTGCTGGCAGACGGCAACCCGCCGCCGGATGGCGTGCTGCACATCGGCTGCAAGGGTCCCGACGTCCAGGCGCTGCAACGGACTCTGGTGACGGCCGGCTATCCGATGATCGCCGACGGGGTCTATGGGCGGGTGACGGAGTTGGCGGTCCGCACCTTCCAGTCCATGCGCGGGATGACGGCGGACGGCATCGCCGGCCCGGCCACGTCCGCGGCCCTGAAGGGCGCCGCGGCATGACCGCGCGAAGGCTTGCGGCCGGGACGCTTACCCTCATCCCGCCGCCGCCGCTCGGGCCGGAAGGCCGGACGCCGCTGGCGCGCTGGACCTGCCACAAGCAGGTATCGGCCGCCCGCATCCTCGCCGTGGACGTGATCCTTGCGGTGCTGCTGGTGGAGCTGCCGGACGGGACGGCGGAGCTGCGCCACGGCCGCGCGCATATGTTTGCCACCCGGACGCCGGAAGTAGGGGAATACTACGTCGAATACGACGACGGCTACCGCTCGATCAGCCCGGCCGCCGCCTTCCTGGCGGGCTACCTGCCAACAAGGCCGGAACATCCGGTCAAGTTGTCAGTGGACGAATCCGCCTTCACGGCGGACCAGCTCGGCAAGCTGCGCACCTTGTGGGCGCGCTTCTGCCGGGACGGCCAGGCCGCCGGCATCCTGCCTGGGGAGCCTGGCTGTGTCGGGTGACACGCAGCACGGTGGCGGCGACGGGCCATCGAGACGCCGCATCGTGACGGACGACGGTTTCAGCCCCACGGAAATCGAGACGGTGCGCAAGCTCGCCCGTGAACAGATCGAGCGGTCGTGGGAAGAGGTTGGCGTCGAGTTCTCCAGCTTCAAAGGCCGCCAGGAACACGCGCAGCTCCTGACGTGGATACGTGATCGCAAGATCACCCGCGAGGCGGGGACCAGCAAGGTCATTACGGCGGCTATCGGTGCGGCGGTATCCGCCCTGTTTGCTGCGGCACTGACCTACATAAGCGGAAAGCACCCATGACACGAGCCATTGCAACGATCCGGTCCTCCTGGCTGGTGGTCTTGATCGCCTGCATCCTGGGCGGTGGTGGCGGCTTCGGCGTGGTGGTGCGGCTGGCACAGGCGCCCGCTGTGGCCCTGGTCGGGGTGCGTGAGGCCGACGGCTTGGCGGTGGTCAACGGGGCGCTTGAGATCCAGCTCACGATCATTCGGACGCACCAATGCGACGCCCATGTCGAACGCTGGATGTGGCAGCCGACGAACGCGGTTGACCGCTACGGGCGGCCGATCCGCCGTTGGGTCAACCTGCCAAGCACGGCGAACCCGCCGACGCCGCTGAATGTGGAAGTGACCTACATCGTCTCCATCCCGCTGCCGTCGAACGTCACGATTGGCGACTGGTTCTATTGGAGCCGGGCCTATGACAACTGCCCGCTGGTGCCGGCCCTGCAGGTGGAGCCGCGCGAAAGCCCGGACGTGCCGGTCAGGGTGACGCAGGTGGCGACCGGCCCGGCTGGGGCGGAAACGCTGCTGCCGCTCCTGACCCATCCCGCCGGGCACCTCAAAGCCCCCTAGCGCGTCCGCGCACCCCTTCCCACAACCGGAGTCTGCCATGTCCGCCATCGCTTATGTTCTCGCCCAAGTCGCCTTGCTGTTCGCGGCCGTGCGCGCCCGCTTTCCTGCCCTGGTGTCCTGGCTACGCCAGACCAGCACGATCCTTGGCTTCGCAACGGCGGTCGGCATCATTGCCGCGGTGCTGCAGGGGACCATGGGCTGGGACGTTGCGGTGCCTGGCCTGGCTGGCGCGCTGGTGTCTGTCCTGATGCCAGGGCATCCCGATGTCGAGACGGCCGCGCGCCGGGCTGCGCTGGATGCGGTGCTGCTGGTGCAGCGTGATCCCCGGTTCCCCGGAATGGTCGGATTCGCCAGCGACGTGGCGACCGGCCTGAGCGCCGTGGAGGCGGTGCGCGCGGCCCCGCCCGTTGATGACGGCCACGCAACGTAGCCGTGCGGGAGCCGTCCGGGTTAGCTTTCCGCCTTTCTCGTGATCCTTTGTAGTTCGTTTCAGGTTAAATGGTTCTAGTTCAATAAGTTACGGCAATATCTACGTCATGCCCCCGCGTGAACAAACCTTGCGCTCACGATATAGTGAGCGGCGAACAAGGTGCGTTCCCGCGGGGGTTTCAATGAGTGCTGACCTGGTGCTGATGCGGTGCGAAGCCCGCAACTTGAAGCTGACCACGAAGGGCTGCGCCCGGCTGTATGAAGCGGCGCAAAACCGCACCCCGGACCCCTGGGAAAGCACGGCGCCGTGCAAGTTCTGCCCCATCGGCGCAGCCCACGCCGGCAAGACGGTGCCGCCGATGGCCAAGGCGGTGTCCGACCTGCGCAACGTCTGCCCCCGCTGCCTGCGCACCGGCGCCCGGCTGATTAAGGGCCATCACTGCGTCAGTTGCTACAACAGGGCACGGGAAGCCGACGTCGGCCGCAACCGCAAGGGCAACCGGCCGGCGCTGTCCGATGCGCTGCATACGGAAGTCCTGACCGTGGCCAACGGCCCGGACGTGGTGATCCAGGTGTCCTCCAAGGTGGCAACCCGCGTCGAGGCGATCATGGCGATGGCCAAGGCTGCCAACGGCCCGCTTGCGTTCGGCCTGGCGCCCCTGTTTGCGGCGTGACGCCCGCTGGACCGGGTGCCCTGACGTGCGAGGCTGCGCCCCCTCCTATCCAGCTTTTCGAGAAGACGGCCCACGCCTGCCGGCGCTGCGGCGCCCGGGTCATGCGCTCCGGTGCTGCCTACTCGTGCTCCAGTTGCGATGCGGTCCCAAGCCCGCAGCCGGAAGGCATCTGCGGCTGCGGGATGCTGACTGGCCCGCGCGCCCGCGCTTCGCTGTTCCGCTGCGGCCCGAACCCGACGAAGTCCCCGTCCTCGCCGGCGGAGGTCGTTATCCTGTTCGGTGACAGCGTGGTGGCAGCATGAGCGTCGAATTGCTGCACGGGGACTGCCTGGCTCTGCTGCGCACCCTGCCCTCGGACAGCCTGGACGCCTGCGTCACGGACCCGCCGTATCACTTGACGGAAGGCAAGAAGGGCGGAAGCGGTCCGGCAAGCGCCAGCTCCAGGACGCCGCAAGGCCGGGCGCGCATCGGCACCGGGTTCATGGGGGCCAAGTGGGACGGCGGCAACACCGCATTCCAGGTCGAGCTATGGGCGGAAGTCCGCCGGGTGCTCAAGCCCGGCGCGCACCTGCTCGCCTTCGGCGGCACGCGCACCTGGCACCGCATGGTCTGCGCCATCGAGGACGCCGGGTTCGAAATCCGGGACTGCATCCGCAACGAGCAAAGCACCACGGAAACCTGGCCGGGGTGGCTGTACGGCTGCGGGATGCCGAAGTCCCACAACGTCGCCAAGGCGATTGACCGGACGCACGGCCCGGGCACCGCGGAAGCGGCGCAGTGGGCCGGGTGGGGGTCAAGCCTCAAGCCGGCCTGGGAACCCATCACGGTGGCGCGCAAGCCCTTCCCGCGGACCCTGGCGTCCAACGTCCTGCAACATGGCGTGGGTGGGCTGCACATCGACGCCTGCCGCATTCACGGGGATGACGCCCAAGGCGGGGCTTACACCATCAAGCGGCGCAAGCCTGGTGCGGAGCAAAACCGGACTGGTGGGTCATATCGGCCCGACGACGGACCAGACTACCACGGCATCCAGGCGCCGGGCCGCTGGCCGGCGAACGTGGTGCACGATGGGTCTGACGAGGTCCTGGCCGCGTTTGCGGCGGCCGGCAGCCGCGGCGCATCGGCGCCAGCGTCCGGCCCCAAGCTGCGCGGGGTCAACACCAGCGTCGCCCATGGCCTTCGCCGCGGCTTGCCGGACGGGCAGAATCCGGCCTTTCACCACGACGCCGGCAGCCCGGCCCGCTTCTTCTTCTCGGGCAAGGCCACGAAGTCGGACCGGGCCGGCAGTGACCATCCCACGGTCAAGCGGGTGGACCTGCTGCGCTGGCTGGTCCGCCTGGTGGCGCAGCCCGGCAGCCGGGTGCTTGACCCCTTTGCCGGGTCCGGGACGCTGGGTGCCGCCTGCCTCGCGGAAGGGATGCACGCCCTGATGATGGAGCGGGACCCGACCTTCGCGGCGGACATCCGCCGTCGGTTCAACCTCGTAGGGGGAGGGGCGGCGCTGCCGCTGTTCGCCGCATGATCCCGAAAGACCTGTGGGTCCTGGTCGCCCTGGGCGTGGTGCTCGCCTCCGTGAGCCTTGCGCCGCCCTCGCTGTTCGCGGTGCCTGGTCCGCTCTCGATGCAGCCGGCCCGGCCGATGCTCCCGCCGCCGCCCGCCGTGGTGTCCTACTGCCGGGAGCCGGCCCCGCCGGGCGTCCTCGCCACCTTCGCGCCCTGCCGTGAGGTCATCGGCCATAGCGTCTGGCCGCTCTGAATGTTCGACGGGACGGACCGGCCTCGCCCTGAGCTGGGCGAACCCGTTGGGCCGGAAGACCTGTTCTGGTCGCCCGGGGAGGATGAATGGGACCCGCGGCCCATCGCCACCCGGTTGATCCAGCGGGAGGAGGTGTTCGCCGACGTGCGCAATGGCGAAGCGACAATCCTATTCCTCATGCGCGTGGAGCCGAAGATAAAGTCCGGCCTGCCCGTCCGGGGCGAGATGTGCTTGCCACGGTTCAGCGGCGCCTTGGCCCACGTCGGCACATGGATGCTGTCCCGCCTGTGCGACGGCGTCCCCGATTTTATCATGCTGCTGGATGCTGGCTGGTGGGAGCAAGCCCCGCCGTTGCAGCGCGAAGCCTTGGTGTTCCACGAGCTGCTTCATGCGAGGCACGCGACGGATAGGGATGGGGAGCTGAAGTTCACGCCGGAAGGAATGCCGTGCTGGGACCTTCGGCCTCACGACATCGAGGAATTTGATGATGTTGTCCGGCGCTACGGCGCCTGGCAGCCGGATGTACAGCGGTTCATCGGCGCCTTGCGTGATGGCGGCGCGATCTGAGCAAAGGTCGTGACGCCACCATGCCGGCATGGCGCCCCCCTGCAATCCCCTCCGCACGCAATGCGAGGAGTATGTCCGAACCGAGATAGCCCGGGTGGGCGTTGCCGGCTTGGATACCATGGCCGTGGTGCGGCGCTTCGTCGAGCTGGGCGCCACGCGCTCGCGGGTGCACGCATGGGTCACGGATCTGAAGCGGGAGGCCAGCGCACCGGCGCCGGCGCCTGACCCTGCGGCACTGGAAGCTGCGCGGAAGGTTGCAGCCGCGGCGGCCGTCGAGGAGACGGCGCAGCTCGCCTCCCTGGCCACGGCGCGCGACGCCGCCGCGGTGCTGGACAGCCTGCCGGCGCCGGCGGAGCTGGCGGCCGTCGCCGCCACGGTGGCAGGGATCGCCGATACGGTTGCTGCGGCGGCGGCCGAACCTTCCGCATCGGTGTCCCTGGTGCCCACGGAAGCCCGGGCCGTGCTGGACCAGCTCGGGACGATCCAGGCGACCTGCAACAAGGTGCTGCTGGCCTCGCTGGGCACCGATGGGAAGGTGCGCAACGCCAAGCAAGCCCTGAATGCCGTTGAAGCCCTCCGGCGCTGCCTGGAAACCTCGCTCAAGCTGTACGAGTCCGTGAGCAACGTCCAACAGATCGAAACCTTCATGGCGGAGATGCTGGCGGAAGTCCGGCCGCTGGCGCCGGAGCTGGCGCAAGCCGTGGTTGCCCGTATGCGCAAAGTCCAAACGCGGTGGTCCCGCCCGCAAGTCTCCGCGACCCCCAAGGCTGCCTGATGCTGCCGGACGCGATGGCGGAGCGGATCGGCAGCATTGCCAACCGCCACATATCCGCCTTCTGCGTCGAGGCCGGCTATGACCGGGCCGGCACGATTCCAGAGGATATGACCTTCCGGGAGTGGTGCGAGGACCTGGGGCGCAAGGGCCTGAAGGTGGACGGCCGCCCCTATACGCTCGTGAACCGGCCGGCGATGCACTTCATCTACGACCTGATACCGACCACGCGGGCGGAGGCGCTGGAACGCACCGTCGTCATGCAGAAATGCGCGCAGGTCGGCTTCACCGTGATGGAGATGCTGGCGACCATTTACCTCGCCCTGAAGCACGACCCGGCGACCATCGGCATGTTCCTGCCGGGCCGCGACCTGGCCGCCTTGAAGAGCACGGAACGCTATCTGCCTATCCTGCGCCTGGTGCCGGATGCCCATGCCCGGCTGATGGAGGGCGACGTCGCCGCCCGCCGGAAGGGCGGGGAAGGCAACGTCATGTCCCGCCGGCTGGGCGGCAGCCTCATCCTGTTCCTTTGGACCAGCGGCCGGACCACGACCGAGTCCATGCCCATGGACATCCTCTCCTTTGACGAGGTCCAGGAGATGTCCATTGAAAGCATGGAAAAGACGGCGGAGCGGCTGTCAGCCTCGGAAATCAAGTTCAAGCTGATGGGGTCCACGGCCAACTGGCCGGACAGCGACATCAACCACTGGTACAAGCGCGGCACCCAGCATCGCTTCCATACCTTCTGCCGGGCCTGCGGCAACGACCAGGTGATGGACGATCACTTCCCGGCCACGGCCGGCAAGCCCTGCTGCATCCAATACGACGAGGCCACGCGCAACTGGCGCTACTGCTGCGTCCACTGCGGCGCCGATCTGCCGGACACACAGGATGGGGAGTGGCGGCCGGACAACGCCGGCGCCCTGGACGACAAGGGCCGCGGCATCGTCTCGGTCCACTTCCCGCAGTTCCTAAGCCCGACAATTTCGGCCCGGGAGATGATGGAGGCCTACAACAACGCGACCAACCTGAAAAACTTCTACAACCGGAAGCTCGGCAAGCCCTTCAACGACCCGTCGCAAGTGCCGGTTACGATGGAACACCTGCGGGCCTGCGCCGCGGCCGGCATGGCGCACGGCCTGACCTGGAAGAAGTCGGCCCGCGGCAGCTACATGGGCGTTGACAACATGGGCGGCTTCGCCTGTGTCATCATCTTGGAACGGCTGCCAAACGGCGTCATGGCGCTGGCCCATGCGGAGCAAATCCACGCCTTGGACCCCTGGGCGCGGCTGGACGTGCTCATGGTGCAGTATGGCGTCGTGGTCGCCATCTGCGAACAGCTCCCCAACTATGACAGCGCCAAGGCCTTTGCGTCCCGCCACCCCGGCAAGGTGTTCCTGGTGTCGAGCTATGAGAACATCGCCGACGACATGATGCGCTGGGGCGATGCGGTGCAGTCGGCCGCGGACCGGAAGACGGCGGCGGAGCACCGGGACCGCTACACCTGCTCGCTTGACCAGTACAAGATGATGGACTGGACCTTCGCGCGCATCGTCAAGGGCACGTTTTGGACGCCAGACCCCAAGCTGCTAAGCCAGGAAATCCTGGTCAAGAAGACGCCGCGCACGGTGCTGCTGCTATCGGACGTGCTGTGGGACCACTTCACCCGGACGGCCCTGGTAACAGAAATGGACGAGCACGAGCACAAGATGAAGCGCAGCGTACGCAAGATCGGGATTGACCCGCACTTCTCGTTTGCGCTCATGCTCGCCTGCGCCGGCTGGTGCCGGTCGTTCGGGACGTCCAGCTTCATCCTGCCGGACCTGACGCCGGCGCCGGCCGCCCTCGCGGTCGCCGCGGCGGAGCGGGCCATGCCAGGCCTGCCGGGGCACGTCATGGCAGCCCTGGACAGCCTACCGGAAGGCGTGTGTGGACGTTGTGCACACTTCGTCGCCGGCGATTGCACCGAACGCGGGTTCCGGGTCGCGGCCAGCGACCCAGCCTGCCCCCTCTACGCGAAAGGCGCCCATGCCCAAGCAGCTTGACCTGACCGGCCGCACCATCGGCCGCCTGTTTGTCGAGGGACCGGCCCCACGGGACAAGCGTGGGCCAGCCTGGCACGTCCGCTGCGCCTGCGGCACCGAAACTGTGTGTCCCAGCCGAAGCCTGCTGTCCGGCTGCGGCCGGCGAAGCTGCGGCTGCGCCGGCCGGATTGACCTGGTTGGGGCAACCTTCGGGATGCTGGAGGTGAAGGCGCTCGCCCCAAGGATCGCGCGCCAGCAAGGGATGCGCTGGACCTGCCAATGCAAGTGCGGACGCACGACCGCGGCCCGCGCGAAGGATCTGAAGACCGGCAACACCACGTCCTGCGGCTGCCTGGTAAACCGCCCGGTCGTTTCGCGTGGGGAGCTGACGCCGCGCCAACTCGCCGCCCTGGCTGCCATTGCCCACGCCCCGGACGGGCTGCGCTGCGCGGAGCTGATGCCATTGCTCGGCATCAGCCAGACGAACGTCGGCAAGAACGTGCGACGGCTGGTGGAGCGCGGCCTGGTCGTCCGGCAGCGGCCCTACGTGAACGGGTCGCGCATCACCGTCCTGCCGGCCGGGCTGGACGTGCTGTATGGGCCGGGTGGAACCGCCAAGGCGTCACGGCCGCCGCGCCAGCGTTCGCCGGCGCCGGCGGAGCACCACGCCACCTAGCAACGCGGCTAGGCCACGGCTTCTTCCATGACGGCAACCGGCTGTAGGACGTTCATGGCGCGGAAGCCATCCGCCGTCATCTCCTCCCATAGCATCCAGCTATCAATGCCACCCTGGAAGCCGAAGGCTCCGGCCAGGATGTTGACGGCCCCTGGATGCGGCATCAGCCCGTCCGGCACCGTGCCGACACTGACGCTCATGTGCCGGCATAGGCCGCACGGCTGGACTTCTACGGAGTAGGTCACGCTGTAGCAGTCCGGGATGCGAACGGAGAGGTTACGCAGGGTCGCCATGAACCTTGCCTTGCCGTCCGGCGTCTCGGCTGCCTTCACGAGTTCCGCCAGGTCCAGCGGCTGGGCGGCGGCCCGGGCGCGAAGGTCCTGGATGGCGGCCATCTCCGCCCCGCCAATCGTCAGTATCCGCTGTGCCACGCTCATGGGGCCGCCTCGATTTTGAACGTGACAAGCCGCACCGACACCGCCGGGTCCTGCTGGTTGCGACCCAGGAACAGGGCGCGCTTGGCGAATGGCTCCAGGGCGACGGCAACGTCACGCCTGCTGGACACAAGCGGCATGTGCATCTTCTCGCCTAGCGGCCCCGGCAGATCGGCGCTGATGATGCCCTCCGCCCCGCTCCGGTGCGTGGCGATCCATGCGTGCAGCTCGCGGACGCGCTGGTCCGGCGGCGCCGGCAGTTCGAGGAGCACGTCAGCCACGGAGGTAAACCATGCCCTGGGGCACCTGGTTGTTGTCGCCGTCCCAGGCTTCGTCGTCCTCCGCCAAGCGCCGGCCGCTGCCGGGGTGGCGGTGCCACCCGACGGGTTCACCGGCGCCGTTCCACGCGGCCAGGGCATCGGCTGCCATGGCGGCGTCATGGTAGCACCAGCGGTCGCCGATGCCGTAGAGGTCGTCCAGCTTGCCGACGACGATAGCCGTGGTGAAGCCGAACCGGCGCAGTGCCGCGTAGCGATGGCCGGGCAGGGGCTTGAGGTTCGTGTAGCCCTCTACCGCCAAGAGCCTGGCAACGTGGAAGTGGTCCTCCTCGGGCAGCATCCGCAGGGCGGCCAGCTCCGCCTCGTCCGGGTAAGGCGCGGCCCGCCGCGGCGGCTTGGTCCGGGCCTCGATGCCCATGTCCGCGTGCCACTTGCCGCAGGCGGCGCAGTAGCGTTCTGACACGTCCGTCGGGTGATGGCTGGTGCGCCGGCACGTCGGGCAAGTTATCGCCGGCCGGCGGGCCTCTGGCGTGGCTGCGCGAAGGCTTGCAGCCGTGTCTGTGTCCTGCGCCCCGCTCATGCCGCGCGCTCGGTGTGCTGGGTGAATCGCGCTGCCTCCGTGCCGCGCGGCGTGACGGCGACGATGTCCCCGTCGGCGATGTGCTTTGCATAGCCCTCCTCGATCAGATCGGGGAGCGCCGCGTCCGCGTCGCCGGGCCGCAAGCTGGGCGTGTCCTGCAGTTGCCCAACGGTATGCCACCACGGGTTCTGGTTGAGGTAGGCCAGGACCCGGCGGTGCGCGGGCTGGAGTTCGAGTGTCGGCATCGGCCTCTCCTGGTGACGGGTCCAAGCATATTACCCCGGGCAGGCAAGGGCTGTCCCGTGGGTCGTGACGCCACGATGCCGGCATGTCCGATCAAGCCCGAAGCGTCCTGTCCGATCCCCGTGCGCCGGCGTCCGAACGCTTCGACGCGGAATCCGAGTTGCAGAAGGCGCACAAGCCGCTGGCCTCCGCGTTGATCCCGCGGTCCGATCTCATGCCGATCATCAACATGATCCGCGATGACCTGGACGACCAGTACGTCATGGCCAAGGCCAAGGGCGCCGCGCAACAGCTCGGCGGCAACGAGCACACCATGCGCAAGCCGGGCGAACGCGGCATGAAGTCGGTTTACCTGGACAAGCTTCAACTGACGATTTCCGGCGAGTATTACGAGAAGCCAAGCCAGCTCAGCTTCGACGGCCTGCGGCAGATGGTCGAGCAAACGCCGGTGCTGAAAGCCGTGGTGATGACGCGGGTCCGGCAGATCGGCCGCTTCGCGCAAATCTCGGAAGACGGCGGGCCGGGCTTCGAAATCCGCCACGTCAGCCGCAAGCACAAGATGACGCCGGAGGAGCACAAGTCTGCGGAGCTGCTGGGCGCCTTCATGGCCAACTGCGGCTGGGAGTTCAACCCGCGCCGGCGCAAGGCGATGGGGCGCGCTTCATTCAGCCAGTTCCTGGCCAAGAGCGCGACGGACAGCCTGACCATGGATGCGGCACCGATTGAAGTCGAGATGAAGCGCAACCGCGCTCTCGGCATTGACGGGTTCTATGCCGTGGACGGCAGCACCGTCCGCCTGTGCACGGAGGAAGGCTACCAGGGCGATGACAGCGTGACCGCGCTGCAGGTCGTCCAGGGCCGCATCACCACGGCCTACACCAATGACAGCCTGATTTACGAGGTCCGCAACCCGCGCACCGATGTCCGCCTAGCCGGCTATGGCCAGGGCGAGCCGGAGCTGCTGGTACGCGTCGTGACCGGCTTCCTGAATGCGATGGCCTACAACAACGCCGGGTTTGACCAAAACTCGATCCCGAAGGGCCTGCTGCAGCTCACCGGCGACTACTCGGAAACCGATCTGGCGGCGTTCAAGCGGTATTGGGCGCAGACCGTCAAAGGGGTCAACAACGCCTGGAACCTGCCCGTCATGGTGTCCAGCGAACCCAACAGCAAAGCGACGTTCGAAAAGTTCG
The DNA here is from genome assembly GCA_036398775.1 of Acetobacteraceae bacterium. GTDB lineage: Bacteria > Pseudomonadota > Alphaproteobacteria > Acetobacterales > Acetobacteraceae > DASWOJ01. Next base: position 11,831 of record DASWOJ010000135.1, read on the forward strand.
GCGTCGAGTTCTCCGACGTAATGTTCGCCAAATGGATGACCCTGCTCGTGTCAATCATCTGCGCGATTTACGGAATGTCGCCAGACGAAATAAACTTCGAAAGCTTTTCAGCCGGCACCAAGAGCGCACTGGCAGGCAACGATACTGAGGAGAAGCTGACCAATTCCAGGGACAGCGGCCTCCACCCCTTCATGGCATACTATGAGGCCATGCTGACGGACTTTATCGTAGCAGAGTTCGATCCCAAGTTCTGCTTCCGGTGGGTCGGCGTCAAGCAAGAGGACGAGGCTCGGCAGTGGGAGGCCAAGAAGCTCGTCCTGACGGTGGACGAGGTCCGCGCCGAACAGGGCTATGGGCCGCACCCGGATGCGAAGGTTGGCGCCCTGCCGGTCAACCCTTCGCTGGTCGGCCCGGCCATGCAGCTCAACCAGCCGCCGCAGCCCGGCGGGGACTTTGGTGGGGGTCCCGGCGAGGAAAAGCCGGATTTCGGCAACCCGGATGAGGGTGGCGACGGCGGCGATGATGCCAGCGGCGCCCCGGCCGATGACGGCAGCGGCACCCCTCCGCCCCCGGGTCAGCCGGGCGGCGATGATGCCGGTGGTGGGGGTGGGGACTTTGGCAGTGGCGCCGCCGGCGGAGACTTCGGCAAGGCGCTGCAAATCTATTCGCTGGGGGCGTGATGGCGAAGCCTCCTCCCAGGAAGCCGGCCAAGCCCGTGCCCGGCGTCGAGCGCGGGGACCACGTCTATGTGCAGCATCCGGTGCAAGGCGCCATGGCCGTCCAGGTCCTGTCTGCCGGCCGGGACGGCATGACGGGCAAGTGCGACGCCGGCAAGCGGCATCAACTGCCCTGGGACAGCTACCTCGGCCACAAGAAGCGGATGCTGCAGCGATACGCGCTGGTGGACCAGGGAGCCGATGGCGCGCTCCTGGAAGACGATGACGGCCGCCGCCGGTTCCTCGCCGGCGAAGTGCCCGTTGCCGCCGGCGCCCCCGCGCCTGAGCCGGCCCCGGCGAAAGCCGACGATCCCCTGATGGGCGGCATGGACCGCCTCACGAAAGCCAAGGAACCCGCTATGACGTCCACCGGCCCCATCCTATTCCTGAAAGCTGCCGGGGCGGTGGCGAACCGCCCTGGCCTCGCCCTGAAGCGCGTTACCGACCGCGCCGGGCATTCCACCCAGCGTTGGACGAAAACGGCCGTGGATCAACCGGCGGCGCCGAAGGGTGCAGCCCGTCCGGCCGGGTCCATCGGCCGGTTGCACGGACCGGCGCACGACAACAACAGCCCGGAGAACCGCGCCAAGGCGGCGGATTTCAACGCCAAGCAAACGGCCGCCGGGCAGCCGACGATGGATGACGCCCCGGACTTCGAGGGGCGGGACAAGATGCGGGCGGCCGGGCAGGACCCGGACGCTCCGGCACCGATGAAGCACGGCGACCAAGTCACCTTCCGGCATGGCGACGTGCAGGGGTCCGGCAAGATCGTGGCCAGCGGCGCCGATGGCGTGACGGTGCATGACGGGGAGCGGGAGCACCAGGTCCGCCATGACGCCATCGAGGGTCCGGCCGCAGCACCCGGCGGGGCACCGGACGAAGCGAAGGTGTCCGATTCAGCGCAGGCGGCGCCCAAGAACCCGCCGCCGCTGTTCGATCATGCCGAAGTGTCGTCCCTGCCGCCCAAGGCAAAGCAGCCCTTCGCGGACAAGGATGCGCTCTACAAGGCATCCGGCGAAGCCCTCGATCACCTGAAGGACTGGCTGAACCGCGGCAAGGGCGTCTGCGACCAAATGGGCTTCCAAACCATGTCCGGCGGAATGGAAAGCGTGGATTGGACCAAGCCCGGCGGGATGCTGTTCATCGCGCCGTTGAAGGGGGAGAAGCGCGCGGGCGAGAAGGTGGAGGCGGACTACGGCGGCGATTGGTCGCAACTGAAGGACACCGTCCGTTGCAGCCTGGCCGTGGACACGATGGACGACCTGGTCGGCGCGCTCGATCAGCTCAAGAAGTCCGGCCTTGTGCTGGCGCAGCAACCCAAGGACCGTTTCGCCAAGCCGCTGCCGGAAGGCTACCGCGACCTGATGCTGTCCGTGAAGTTCCCGAACGGGCTGATTGGTGAGGTACAGGTCCACCTGAAGCAGATGCTGGAAGCCAAGGAACAGGGCCACAAGCCGTACGAGGTCATGCGCAAGATTGACGCCAAGCCGCGCGCCGAATGGTCGGAAGAGGATGGCCAGGCGTGGCAGGCAGCCTTTGACCAGTCCAGCCAGATATACGGGTCCGCCTGGGCCAAGGCCGGCGCCGCAAAAGGGGCGCCAAGCGGCGCCGGCGCTGGAGCGCCCGCCGAAGGCCAGCCGATGGCGAAGGCCATGGGCGCCGGGGAGGCTGCGGCCTGGGAGCATTTCGACCGTGAGGGGGCCATCTTCCGGCGGCCGAAGGGCGGCCCGGGCGGTGCGCAGGACGTGCTGCACGGCAACTCCTGGACGGACTACAAGGGCGACCGCACGGCCGCCTACCTGCAAGGCGACGCCTGCGAGGACCCGCTGGCAGGGCACGGCGGCGGCGGCGGCGGCGGCGAACCGATGGCCAAGTCCATCCTGTTCCTGAAGGCTGCGATCCGCGGCGGCGCCATGGGCGACCTGTTCTCAGCTCCGGTCCAGGTTGCCGGCCACACCACGGCCGCCGGAACCTACGTGGCACCCTACACCGCCACCCGGATGAAGGCGCCGGATGTGGCTCCGGCCGCCAGCCAAATTCGTGCCGCGCCAACCCTGACGCCGGCGCAGATGGCCAGCTTGGAACGCCTCAAGAATTACCCCACCCGGCACGAGGCGGTGCTGTCCAAGCCGGACGGGTCCCAGGTGCTGCTCGCCTACACGCCGCGGAAGTCCATCCGCGGCCTCCTCGATGCGGCGCAAGATCGCGGCAAGGACGTGGTGGCCCACCTGGCGCTTGCCGATGACGCCCGGATGGAGGCGGCCAAGGGCAAGCAAGAGCTGCACTTCTCGGACGGCAGCCGCATCCACTTCTCCGGCCGGACCCAGCGCGACGCCATCATGGAAGGCAGCCTGGCCTATATCGGCGACGTCGGCGCCAGCCCTGCGGCAGCACCGCCGGCGGCGCCGGTGGCGATCCCTGCGGCGCCGGTGCAGCCCATGCAGGCGCAGGACCTGGGGATGCCTCGCGGCGGCGCCAAGCCGATCCCGGACGAGGTCCTGGCCGGCGACGTGCCGCTGCCGCCTGGCTCGGTCCTGCGCACGGAAGGCGGCTTCTTCCGGGTCGTGGTGCCGGGCAAGCCCGACCTGCCGGCCGCCACGAACCGCACCGATGCCATACGGGCTGCCGTCGCGGCCTATCGCGTCGAGCTGCCGACGCCCAAGGACTGGCGCGACGAAACCGACTGGCACGCCCGCACCCAAGGCCGGATGCGGACGCTGTCCGACGAGTCGCTGCGCTACATCCAAAAGGACGCCGGCGAGGCTGCACAAGCCATGGACGGCATCGGCAGCACCAAGGCCGGGCAGTATCAGGACGAGGCCGGCTATGCACGGGCGGAGCTGGCATCCCGGGCACGGACGAAGCCATCGGCGGCGCTGTTCCCAGGAGCCGAAGTCACGTTCTCGATGAATGAGCGGCCCTTCACCGGAATTGTCAGGCAAGTCCGCGGTGACAAGTGCGAAGTGTGGTCCGGGTCGGCTTCAACCTTAGTTTCGGCGGCAAGCGTCATTCCAACGGGAAAGACAGCCGCGCCCCTACCAGGCAAAGGAGTGGACTTCCTGCACGGCGTCGAGCGCACCTATGGGTCCGGGCCGGAAGGCTCAATTGCGACGGTGCTGGCCTATCAAATTGAGAGTGGCAATCCCAAGGTGGGCAACATCTGCCTCGAAATGGCGCAGAACGGGTCATCGGACCAACTGTGGAACCTGGTCCAGCGCGTAAAGGCGAAGGTGGGGGAAGGCTTCGGGTATGCCGGCGACGTTCGCAGGGCGGCGACGGCTGTAGCAATCGAAATGGACGCGGAAGCAAAAGCCGGCGGGTCGCAGGCTGGCATGGTCAACCCGGCCCATCCGCACCACTACGTCAGTGCCGTAGATGGCAAGCGCAAGCACCTGCTCGCCGGCCCCTACAGCTCGCCCGATGAAGCCAAGAGCATGGTGCGGCACGT
>DASWOJ010000136.1:0-4107 GCA_036398775.1 Acetobacteraceae bacterium
CCGAGCAATACATCCGCGATAATCCCCTCCAGGCCATCGGCATCGCGGCCGGCGTGGGATTCGTGCTCGGCCTGATCATGCGGCGCTAGCCCATGGCAAAGGTTTCTCAGTCCGGATGACCGCATCGACCGCTCCTTGCCCGGGTCAACGCCCGTCCTGATGCCCAATGGGCTGCGGACCTGCGCGGCGTGTTCGGCTGGAGCAGGCCGTTCCGGGACGACGTGGTGCCGAGCGCCATCCTGGGCGCCATGCGGGATGCCGCCGTGCTGGCCGACCACCCCGGCGGTCACCGCAGCCTGGTCCGCCTGTCCACGCTGGACGGAGAACTGTTCCTGCACTCCGCCTACCCGACGGCCGCGGCGGATGCGGTGTTCTTCGGACCAGACACCTACCGCTTCGCCACCGCCATTCTGGCCTACCGCCCCGCCGCGCCGGTAACCAGGGCGGTGGATGTTGGCTGCGGCGGCGGACCCGGCGCGATCCTCTTGGCCCGGGCGCACCCAGCCGCGGAGGTTTTGGCGGTGGACATCAACGATGCCGCCCTACGCCTGACCCGCGCCAATGCCACGCTGGCCGGCGTCGAAATCCGCGCTGTCAATAGCAACTTGCTGGGAGGCGTGGATGGCGCTTTCGACCTGATCGTCGCCAATCCGCCCTATCTGGTTGACCCCGGCGAGCGTGCCTACCGCCATGGCGGCGGCCCGCTGGGCGCCGGGCTGTCGCTTGCGATCCTCGATGCGGCGCTGGACCGGCTCGCCCCCGGGGGCACCCTGCTGCTCTACACCGGTGCCGCGGTTGTGAATGGGATTGATCCCTTCCGTGATGCCGCCGCGACCCGACTTGCCGGAATGAAGACTGACTGGACTTACCGGGAGCTTGACCCCGACGTCTTCGGTGAGGAGTTGGACGGCGGGGCCTACACTGCCGCTGACCGCATTGCCGCCATACTGTTAACAGTGACTAAACAATAAGCCGCAACGACGGCGCCTGCCAGACACACCGACAAAGGAATGCCTCGATGCCCGATGGAATGCTGCACCCCGGCGTGTCGTCCGACGACCGTTGGCATCACACGCTCGCCGAATTGAACGCCCGCCGCTTTACCCCGGCGCTGCCCGGTCCAGGCTGGGAACAGGAGATTTCTGAAACTGCCGGCCTGCTGGTCCAAGAAGGGCACTGGTTGGAGGGGTTGCGCGCCAAGGTGTCCGGACGCGCCGCAGAAGCGCCACGCGACCCTGATGGCTTCATCGCCTGGTTCGAGACTCTGGAGCACACCGGTCCCGGCCAGAATGATCCGTTGTTCCCTTATCTCGCCGAGCAGGCGACGATGGACGAGATGTGCTGGTTCCTGCAGCAGGAAGTCGCGGGAGAGGCCGGATTCGAGGATCTTACCGCCATGACGCAGCTTCGCCTGCCCACGCAGCCGAAGCTGGAATTGGCCCGCAACTACTGGGATGAGATGGGCCGCGGCAACGCCAAGGGCATGCACGGCCCTCTTTTGGAAGGCCTGGCCCGGCACCTCAAGCTGACCCCGACAGTGGAGACCACGGTCTGGGAAAGCCTGGCGCTGGCCAATACCATGAGCGGCCTGGCAGCCAACCGCCGCTATGCCTATCACTCCGTGGGTGCGTTGGGCGTGATTGAGCAGACGGCGCCGGCCCGCGCCAAACTGGTTGGCCTCGGGCTGCGCCGGCTCGGCATCAGCGGCAAGCAGCGTCACTACTTCGACCTGCACGCGATCTTGGACATCAAGCACAGCGAAGCCTGGAATGCGGAAGCCGGCAAACCGCTGGTCGCTATGAATCCTGACTTCGCGCCCGCATTGGCAGAAGGTGCGCTGATGCGCCTGGAATGCGGTGCTGCCTGCTTTGCCCGTTACCGGAAAGAGCTGGGCCTAGCTTAGCTGTTGCCTCGTGGCCTGATAATGGCGGAAGAGCGTAGTGTCTTCCGCCCTTCTGCCGGCAGAGCATTCCAAGGATCGCTCGGCTTGTTCCACTAGGAGGCGGCGAGCGTTCTAAAATTGGCCGTTCAAAGCAAACCGCCGGAGGTTTGCGCACAGGCGAAAAGCTGCAGGAGCTTACCGGCGTGGCACGTCGTTTGGCTGGCTGCACGACAGGCTGCCCAAGCTTGCTTGACACGGTAGCTGCCCCGAAACGCGCGGCCATACTCTTGTACGCCGGTTCATATGTTGCTGTGTCATGGCGGCGCGAACGTCGGCTCAGGTGGTCCCAGTTGGCGCCCGGCGGGCTAGGGCCATGATCCCGCCTCCCACCAACCCCGCCATGACAGTAACCACTGCAACCAGCAGCCGGACGCGATACACGACGCTGCGCTCCTCCTGGGTGCCCTCCCGCAGCACAACCTCACGCTGGGCGGCAACGCGGTCGAACAACTCGCCCGGGCCATCCAGCATGCGGGGTGCCACCTCAGGCCCCAGCATCATGCGGAGCGTCGCCCGCCGCGCGGGATCGGGCTGCCGCTCCTCGGCCAGCACGCCATCCAGCACGGCAGTGCGGGCCAGGGTGCGATCCAGGGGAATGACGACGGCGTAACTGGCGAACATCCCAGTCAGGCCCACCAGGGCGAAGCACATTAACAGAAAGGCGGTCCAGGCAGCCTGGGGTCGCATGTCGGGTGTCCCTCGGGGATGCAATGGCGCGGCACTTCGGCGCTATCCCCGGCACGGTCAACCCGTGTATCGTCATGTCATGTCCGCCAGCCCCTACCTGTTCCGCGCCGCCGACCATCCCCTGCAGGAAGCAACGCCAGGGTTGCAGGTGCGGGAGGCAGTGTCCCCCTTCGGCATCGCGCTGCGGTATCAGGAGCGTGCGCCCGGCAGCCCGGCAGCGCATTGGTGCGAAACCGGGCACAGCGTCTTCGTGCTGTCCGGCCGCCTGCGCTACCAGTTCGAGGGGCACGAGGTCGTAGCCGGCCCAGGCGACATGCTGCACATACCTGCAGGTCCGGAGCACCGGCACATCCCCGGCGTGGAAGGCGAGGAGGTCGTGCGATACGTGCTGACGGAATTTGGATAGGGTTCTGCGCGCACCATTCGGCGGAGCGTCGCGGCGGCACCCGGGTTGACACTCCGGCCCCTCCTGTCTAACCACCGTCCTTCCGTTTCCCCAAGCCAAATCCCGGGCCTTGTGCCCCCGAAGGTCATGCCATGAAGATCCGCAACAGCCTGAAGTCGGCCAAGACGCGCGACAAGAACTGCCGTGTTGTGCGCCGGCACGGCCGCGTTTACGTGATCAACAAGAAGAATCCCCGCATGAAGGCCCGCCAGGGCTAGCGCGCCTGCGTCCAGCCATGCGCTAAACCAGCACCCCGGAGCAACGCTCCGGGGTGCTTCTGTTGTGGCTGGACCGTTATCGTGACAGTCTTGTGCGATCCTTCTACCGGTTCCATGTTCAGGCGAACGAACCCCCGGAGACGCCGCACCATGATCGCACAGCCGTTGCCGAAGGCCGACGTGATCGCCCGGCGGGACGAGATCGCTGCCGGCCTGTCCAAGCTGGTCTCCAAGACTTCCCTCATCACCGAGCCGCTGCGCCTCAAGCCTTACGAAACCGACGGCCTGCCCGCCTACCGGCAAATCCCGCTGGCCGTGGTGCTGCCGGAAACGACCGAGCAAGTTGCAGCCGTGCTGCGCTTCTGCCACCAGAACGGAGTGCGGGTTATACCCCGCGGCGCCGGCACCAGCCTGGCGGGCGGCGCGTTGCCGCTGGCCGACAGCGTCGTGGTCGGGCTGATGCGGATGAACCGCATCCTGGACATTGACTACGGCGACCGCTGCGCCACTGTGCAGGCCGGCGTCACCAACATCGGCATCACCCAGGCCGTGGCCGAGGAAGGCTTCTTCTACGCCCCCGATCCCAGCAGCCAGCTCGCCTGCATGATCGGCGGCAACATCGGCATGAACTCGGGCGGCGCGCACTGCCTGAAATACGGCGTGACCGTCAACAACCTGCTCGGCCTCCGTATCGTCACCATGGAGGGCGACGTCGTGGACCTCGGCGGCGGCCACCTCGACGCCGCGGGCTACGACTGGCTTGGCCTGATGACCGGCAGCGAGGGCATGCTGGCGATGGTCACCGAGGTGACCGT
>DASWOJ010000137.1:0-65995 GCA_036398775.1 Acetobacteraceae bacterium
GGACCGGATGAGCTACGCCTACACGCGCTGGCGGGTGCAGCCCGTGTCATACCGCACGATGTCCCAGGGCCGCCCCGGCCGCACGGAGCTGCCGACTCTGGTGTCCGAGCACTTCGGCGGCCGGACGGTGGCGGACGCCGATCACCTGGAACGGTTCCAGTTCACCCAGGCCCTAGGCTACACCCGCTGGGAGCGCTGGCAGAACCAGGCGGTGCACAACCGGGTGGAGGACCGGACGCAGGCCGCAACGCTGGCTGCATCCGGGCGGTGCGAGCCAGGGCTGGGCCCCCCCGCCGAGGGACCGTGGGTGATGGTGGATTGCCGGCAATGGACGCAGATCGTGCCCCCTGACAACGCCGGGGGCGACCCGCCCGGCCCCTGGCTGGATCGGCTGCGCAGCAGCCCGGTCACCCACGACCTGATGGCTCCCTGACGACGCCGCCCGTCCTTGACAGCCGCTGCCGCCAGGCAGATGTGTCATCACAGCAGCGGAAGAGACTGCCCCCTGCCTGGGGCGGCGCCGACGGAGCAACCGCCCCGGAAACTCTCAGGCACCAGGGACCGCTGTCTTGGCTTGGACTCTGAAAAGTGGGGCCGCATGCCCCTGCCGACGGTGTAAGCCCCTTCCCGGTGCGCGGGAAATGGCGATACTCTCAGGCCAATGACAGAGGGGGCGCCGGACCGCACCAAGCGGAACAAGGAGCGCCCATGCCTGACACCCACGAGACATTCGCCACCGCCCCCGCCATTGTCACGCCCGATCCGTCCCACCCCAGCATCGCCGTGATCGGCGCGGGGATCACCGGCGTCACCACCGCCTACAACCTGGTCAAGCGCGGCTGCCGGGTGACGCTGTTCGACGCGCACCCCTATGCCGCCATGGAAACGTCGTTCGCCAATGGCGGCCAGCTCTCCGCCAGCAACGCCGAGGTGTGGAACTCCTGGGCCACGGTGTTCAAGGGCCTGAAATGGATGTTCAAGCCCGGCGCCCCGCTGCTGGTGAGCCCCAGGCCGTCCTGGCACAAGCTGTCCTGGATGGCCGAGTTCGTCGCCGCCATCCCGCACCACGAGGAGAACACGGTCACCACCGTGCGCCTGGCCATCGAGGCCCGCGCCCACTTGCAGCGCATGGCGGACGAGGCCGGCATAGACTTCGACTTGGAGGAGCGGGGCATCCTGCACTTCTACAAGACCAAGGACGACTTCGACGCCGCCGCCGAGGTGACCGCGCTGCTGGCCAAGGGCGGGTTGGAGCGCCGGGCCGTGACGCCCGAGGAAATGCGCCATATCGAGCCGGCCCTGCAAGGCGAGCTGTACGGCGGCTGGTTCACCCCCTCCGACTTCACCGGCGACATCCACAAGTTCACCGTCGGCCTGGCGGCAGCCTGCGAGCGCCTGGGCGTGGTGATGCAGATGTCCACCCACGTCTCCGCCGTCCAGCCCGGCGACGACAGCGTCACCATACGCCACCATTCCACCGAACCGCAGGGTAACGGCACCCCTGCGCCGGAGCAGGAAAGCCGCTTCGACAAGGTCGTGGTATGCAGCGGCATCCTGTCCCGCGACCTCGCGCACAGCATGGGCGACCGCGTGAACGTCTATCCGGTCAAGGGCTACTCGATCACCGTGAGCCTGCCGGAGCCGGCGGACCAGGCAGCGGCGCCGTGGGTGAGCCTGCTGGACGACAAGGCGAAGATCGTGACCAGCCGCCTGGGCCAGGACCGCCTGCGCGTGGCAGGCACGGCGGAGTTCAGCGGCGCCAACAAGGACATACGCGCCGAACGGATCGCGCCGCTGGTGCATTGGTGCCGCGAGCACTTCCCGGGCATGAGCACCCGGCAGGCGGTGCCGTGGGCCGGGCTGCGCCCGATGATGCCGGACATGATGCCGCGGGTAATGCAGGGGCGGAACCCGCGGGTGTTCTACAACACCGGGCACGGCCATCTCGGCTGGACGCTCTCGGCGGCGACGGCGGACGCGGTGGCGGCACTGGCGACGGCGCGGGCGAACGTGGGATAGGGCAGGGCGGTCAGGCGCCCCAGGGATTGAGGACCGGGACGCCGGACGGCTTGAAACCGGCGACGTTGCGGGTCACGACGGTCATGCCGTGGACCAGGGCGGCCGCGGCAACTAAGGCGTCCCGCTCAGGTTGAGGGTCGGGGACGTGCAGCCGGGCGCACTGCTTGGCGACTGCAAGTGTCACCGGCAACAAGCGGTCAGCGAAGGCTTGCAACACCCGGGTTTCCAGCCATGCACGCAGGATTGCTGCCTGTTGCGGGTCGTGCCGGTTCATTGAAAGCGTGCCCATCTCAAGCTCCATGATGGTGATCACGGACAAATACAAAGTTGCCTTCGGGGCGGCAGACATCCACGCGACCACGTTCTGGTTTACCCGGCCTGCCTTGGCCTTGCGGGTTTCTAAAACGACGTTGGTGTCCAACAGGTAGATCAGGAAAAGTCGGCCGGCTTAAGGACAAGGTTCATGCGTGGCGGGTCGAATTCGATGTCCCCGGCACCTGGATAGGAAAGCAGGTCAACGATGCTCTCCTGTCCGCCTGCCAGCTTGTGATATTCTTCGATGGTAAGCAGCACATACGCCGGGCGTCCCCGGTCGGTGATGAAAACCGGACCATCCGCTGCCGCCTTCTTTGCGCGGCTGGTATCCTGGTTGAACTCACGGCTTGATAGCGTGGTGACGGGCATAAACGGCTTCTCTGCTATGTATCTAGGCCGCTACATACTTGGCGTGATCGCAAGGGCGGAAAAGGCTGCTGTTCAGGGTTCTACGCCGCCCGCCCGGGAAACCAGCCATCTCCCCGCATCCCGACGGTCCCCACACCGCCCCTGGCCCCCACAACGCCAATCGCCTACTCCTCCACCCATGGACCTCGCCACCCTCCCGCCATCCCGCATCGTCGCCATCGCCCGCGCCGCCCGCGCCCGTCCGGACACCGAGTTCCTGTGCTTCGGCGAAAGCGACCACCCCGCCCCCGCCGGCGCCGCCCCGGCGCTGCAAGCCGCCCTGGCCCGCGGCGACGCGCTTTACCCCGACGTGCGCGGCGTCCCCGCCCTGCGCCAGGCCCTTGCCGACCATCTGACCCACCTGCACGCCCTGCCGATCACCGAGGACCGCATCCAGGTCACCGCCTCCGGCATGACGGCGGTCAACGTCGCCCTGACCAGCATCGTCTGCGCCGGGGACCGCGTGGTGCTGCACACCCCGGCTTGGCCCAACCCGGCCAATGCCGCCCGCCTGCGCGGCGCCGAGCTTGACGTGCTGCCGCTGGACCCGCGCCCGGATGGCGGCTTCCACCTCGACCTGGACCGCCTCGCCGCCAAGCTGCCCGGCGCGCGGGCGTTCATCCTCAACTCCCCCAACAACCCCACCGGCTGGACCGCCACGCTGCCCGAGCTGCAGGCCATCCTGGACCTGTGCCGCCGCCACGGCGTTTGGCTGGTGTCGGACGAGGTGTATGCCCGCCTGGTCTATGACGGCGCCCCGGCTGCGCCCTCCCTGCTGGACCTGGCCGGACCCGATGACCGGGTGATGGTCTGCAACAGCTTCAGCAAGACCTGGGCGATGACCGGCTGGCGCCTCGGCTGGATGGTGCTGCCTGCCGGCGCGCGCGACCAAGTGGCGGAGGTGGTGGAGGTCACCCAGTCCGGCACCGCCCCTTTCGCCCAGGCTGGCGCCCTGGCCGCGCTGGCGGACGTGGACTTCGTCGGCCGCTTCCGCGCCCACTGCGCCGCTGGGCGGCAGATGGCGCTGGACGGCCTGGCCGGGCTGAACGGTATCCGCCTGGCGGCTCCGGATGGCGCGTTCTACGCCTTCATCGGCGTGGACGGCGAGGCCGACAGCCTGGCCCTGGCGCTGCGCCTGGTGCGGGACCACGGCGTGGCGCTGGCGCCCGGCAGCGCCTTTGGCGAGGGCGGGGAAGGGCACCTGCGCCTGTGCTTCGCGCAAAGCCAGCCCCGGATGGAGCGTGCGATGACCCGGCTGCGCGCCGGCCTGCAGGCACGGTGAGCCAGCTTCCCGCCTGCGCCGTCTGCGGCAGCGCCGCCCGGCCGCCGTTCCGCCCGCCGCCGGCGGAACTCGCCCCCGACCTGGACGGGCGTCCCGGCGAACCCACGCGATCCACCCTGCCGCAGTGGATCGCCACCTGCCGCCGTTGCAGCGCATCTGGCCCGGACCTGTCCCATCTGCCGGACGGCGCCGGTGACGTGGTGCGGTCGGAGGCTTACCGGGCGCTGCGGACTTCCGGCCCGCAAATGCCTGCCCTGCGGTGGGCCTGCATCTGCGAGGCATTGGGATCGCGTGCCGAAGCCGCCGAGGCAGCCCTGCAAGCCGCCTGGGCGCTGGACGATGCCGGACAGGATGCGTCGGACCTGCGCCACCGCGCCATCTCGCTGTGGGGGGAGCCGGCCAGCACCGAGGACGCCTTGCGCCTGCTGGACATGCAGCGCCGCGCTGGGGACCTCGCCGCCGCCAGCGCCCGTGCCGACGCGCTGGACGGCGCGGCGGGGGACGAGAACACCGCCGCCATACTCGCCTTCCAGCGTGCCCGCATCGCGGAAGGCGACACCGGCCGCCACATGATCAGCAGCGCCCTGCGCCCCCCGGCCCGGCGCCCGCACGTCACTCACGGAACCCAGGCTGCGGCCAGCGGAGGGTTCTGGCGCCGGCTGTTCGGCGGATGAGCCTGCGCGAAGGCTTGCAGGCGAGCCTGCGCGAAGGCGTGCAGGCGACGCTGCGCGGAAGCTTGCAGGCGGCGCTGGACGGCAAGGCGAAGCCGCTGGGATCGCTGGGCCGCATCGAGTCGCTTGCGATCCAGCTCGGCCTGATCCAGGGCACGCAGAGCCCTGCCGTCGAACCGGTCGTGCTGGTTTTCGCTGGCGACCACGGCGCCGCGCCGGGCGTCTCCGCCTATCCCTCCAGCGTGACGGCTGCGATGGTCGGCGCCTACCTTTCAGGGCGCGCCGCGGTCAACCTGTTCGCCGCCCAGGCCGGGGCGCGGCTGCTGGTGGTGGATGCAGGGGTCGCGGCCGACCTCCCGCCGCATCCCGCCCTCATCAGCGCCAAGGTCCGCCCCGGCGCCCGCGACTGGTGCGCCGGCCCGGCTATGACCGCCGCGGAGTTGGACCAGGCGCTAGGTGCCGCATCGGCCCTGGTGGACCGGCTGGCGGATGAGGGCTGCACGGTCCTGGCGCTCGGCGAGATGGGCATCGGCAACACCGCCAGCGCCGCGCTGTTGGCGCACAAGGCAGCCGGGCTGGACCTGGACGGCCTGACCGGCCGCGGCGCCGGGCTGGACGATGCCGGGCTGGGGCGCAAACGGGCGGCGATGGCTGCTGGCGCCGCGCGCACTGCCCCCCGCCTGCCGCCCCGCGACGCCCTGATCGAATATGGCGGCTACGAGATCGCCATGCTGGCCGGCGCCATCCTGCGCGCGTCGGAGCGCCGGGTGTGCGTGCTGGTGGACGGCGTGATCGTGACCGCCGCCGCCGTGCTGGCCCACGCCCTGCGGCCGGACTGCCTGCAAGCCTGCGTGTTCGCGCACCGCTCGGCGGAGCGGGGCCATGACCTCATGCTGGCCCACCTCGGCGCGACGCCGTTGCTGGACCTCGGGATGCGCCTCGGCGAGGGAACCGGGGCGGCGCTGGCGATCCCGCTGCTGCGCGCCGCCGCGGCGGTGCTGTCCGGCATGGTGGATTTGCGGGACCTGCTTGCTTAGGGACCAGCTTCGGTTGGCGCTGGTGGCGGTGGGATACATGACCCGGCTGCCGCTGCCGGGCTGGGTCGGGCACGGGTCTTGGGGGCTGGACCGGGCGGCACGCTACTTTCCCTTAACCGGGCTGCTGGTGGGCGGCACCGGCGCCCTGGTGCTCGCCGTTGCGCGGGCGGGGCTGCCCCCACTGGCTGCGGCTGGGCTGGCGCTGGCGGCGATGGCGGCGCTGACCGGCGCGCTGCACGAGGACGGGCTGGCCGACACCCTGGACGGCCTGGGCGGTGGCTGGACCCGTGACGACGCCCTGCGGATCATGAAGGACAGCCGCATCGGCGCCTATGGCGCGGCGGGGCTGGTCCTGCTGCTCGGTATCAAGGCGGCGGTCCTGGCCGAACTGCCGCTCTCGGCGCTGCTGGCCTCCGCCCCGGCCAGCCGTCTGGCGCCGGTCTGCGTCATGGCGCTGCTGCCCTATGCGCGGGTGGGCGATGCGGCGGCCCGGGCCGCTCCCGTCGCCGCCGGTTCCGGCGGATTGGCGGTCGCGGCGCTATTCGGCCTGGCGCCGCTGACGCTGCTGGGCTGGCGCGCGCTGCCCGCGTTGGTCGTCGCCGCCGTCCTGACGGGCCTGCTGGCAGCTTGGTTCCGCCGCCGCCTCGGCGGCTGGACCGGCGACACCCTGGGCGCCGTGCAGCAAGCCGCGGAACTTGCCATCCTGCTGGCGGCGGCATGGCGCGCGGCCTGATCTTCCTGGCCCGGCACCCGCGTCCCCGCGTCGGCGCCCGCATTTGCTACGGCCGCACCGACGTGCCCCTGGCCGAGCCGCCAGAAGCCGGTGCTGAAGCCCTGCTGCTTGCCGTAGGCCCCGACCCGGTCGAGCGCATCGTCACCAGTCCCCAGCAGCGCGCCGCCCTGGTGGCCCGCGCCGTCGCCGCACGCACCGGCGCCCCCCTGCACACCGATGACCGCCTGGCCGAGATGGACTTCTCCGCCTGGGAGAACCGCCTCTGGAACAGCATCCCGCGCGTCGAGGTGGATGCCTGGGCCGCCGACCCCCTGCGCTATCGCCCCGGCGGCGGCGAAAGCGTCAACGACGTGCTGCTGCGCGTCCGCCGCGCCTGGACCGGCATCGCCAGCAGCGCCGACAACACGCTGGTCGTCACCCATGCTGGCCCGATCCGCTGCCTGCTGCACATCGCCCAGGGCGTGCCGATCCTGGAGGCGATCCAGGCCGGGATCGCCTACGGGTCGGTAACGCGGCTGGGCGGCTGACGGACGGGCAGGCACACAAGGGTTGTTGCTTTGCTGGCAACGCCGCCAGCGCCCAGGGTGCCGCAATGCGTCTCTTTCTCGCCCCGCTCCTGTTTGCCCCCGCCAACTACGGCCAGACCCTCCAACCCCCCGTCTCCCCGGCCTGCATCTCCTCCCCGTTCGGGATGCGCCACGCCGTCGGCCCTCATGCCCCGGCGGCGTTCCACAACGGCGTTGACCTGCCGGCGCCGGCAGGGGCGCTGGTCCATGCGGCGGCGGACGGCACCGTGCTGGCGATCAAGCGGCAAGGGCTGGGCGGCGTCACCGTCCACCTCGGACACCCCGACGGCCTGACCACGCTCTATGCCCACCTGGGCAACCTGGTCCCCGCCATCGCCGAGGGCCGCCGCACCGTCCATACCGGGGAGCCGCTGGGCCATGTCGCCCGCACCGGTGTCACCTACGGCACCCATGTTTTCTTCGCGGTCCTGCGGGGCACCGAGGCCCTGGACCCCGAACCCATGCTGGCGGTCCCGCGGTGCAGCCGGTGACGGCGCCTAGCGACCACTTCGACGGCACTCACTTCCACAATCCCGGTGGCGGCCAAGCGGCCAGGCTGGGTGCCGTGCTGCGCTGGTCGCTGACCCGGCATCGCACGCCCTGGCCGCGCTGGATACAGGACCCGGCCTGGCCTCCGCCGGCGCCGGCCGTTACGCCGGGCCATGCCGCGCTGACCTTCATCGGCCACAGCAGCTTCCTGATCCGCCTGGCGCTGCCGGGCGGCGGGGTATTCAGCCTGCTGACCGACCCGGTGTTCAGCGACCGCTGCTCGCCCTCGCAACTGGTGGGTCCACGGCGGGCGCGGGCGCCAGGCGTGGCGCTGCCGGCGCTGCCGCAGGTGGACGCCGTGCTGGTATCGCACAACCACTACGATCACATGGACCTGGACAGCCTGCGCGCCCTGCACCACCGGTTCCAGGCGCCCGTCATTACCACGCTGGGCAACGCCGCACCGCTGGCCCGCGCCGGCGTGCCAGGCGCGGCCGAGTTGGACTGGTGGCAAACGACGCATGCCGGCCCTGCGGAGATCACCGCGACCCCGGCCCGTCACTTCTCCGCCCGCGGCCTGCGGGACCGCAACCGGACCCTGTGGGCAGGCTTCATGGTGCGGATCGGCGATGCGCAGCTCTTCTTTGCCGGGGACAGCGGCGCCGGGCCGCACTGGGCGGCGATCCGGGAGCAGCTCGGCCCACCCGGCATCGCCCTGCTGCCAATCGGCGCCTACGATCCGCGCAGCATCATGCGTGCCGTCCACATGAACCCGGCCGAAGCGGTGCAGGCCCGCGCCAACCTGGGCGCGGCGCGGGCCATCGGAATGCACTTCGGCACCTTCCAGCTCACGGACGAAGGGATCGAGGCCCCAGTTTGGGAGCTTGCCGCCGCCCGCTCCGGCGCCGGGCTGCTATCCGATGCTTTCGATGTCCTGGGCTGCGGTGAGACGCGGGAACTGCCGTTGGGCGCCGGGCGGTAGCAGCGTCCCATGCTCGTCCGGCTCCACCCAGGCGATCTTGCCCGGGGTGCCGCAGGCGTCGCACACCGGATGCCAATCGCCGTGCACCGTGCCGCAGGTGCCGCAACGCCATACTGGGTCCGGCCCGGCCGATGCGGCATGGCGCAGCGCGTCCTGGCTGGCGGCCATGTCGTGCTCACGCTCCGCCACATCCGCCGCCAGCATCCATAGCCGGCGCTGGTTGAATCCCGCTGCACGCGCGGCCTCGATATACTTGCGCGCTTCGGCCGTCTGTCCCGCGTCCAACGCGGCCTGAGCCTGCATCAGCCGGCTTTCAGGATGCGCCGGGTTGGCATTGGCCAGGCGCGACGCGGCCTGCAGCCGGTCGCGGGTTTCCGTGTGATGCCGAAGGTACTCGGCCGCGATGGACGGATGCGGCTGCGCGGACCAGGCTTGGCTGATGACGTCGTCAGCCCGGCGGGACTTGCCCATCTCCCGCAGCCGCGCCGCATAGGCGACGACGGCAGGAGCCAGGGTGGGATCGGCATCATAGGCCTGCTTGGCCAACCGCACCCCGGCCTCGGCGTTTGGCGCGGCGTCGGCGGCGGCGATGGCCAGGGCGGCGCGGCTCTCCGGCCCGGACAAGCGCAGCGCGTCCTCCCACTTGCCCGTCCGCAACGCCAGGGAACGCCGTTCATCCTTGAGCCATTGCGCGCCGGGATACGCAGCCTCGGCCCGGCGGGCCAAGCTGTCGGCCTCGTCCCAGTTCTCGTCCGCAATGGCCTGGCGCAGCAGGCCGCGCAGGCCGAGGAACGGCGCATCCCGGCGGTCGGCCAGCAGCCGGTATGCGGCGGCAGCCTCGTCGTCATGCCCGGACTGCCGCCCCGCCTGGGCGGCGAGGAGCAGGGTCAGCGGGGTGTCGCCCATCAGGCGCCGGGTGCGGTCGGCCTCGCGCCGGGCAGCCTCGCCATCATTGGCGGCCAACGCCACCAGCGTGCGCGTCACCGCCTGATCGCCGCTGACGCGGGCCGAACGCTCGTTGCGCCGACGCATCCGCCGCGGCAGCGAGAACAGCCCGGCCAGCAGCCGGATCACGAAATAGAACACGGCGAACGTCACGACGAGCAGCGCCAGCACGGCCGGCGTCCCCGTCTGGAACTGCGTCCCGGCGACGTCGGCGGTCCAGGTGCCCGGCAGGATCGAAACGCCCCACGCCAGGGCGATGACGACCGCCGCAACGATCAGGAAGGTGATGACGCGGCGCATCAGCTGCGCGCCGCCATGCTGGACAGCGCCGCCCTAGCTTCGAGCAGGGCACGCGCTTGTCCGACCCAGTCCGCCATTGCCGCCTGCGCCGGGCCGGCCAGCCCGTCCAGCGCCTTCACCGCCCCGGCGAGGTCGCCGGCATCCAGCGCGGCGCGGGCACGGATAATGCGGCCAGCGAGCGGATCGCCCACCAGAACCCGGTCGCCTTGGCGCACGGTCACGGCCTGCTGCGCCCGGGCGACCAGGCGTTCGCCGAACGACCTGCTTTCCATGATCGCCGGCTGGCCTGCCTGTTCCGCCGCGTCGGCTGCGGCGTCGAAGGAGCGGCGCAGCTCCTGCTCGGTCTTGGCCGGCGCCGTCGCAAAGCGGGCGACCGCCGGGGGCGCCCCGGGGATGTCGCCCAGGGGCTGCCCGGACTCCAGGGCCGCCGTCGCCGCCTGCACGCGCACAACCCGGCCGGACCGCTCCGCGACGACGCCGATCTGGCTGGCGGTTTGCTTGGCCTGCTGGTCCACCGCGGCGATGCGGCCATCCAGCGAGTCCAACCGCCCGCCGAGGGCGGCGGCGTCGGCCCCCTGCTTGGCGATAACCGAATCCAGGCGTCCGCCCATCGCCGCCATATCCGACGTTGCCTTGGCGGTGAGCGAATCGAAGCGCCCGCTCGACGCGTTGGCGTCTGCCGCTTCCTTCGAGGCAAGCGAGTCCAAACGTCCACCCATGGCGGTGGCGTCCGCTGCCTGCTTCGAGGCCAACGCGTCCAGCCGTCCGCCGAGCGCGCCCGCATCCGCAGTCCCCTTGGCAGCCAGGGCGGCCAGGGTGTCCAGGCGCTGGGTCAGCGGCGCCGGGTCGAACGGCGGCGGCGGCGGCTTGCCTTCCAGCGCGGCGATGCGGTCCTCCATCGGCTTCAGGTCCACCGGCGGCGGCGGCGGCCGGGTCTCCAGGGCGCCGGTGCGCTTGTCCAGCAGCGCCAGGTCCGCCGCGGCGGCAGCGCCGGCACCAGCCGGACGCGCCTCCAGCTTCGCCAGCCGGTCGGCCAGCGTCTGCACCTGGCCCTGCAGGCCATCCACCCGCACGACTGCCTGCTGCGCCTCGGGCGGTGTCGCCGGATGGGAATACAGGTAGGCCAGGGTGCCACCCAGGATCACGAAGCCGAGCAGATACAGCAGCGGCAGCGGATCGCGCTGGAGCCGCTGGCCGAAGCCCTCCACCCCGGCCCGGCCGGACAGGCCCAAAGGCGTGGATGCCCCAGACGTGGATGATCCAGACGTGGATGCTCCAGCCGTGGATGCCCCAGGCGTGGGCGGGCCAGCCGGAGGTGTGCCGGAGGTGGAAGACTGCGACGGAGGGGAAGGCTTCTTGGGAGGGGTCATAGGAGTGCCATCACGGATGCCAATGTCGGCTTAGCTGACACGCGAACTCTGCGCCAGGGCAGGTACGTCAGCACTTCGGCTGCGGGCTGTCCAATCGCCAGCGCCTCCACCCCGGCCAGGGCCGGACGCAGCCTATCGGGGAGCGCCCGCACGAAGGCGCGTGCGGTATCGGCGGACAGGAACATCGCGGACCCCAGGATGCCATCGGCCAGCGCGTGCCGGGCCGCCACGGGCAGGCCGCGGGCTGGCCGTGCGGCATACACAGCCCGGCGATGCACCCGGAACCCGCGCCCGCGCAGGTCGGCCGCAAGCGACCCGCCCTGTCCCGCCCCAGTCGCCAGCAGCAGCGCCGTCCCAGGCGGCAGCACCTCCGCCGCCAATGCCGCAAGGGCGACGGCGTCCCCATCCCCGCTACACACATTCGTGAACCCTGCCGCCCGCGCCCGCGCCGCCGTCGCATCGCCAACGGCCAGCAGCGGCAGCCCGTGCAGCCCGGCGGGCAACGGCGGCAGGGCGTTGCCGCTGGTCACGAGCACCGCGCGCACCACCGGACCCAGGCGCACCGGCAGGACAGCAATGTGCAGCATGGGGGCAAGGACCGGGGTCAAGCCAAGTGCCCTGATCCGTGCGGCAGTTTCGGAAGCGCCGGGTTCCGGCCGGGTGACCAGCACCGCCGAGCGCCCGCCTTGGCCGGCGTGCTGGGCGTCTGCGGCGGTCATTGCGATGGATCGGGCGGCACGGCGGGACAGGATGGCATGGTGCAGGGCTTAGTCTGGCGGCGGCCGGATCACCAAGCCGCAAGCAGCCCGCAACGACGGTTCACAGCCGGCCTAAACGCCACGCCATCGAACGGAAGCAAGGGTCAGCCGAAGATGTCGCGCGGGCTGTCCGCCCGCAGGCTGGCACCCAGCTCCGCCCCCAGCCGAGCCGCGTCCGCGGCCGCTCCGTGCAGGCTGCGCTTGAGCAAGAAGGACCCGTCGGCCCGCGCCACCAGCCCCGTCAGGTGCAGCTCGGGCGCCGTGCCAGCAACCGCCGGCAGCAGCCGGGCATGGCCGCCGATCGGCGTGCGGCAGGACCCGTCCAGCAGCGCCAGCAGCGACCGCTCGGCGGTGGACACGGCGCGAGCCTCCGGGTCCTCGATCCCCGCTAGTAGGTCGTGCAGTTGGTGGTCGTCGGCCCGGGTGGTGATCCCGACGATGCCCTGCCCGGCGGAGGGCACCATCGCGTCGGGGTCCAACGCCATCATCGTATCGTCCTCCAGCCCCAGGCGGCGCAGCCCGGCCACCGCCAGCAGCGACGCGGCGCAGTCCCCGCGCACCACCTTGGCGATCCGCGGCTGCACGTTGCCGCGCATCAGCGCCATCCGCAGGTCCGGCCGCGCGTGCAGCAACTGCGCCTGCCGCCGCAGCGAGTTGGTGCCGATCACCGCGCCCGCCGGCAGCACCGACAGCGGATCGCCGGGCTTCTGCGGCAGGCATTGCGGCCCGAGGATCAGCGCATCCCGCGCATCCTCCCGCCGCAAGGTGCAGGCCAGCACGATGCCAGGCGGCAACTCGGTCTCCAGGTCCTTGAGGCTATGGACGGCGAAGTCTATGCGGCCGTCCAGCAGGGCCTCGTGGATTTCCTTGCTGAACAAGCCCTTGCCGCCGATGTCGGCCAGCGCCCGGTCCTGCACCTGGTCCCCGGTGGTGCGTATGATGTGCTGCTGGAACACCTGCTCGTCCCGGAACCCCGGCGCCAGCACCGGGCAGAACCGCGCCAGCAGCGCCAGGAAGATGCGCGTCTGCGTCAGCGCCAACGGCGACCCGCGGGTGCCGACCCGCAACGGCAGGGAACGCTGGTAATGGGTGGTCCGCGTCGCCAGGGTCGGTGAGAGCAGCAGGTGCGCAGGTATGTCGCGCTCGGGGTGTGCGTCAGGCATCAAGGTGTCCTATGAGATCAGGCCCACTAAGGAAAGCCTAACCCATGCAATCTGCTGATGCGCAGCCCGGCGGTTCCGGGGTGCGCCACTGGTTCGGTCCGGTAATTGGGATCGAATCCTCCTGTGACGAGACCGCATGTGCCGTGCTGGACCCGCATGGCTCCATCCTGGCCGAAGCGGTGCTGAGCCAACAGGCCGACCACGCCCGGTTCGGCGGCGTCGTGCCGGAGATCGCCGCCCGCGCGCACCTCGCCCACCTGCCGGCGCTGGCGGGTCGCGTCATGGCGGAGGCCGGGGTCAGGTATGCCGACCTCGGCGGCGTCGCGGCTACCTGCGGGCCAGGGCTGATCGGCGGCCTGATCGTCGGCGCCGGGTTCGGCAAGGGGGTGGCGCTGGCGCACGGCCTGCCGTTCGTCGCGGTGAACCACTTGGAGGCCCACGCGCTCACCGCCCGCCTCCCCGGCCTGGTGCCCGGCGGCGCGCCGTTCCCCTACCTGCTCCTGCTGCTGTCCGGCGGGCATTGCCAGTGCGTCGCCGTGGACGGGGTGGGACGCTACCGCAAGCTCGGCGGCACCATTGACGACGCGGTAGGTGAGGCGTTCGACAAGGTCGGCAAGCTGCTCGGCCTGCCCTGGCCCGGCGGCCCTGCGTTGGAGCGGCTGGCCGCGGGCGGCGACTCGGCCCGCCAACCCTTCCCGCGGCCCTTGCTGGGACGGGCAGGGTGCGACTTCAGCTTCTCCGGCTTGAAGACCGCCGTGGCACAACGGGTCGCCAAGCTGTCGCCGCTGTCGGACCGGGACGCCGCCGACATCGCCGCCGGCTTCCAGCGCGCCGTCGCCGACGTGCTGGCGGATCGGGCGGCGCACGCCCTGGTGATGATGCCGGAGGCGCGGCTACTGGTCGTGGCCGGCGGGGTCGCGGCGAATGCGTCGGTGCGGGCGGCGTTGACGGGCGCCGCGGCCGGGGCAGGGGTGCCGATGGTCGCGCCCCCCATACGCCTCTGCACCGACAACGCCGTCATGGTGGCCTGGGCAGGGATCGAACGCCTGCGCCTCGGCCTGACCGACCCCCTGGACACGGCGCCCCGCCCCCGCTGGCCCCTGGCCGATCTCATGCCCGCCCCGGAACAGATACCCGGATGAGAAATGCCGCTCTTCTCCCTCTCCCTCCGGGAGAGGGCCGGGGTGAGGGAAGCCACAAGCGCCGTCCCTGGCCAGCAATAGCCCAAACCCGGCAGCAGCGCCTCGCTCCGCAACCAAGACCCCCCCACCCCAACCCTCTCCCGCAGGGAAAGGGAGCACCAACCACCCCGCCCCCGCCCGGATGAACTACCGCCACGCCTACCACGCCGGCAACTTTGCCGACTGCATGAAGCACGCCCTGCTCGCCTGGATGCTGGACGCGCTGGCCCGCAAGCCCGCGCCGTTCTTCGTGCTTGACACCCACGCCGGCCGCGGCCAGTACGACCTGCTGGCCGACCCAGCCGAGCGCACCGGCGAGTGGCGGGACGGCATCGCCCGCCTCCTCGGCGACCCGCCGCCGCCCCTGGCCGCCTACGCCGCCCTGGTGGAACGCCTTGGCCTCTACCCCGGCTCCCCCCGCCTGATCCGCGCCCTGCTACGCCCCGATGACCGCCTAGCCTGCTGCGAACTCCACCCGGAGGACCACCGCGACCTAGCCCGCCTGTTCCGCGGCGACCGTCAAGTGGCGGTCCACCTGCGCGACGGCTGGGAGGCATTGCGCGCCTTGCTCCCCCCAACGCAAAAGCGTGGCCTGGTGCTGCTGGACCCGCCCTACGAGGCGCCCGGCGAGTTCGGGCGTGTGCTCGCCGGCCTGCGGACGGCCTCGGCCCGCTTCGGCACCGCCGTGCTGGCGGCCTGGTATCCCATCAAGCACCGCAGCCCCGTCACCACCTTCCTCGAGGGCGTGCGCCTGTCCCCCCTGCGCGACTGCGTGACCGCCGAGCTATGGCTGCGCGAGCCGACCGACCCCACCCGCCTGAACGGCTGCGGCCTGCTGGTCCGCAATCCGCCGTGGGGGTTCGAGGCCGCCGCGTCCGACATGCTGGCGGCGCTGCTGGGCCGGATCGACACCGGCGCGGGCGCCGGCTCGGCGGTGGTGCGCGTGACGGATGAGTAGCGTCGCCATCGTCGGCGCCGGCGCCTGGGGAACGGCGCTGGCGATCCAGGCGGCGCGGGCCGGATGCGACGTGTCGCTCTGGGCGCGTGACCCGGCGCCGCTGCGCGCCACGCGGTGCAGCCCGCATCTGCCGGGCCATCGCCTGCCGGATGCGGTCGCCATTTCGGACGCCTTGCCCGGCCCTGGCCCGGACGCGGTCTTGCTGGCCGTGCCGGTGCAGCATCTCCGAGCCGTCGCCGCCGGGCTGCGGACGCCGGCGCCGCTGGTCGCCTGCTGCAAGGGGATCGAGGCCGGCACCGGCCGCCTGCCGTTGGAAATCCTGGCGGGGCTGCATCCGGCCTGCCCGGGCGCCGTGCTGACCGGCCCCAACTTCGCGCACGAGGTCGCAGCCGGCCTGCCCGCCGCCGCCGTGCTGGCCTGCGCCGCCCCGGACCTGCGGGCACGCCTGGCCGGTTTGCTCGCCAGCCCGGCCTTCCGCGTTTACGGCGGTGACGATCCGCTGGGCGCCGGGCTGGGCGGCGCGGCAAAGAACGTCGTCGCCATCGCGGCCGGTGCCGTGATGGGAGCCGGATTGGGTGAGAACGCCCGAGCCGCGCTCATCACCCGCGGACTTGCCGAGCTGTCCCGCCTGGTGGTCGCCGGCGGGGGCCGCGCGGAAACGGTGGCGGGGCTGTCCGGCCTGGGCGACCTGCTGCTGACCTGCACCGGCGGAGCCAGCCGCAACTACACGCTCGGCCTGGCGCTGGGCCGCGGCGAGGCGCTGGCCGAGGTGCTGGCCGGGCGCCGCGGCGTCACGGAGGGCGTCGCGACCGCCCCCGCGCTGCTGGCCCGTGCCGCAGGGGTTGACCTGCCGGTCTGCACCGCAGTCGCCGCGCTCCTAGCCGGCCAGACAACCCTGGACGGCGCCATCACGGCGCTGCTGGCCCGGCCAAGGCGAGACGAATGATCCGATCTTCTGTCCGCTCCCTTCTCCCTCTCCCTCCGGGAGAGGGTCGGGGTGAGGGAAAGGCCGCCAGCACCAAACCCGGCCCTCGACGGCACGGTCGCGCGTCGCACCGTCATCTGGCCCTTGCGGCTTCCCTCACCCCGGCCCTTTCCCGAAGGGAGAGGGGGCAGTGCGCCCTTGCCCAATCCTTGCCGGCGCCTGCCGCGCATCGTCCAGGTCCTTGCCCAACATGATCCGCGGCATCCTGACCATCGGCGGCTGGACCATGGTCAGCCGCGTCCTGGGCTTCCTGCGCGACGTGCAGATCGCCGCGCTGCTGGGCACCGGACCCGTCGCGGATGCCTTCTTCATCGCCTTCAAGGCCCCCAACCTGTTCCGCCGCCTGTTCGGCGAGGGCGCGTTCAATGCCGCCTTCGTGCCCGAGTTCTCCGGCATCCTCGCCACCGAGGGCCGCGACGAAGCCCGGCGCTTCGCCCAGGAAGCCATCGCCGTACTGGCCTTCTGGCTGGCGGCTCTGACCGTCGCGGGCCTCGTGCTCATGCCCTTCATCATGGCGTGGCTGGCGCCGGGCTTCGCCGAGGTGCCCGGCAAGATGGAGCTGACCGTCACCCTGGCGCGGATCATGTTCCCCTACTTGTTCCTGATCTGCCTGGCGGCGCTGCTGTCCGGGGTGCTGAACGGGCTGGACCGCTTCGCCGCCGCCGCCGCCGCCCCCGTGGTGCTGAACGGCGTGTCCATCGCCTCCATGTCGGTGCTGTCGCCCCTGGTGCCGACGGTGGGCCACGCCCTGGCCTGGGGCGTCACCGCGGCCGGAGTGCTGCAACTCGTGCTGCTGGGAGTGGCGGTGCGCCGGGCGGGGATGCGGCTGCGGGTGCCGGTGCCGCGGCTGACGCCACGCATGCGGCTGCTGCTGCGGCGCATGGGGCCGGGGCTGGTGGGCGCGGGGGTCACGCAGCTCAACCAAACCGTGGACATCATCATCGTCAGCCTGCTCCCAGCCGGCGCGGCGTCGCTGCTGTACTATGCGGAGCGGGTGTATCAGCTTCCGCTCGGCGTCATCGGCACCGCGGTCGGCACCGCGCTGCTGCCGCTGCTGTCCCGCCAGGCCCGGTCCGGAGACGTCGCGGGCGCCGTGGCGTCCATGAACCGGGCGCTGGAGGTCACGCTGGTCCTGACCCTGCCGGCCGCGCTGGCGCTGGCGGTGGCGGGCGGCCCGATCATGCTGGTGCTGTTCGGCCGCGGCGCCTTCGACCCCGCCGCCGCGAGGCTCAGCGCGCAATCGCTCGCGGCCTACGCGCTGGGGCTGCCGTCCATCGTGCTGCTGAAGGTGCTGGTCCCTGCCTTCTTCGCCCACGGCGACACCGGGACGCCGGTGCGGGTGGGCATGGGCGCCATCGCGCTCAACCTGCTGCTGAACCTGCTGTTCATGGTGCCGCTGCAGCACATCGGCCCGGCGCTGGCGACCAGCCTGTCCGCCATCGTCAACGCCGCCGCGCTGGGCGTTATCCTGTGGCGCCGCGGCCAATTGGCGCCGGATGCCCGGGTACGCCGCCGTCTGCCGCGCATGGCCCTGGCGGCGGCTGCGATGGCGCTGGTGCTCTGGTATGGCGAGGACACGGTGTTCGCCGCCGCCGGCAGCGTCGCCGGGCTGCGCTGGGGCGCGCTGGCGGTGGTGGTGGCGGGCGGAATGGCGGCCTACGGGGTCGCCGGGCAACTCCTGGGCGCGTTCGACGGGCGGGAGCTGCTGCGCATGGTGCGGCGACGCGGGCGGTAGGACACATCGCAGCCCAGTCCGGACGCGAAGCAGCCATGCCTCAAGCTGCGCGCACCCACCCGCAAGTGAGCCGCAGCGGCAGGCGGCTGCACCCGGACGCGGCCCGATCCATTCCCTAACCAGCCAGCCCTTGACCAGCCAGCCCCGCCCGCACAGAACCCGGCCATGCAACGCATCTTCTCCGGCATCCAGCCGTCCGGCATCCCCCACCTCGGCAACTATCTCGGCGCCATACGCAACTGGGTGGCGCTGCAGCGGGACCACGAGTGCCTGTACTGCGTCGTGGACCTGCACGCGATTACCGCATGGCAGGACCCGCGCACCCTGGCCGCCGCAACGCGGGAACTCGCGGCGTCGCTGATCGCCTGCGGCATAGACCCCGCGGCGCACGTCCTGTTCAACCAGTCCGCCGTCCACGCCCACGTCCGCCTTGCCTGGATTTTTACTTGTGTCGCCCGCATGGGCTGGCTGAACCGGATGACGCAGTTCAAGGATAAGGCGGGCAAGGACCGCGAGCAGGTCTCGACCGGGCTGTTCGTCTATCCCAACCTGATGGCCGCCGACATCCACGCCTATCACGCGACCCGGGTGCCGGTGGGCGACGACCAGCGGCAGCACTTGGAGCTGGCGAACGACATCGCCGCCAAGTTCAACCATGACTACGAGGTGGAGTTCTTCCCGCAGGTCGAGGCGCTGATCCTCGGCCCGGCGGCACGGGTCATGAGCCTGCGCGACGGCTCCAGGAAGATGTCGAAATCCGACCCGTCCGACCAGAGCCGCATCAACCTGACCGACGACGCCGACACGATCGCCCTCAAGATACGCCGCGCCCGCACCGACGCCGAGCCGCTGCCGAACGAGGCCGAGGGCCTGGAAGGCCGGCCAGAGGCGCGCAACCTCGTCGGCATCATGGCGGCGCTGCTGGAAACCGACCCGGCCGGAGTGTTGCGGGAGCACGGCGGCAAAGGCTTCGGCGTGTTCAAGGAAGCCTTGGCCGAGGTCGTAGTCGCCCACCTGGCGCCCATAGCTGCTGAAACCCGCCGGCTCCTGGCCGATCCCAGCGCAGTGGACGCCATACTCCGCAACGGCGCCGCCCGCGCGGCCTCCATCGCCGACCCCATCGTCGCAGAAGCCGAGCGCCTTGTCGGCTTCCTCCGCCCATAACCCCCTTGCTGTTCTCCCTCTTCCTCCGGGAGAGAGCCGGGGTAAGGGAAGCCGAAGGCGCCAAGCCCGGCCGACGGGCAAGCCGCCCCGCTTTGGATGGAGAAGGACAGCCCGTGTGGCCTTTCCCTCACCCCAACCCTCTCCCGGAGGGAGAGGGAGCAGCAAGCAAGCCTAGGCCATGCCGCTCGCCGGACTTTTGGCAGCTCTCAGGGATGCCCCATCCCGCACCGGCTCGGTCATCATCACCATCTACGGCGACGCCATAGCCCCCCGCGGCGGCGAACTCGCGCTGTCATCCCTCCTCGAACTCATGGCAGCCCTGGGCGCAAACGGTGGCGTGGTACGGACCGCAATATCCCGCCTGGCGCGTGATGGCTGGCTGGAAGGGCACCGCGCCGGGCGCCGCAGCTTCTATCGCCTGTCCCGCCGGGGGAAACTGGAGTCTGCAAAGGCAGGCCCACGCATCTATGGCCCGCTGGTCAGCCCGTGGGGTGGGCAGCTCCGCCTAGCCTTTGCCGAGGCCGGCGTGGAGCGGACGATGCTGGAGCAGGCAGGCTACGCCCTGCTGGCCCCAGGTGTGCTCGCCGCCCCGGATACAGCATTGACGCCGCCGCCTGGGATACCTGCCCTGCTGAGCAACGGCACGCCGGAGGCACTGCGCGCGTTGGCTGCACGCGCCTGGCCCGTGACCCGGGTGGGAATGGGATATGCAGGATTCGTGGAATTGTTCGCCGATTTGGACAGTCTCGCCGCCGGGCTGCAGCCGCTAGAGGCACTTGCCATGCGGATACTGCTGATCCATGAATACCGCCGGGTCACGCTGCGCGACCCACGGCTGCCGTCTGGCCTATTGCCGCCGGATTGGCCCGGCACCACTGCCTGCGCGCTGTGCGCCCGGCTTTACACCACTCTGGCGCCAGCATCGGAATACTGGCTCGACAACGCAGAAAACAGGTCCGGCCTCCTGCCGAGGGGGCCGGACCCGGCAATACGCTTTAGCGGCGGCGATACACGACCTGCGGAGTTGGCTTAGTCGCCAACGCGATCAGGAAACCCACCCCGGCTGCGATCAGCACCGCAGTGATCGGGCGTGCGTCCACCTGCTCGGCCAGCATGTCGCCGGCCTCCTCGATCTGGTCCAGCATTTGCGAGCCGAAGTCTCCCGCGCCGACCTTGTCCGCAACGTCGCGCACCGTGTCGGCCGCCTGGCCATAGGCCCGCTGCGCGCTGCCCGCAGCCTTGTCCATCGCGCCATCGGTCTTAAGCTTGGTGTCGCCGGTCATGTCGCCCAGCGCGCCCTCAACCTTGCCGCCGACCTTGCGGGCTGCACCCTCGAAGCGGTTCTCGTCCATGATATGCATCTCCAACCTGTTGCTGATGCGAAGAGAACACCGGCGGGGGCAGGGGGTTCCGCAATGGCGGATCTTACAAGAAATCTTGCATCCTTCGTTTTCTGTGATACATTCTGCATGTCCCAGGTCGGAGCATCAGGCATGTACACCCAGGCCTTGAACACCACAGACGTCCCTGCCCCTCGTCCGCTGGAGGATGCCGGCCGGTTGGCCCAGTTCCAGGCCCGCATTGATGCCGAGGATCGGATCGAGGCCAATGACTGGATGCCCGATGCCTACCGCCGCACCCTGGTCCGCCAGATCAGCCAGCACGCCCACAGCGAGATCGTCGGCCAGTTGCCGGAGGGCCGTTGGCTGACTCGCGCCCCCAGCCTGCGCCGCAAGGCCGCGCTGCTGGCCAAGGTGCAGGACGAGTGCGGGCACGGGCTGTATCTGAATTCCGCCGCCGAGACCCTGGGCGTCGCGCGGGAGGACCTGCAGGACCAGCTCCTGTCCGGCCGCGCCAAGTACAGCAGCATCTTCAACTACCCGGCGCTGACCTGGGCCGACATCGGCGCCATCGGCTGGCTGGTGGACGGCGCCGCGATCATGAACCAGATCCCGCTGTGCCGGTGCAGCTACGGCCCTTATGCCCGCGCGATGGTGCGGGTGTGCAAGGAGGAGAGCTTCCACCAGCGCCAAGGCTACGAGATCATGCTGACGCTATGCCGGGGCACGCCGGAGCAGAAGGCGATGGCGCAGGATGCCCTGGACCGCTGGTGGTGGCCGGCGATGATGATGTTCGGTCCGCCAGACGGGCAAAGCCAGCACAGCGACGCCAGCATGGCCTGGAAGATCAAGCGCTTCACCAATGACGAGTTGCGCCAGCGCTTCGTGGATGCGATGGCGCCGCAGGCGGCGTTCCTGGGCCTGGCCGTGCCTGATCCGGACCTGAAGCTCGATGAGGCGACGGGGCGCCACAGCTTCGGCGTCATTGATTGGGAGGAGTTCCGCCAGGTGCTCGCCGGCAACGGCCCTTGCAACAGGGAGCGGCTGGAAGACCGGAACAAGGCACACTCGGATGGCGCCTGGGTGCGGGAAGCCGCACTGGCGCATGCGGAAAAACGGCGGCAGCGGGCGCAGAGGGCGGCGGCATGACCGAGAACAGGACTCCGCTGTGGGAGGTATTCATCCGCAGCCGCAACGGCCTGGCTCATAAGCACGCCGGCAGCGTCCACGCCGCCGACGCCACGATGGCGTTGCAGGCGGCGCGCGATGTTTACACCCGGCGAGGTGAGGGCCTGTCCCTATGGGTCGTCCCCAGCAATGCCATCACCGCCAGCGACCCCACCGATAAGGCGATGATGTTCGAGCCGACGGCCAGCAAGATCTACCGCCACCCCACCTTCTATGAAGTTCCGGACGAAGTAGGCCACATGTAATGAACAACCCCTTCCTTCTCCCTATGGGAGAGGACCGGGGTGAGGGGGCGGGCAAGCGCCTTCTTGGCCCACTGCGCACTTGGTCCCCTCGGCACAAGCAGTCTCCGCCCCGCAGCCAAGACCCCCTCACCCCAACCCTCTCCCAAAGGTAGAGGGAGCAGGCGCCGCAGTGACCACCTCGATTCAAGTCCTGGAAACCCCGCTGGTCCTCTACACCCTGCAACGGGCTGACGACGCGCTGGTGCTAGGCCACCGGCTGTCCGAATGGTGCGGCCATGCGCCGTCGCTGGAGGAGGACGTGGCCCTCGCCAACATGGGCCTGGACCTGCTGGGCCAGGCGCGCAGCCTGTATGCCTATGCCGGCGAGACCGAAGGCGCCGGACACGGCGAGGACCACCTGGCCTACCTGCGCGACGCCCCGCAATACCGCAACCTGCTGCTGCTGGAGCAGCCGAACGGCGACTTCGCCCAGACCATTGCCCGGCAGTTCTTCTACGCCGCCTTCATGGACCCTTGGTGGGGCGCGACGTGCGCCAGCACCGACCCGACCCTCGCCGCCATCGCCGCCAAGGCCGAAAAAGAGGTGGCCTACCACTTGCGCCATGCCTCGGAGTGGATGATCCGCCTCGGCGACGGCACCGAAGAGAGCGCCCGCCGCGCCCAGGCCGCCGTGGATTGCCTGTGGCCCCACACCGGCGAGATGTTCACCCCACCTGACCCGCCGCTGGTCGCTGCAGGCGTGGCGGTTGACCCGGCATCGCTGCGCCCAGCCTACGACGCCACTGTTGCCGCAGTGCTGGACCAGGCCACCCTGTCCCGCCCCGCCAGCGCCTGGATGCACAAGGGCGGACGCCAGGGCCGCCACACCGAGCACCTCGGCCCCATGCTGGCCGAAATGCAGCACCTGCAGCGCACCCACCCCGGCGCAACCTGGTGACCAGCCTGCGCGACCGCGCCTGGGCCGCCGCCGCGGAGGTCACGGACCCCGAAGTCCCGGTGCTGACCATCGCCGACCTCGGTGTCCTGCGCGGCGTGGCCGAGACGGGCGATGGCGTCGAGGTGCTGATTACCCCGACCTACTCCGGTTGCGCCGCCATGGGCGTCATCGCGATGGAGGTCGAGCTGGCCTTGTCCCGCGCCGGCATCCCCGGCCGGGTCCGCACCGTGCTGTCCCCGGCCTGGACCACCGACTGGATGACGCAGGACGGCCGGCGCAAGCTGCTGGAATACGGCATCGCCCCACCAGTGCCCGGCAGCGGCCGACGCGCCCTGTTCGGCGTGGACACAGTCGCCTGTCCCCGCTGCGGCTCGGATCATACGGAGGTCGTCGCGGAGTTCGGCTCCACGTCTTGCAAGGCGCTATGGCGCTGCCTGCAATGCCGCGAGCCGTTCGACTACTTCAAGTGTCACTGATGTTGCCGCGCAACCGGTCCAACAGCAGGCGAGCAGCCTGCTTTTCCCTCTCCCGCCGGGAGAGGGCCGGAGTGAGGGGGCGGACAAGCACAGTCACGACAGACACAGGCGTTTACCGCGCTGAACCGCCCGGCGCACGGGTGATCGGCCAAGACCCCCTCACCCCAGCCTTCTCCCGAAGGAAGAGGGAGCAAGCCGCCCGCTCAGCCCGCCGCCGCCCGCGCCTTAGCCCACCACAGCGATGAGCCGCTTCCAAAGCCTCCGCATCACCGACGTCCGCCAGGAAACAGCGGACACCGTCAGCGTGGCCCTTCAAGTGCCCGACGACCTCCGCCCCAGCTTCGCCTACCAGCCCGGCCAATACCTGACCTTGCGGACCACCCTCGACGGGGAGGAACTCCGCCGGTCCTACTCCATCTGCTCTGGCCTCGACGACGGCGAGATGCGGGTGGCGATCAAGCTCGTGCCGGACGGACGGTTCTCCGCCTGGGTGCATGCGGCGCTGCAGCCGGGCCATCTGATCGAGGCCATGCCGCCGCAAGGCCGCTTCACCATAGCACTCGACCCGGCGGCATCGCGCACCTACCTGGGCGTCGCCGCCGGGTCCGGCATCACCCCGGTGCTGTCCATCCTGCGCTCCGTGCTGTCGCGCGAACCCGGCAGCCGCTTCGTGCTGCTGTATGGCAGCCGCGCCACCGGCGGCATCATCTTCCGCGAGGCCTTGGAGGAGCTGAAGGACCGTTTCATGGGCCGCTTCACCGTCGTCCACGTCCTGTCGCGGGAGCAGCAAGATGTGCCGGTGCTGTGGGGCCGGCTCGACGGCCCGCGGGTGCGGACGCTGTTGCGCGGCCTGCTGGATGCGCCGCAAGTTGGCCAAGCCTTTCTGTGCGGGCCGGAAGCGATGATCGCCGAGGTGTCCGCGGCCCTGGCGGAGGCCGGCCTGCCGCCCGAGCGCATCCACAGCGAACGGTTCACCACAGCCGCTTCGTCCCCAGCCCGCCCGAGGACGACCCCGGCGCGCGGCGCGCCGCCCTTCGCGGTGGCGACGGTCGTGTCTGACGGCATCCGGACCGAGGTGCCGATGCAGGATGGGGAAACCGTCCTGGACGCCGCCCTGCGCGCCGGGTTGGACCTGCCATACTCCTGCCGCGGCGGCATGTGCAGCACCTGCCGGGCCCGGGTCGCCGAGGGAGCTGTCCGCATGGACGTGAACTATGGGCTGGAGCCGTGGGAAACCGAGGCCGGCTATGTCCTGACCTGCCAGGCGCATCCCACGACCCGGCACGTCCTGGTGGACTACGACCACGTTTGACGCCAGCCTGCCTGGGCCTGGCCAAGGGAGCCATGAACACCTTGCAGGGCGGAAAAGCGCCAGCGCCTTCCGCCACACCCCAGCGCCGTCCTTCGGCGGAAGGCGCTGCGCTTTTCCGCCCTACGAAGTTTGTTGTCCCGGGATCAGTTCCTCTGCCCCAGCGCCCTTCGTGCCCTGAACAGCAGCGCACGCGCGGCTAGATGCGGCGCCAGCGGACGCAGCTTGGCCCGCAGCACAGCCACGGTGCGCTGGTAATGCTCGCTCGCCGGGTCCAGCGCCAACGCCCGCTCGGCATGACGCAGCGCGCCTGGCAGGTCGCGCCGTGCCCGCAGCAGCTCCGCAATGGTATTGTGGATGCCGGCGTGGTGCGGCCAGGCCGTCCTGATCTCGTGCGCCACCGCCAATGCCCCGGCGCTGTCGCCGGCGCGGGTCAGCGCGATGCAGTAATCCATCAGGTAGCCGGGATGGCGCTCCAGTGCAGCCACCTGCCGATGAACCGCCAGCGCCTCCGCATGGCGCCCGGCGGCGGACAGACGCAAGGCCAGGGAATGGTGCCCTTCCGGCCGGCCGGGATCCAGCGCCACCGCCCGTTGCGCCAGCGCCACCGCCCAGCCCGGCCGCGACCGCGGCTGACGCCCGGCCAGGACGCCGTGATAGACCGCCAGCCCGCGGCGGGCAGCACGGGCAGCACGCTCGGCCGCGGCCACGTCCAGGGTGCCGTCCAGCGCCCCCATCACCAATCCATGCAGCAGCCCGGCTTCCTGCAAGTAGCTGCCGACGGGGTGCCCGGCAAACGGCAGGCGCAGCCGCTGGATCGGCGTGTCCCGGGCGATCCGGTCGGCATGGGGCCGGTCCATGCCGTGGGGATCATAGGCGACGACCGGCCGGATGCGCGAGCGGATCGGCCCGTCCAGCGCCGGCAACGGACGCAGCCGCCGCTGGTCCTGGCCCCACCGGCGCTCGAACGGCGCCTTGGCCGGGTCAATCGAATATTGCGGCGACAGCGCCAGCGCCGCCGTGGCGCCCGCGGCGTCGGCGAAGCGCACCGCGGCATAGGCGCCCATGCTGGACCCATAAGCCAGCACCGACCCGGCGCCGGACGCGGCCGCACGCATGGCGGCCAGGGCGTCCGGCAGCTCGGGATACTGGAACCAGTCGTTGTCCCGGCTGAGCAAATGCGTTGCAGCGATGCCATGCCGGGCGAAGTATTCCTCGCCAAACCCCGGCCGAGCCAGCGTGCGGTCGTCGTGGTAGCAGTCGAAGGTGACGACATGGCGCACCGCATCCGCAGCCGGGACGTGGCGCACCAGAAGGTCGCGGCTCTCGAAAAGCGTCTGCGCCGTCACCTTGGCGCCAGGCGCACCGCGCCGTCCAAACGTATGACCTCCCCGTTCAGCATCGTATTCTCCATGATGTGGCGCACGAGGCCCGCGAACTCCTCCGGCCGGCCCAGCCGGGGCGGGAAGGGGACTGAGCGGCCCAGGCTGTCCTGCACGTCGGCCGGCAGCCCCAGCATCATCGGCGTGCCGAACAGCCCCGGCGCCACCGTCATCACCCGAATGCCGTCCCGCGCCAGGTCGCGCGCCAGCGGCAGGGTCATGCCGACGATCCCCCCTTTGCTGGCGGCGTACGCGGCCTGGCCAATCTGCCCGTCATACGCGGCGACGGAGGCGGTGTTGACCACCACCCCGCGCTCCCCTTCGGCATCCGGCGCGTTGCCGCGCATCGCCGCGGCGGCGAGCCGGATCATGTTGAAGGTGCCAACGAGGTTGATCCCGACCACACGGGCAAAACTATCAAGCCGGTGCGGCCCGTCGCGGCCCAGCACCCGCTCACCGATGACGACCCCGGCGCAGTTCACCAAGCCATGCAATGCCCCGAACCGCGACCTGGCGAGGTCCACGGCGGCCTGGCCGTCCGCCTCGCTGGTCACGTCCGTCCGCAGGTAGGCCCCGCCCACCTCCTCGGCCAGGGCCGCGGCGTCTGCCACGTCCGCAATCACGACCTTTGCCCCGGCGTCCGCCAGCAGGCGCGCGGTCGCGGCGCCCAGGCCCGATCCGCCGCCGGTCACGAGCACTGTCTTGCCATCTATGTGCATGGGGTTTTCCGGATTTAGGAGTAGTTACGTCTTAGCCTGGCTGGACCGTGGGGCAAATGCGGCGGAGGGGGAATCCCATGACGCTTCCAAAACCATTCGGCCCGGCATAGGATCGGATCGGCATTTGAAACGAGAGCAAAGCATGAGACTCCATGTCGTGTGTGTGGCCGTCGCTGGCGGACTGTTGTTGCAGGGTTGCGCGGAAATGCCGGCGGGGCCGACCGTGCAGGTGCTGCCAGGGCGTGGCAAGTCGTTCGAGGCGTTCGCGCAGGATGACGCGGTATGCCGCGGCTATGCTTCGTCCGCCGTGCAGGGCCAGGCAGAGCGCGCCAACACCCGGGCAGTCGGCGGCGCAGTGCTCGGGACCGTGCTGGGCGCGGGACTGGGTGCCGCAGTTGGCGGCGGACGGGGCGCCGGCATCGGCGCTGGCGCTGGCGCCGTGGTTGGCACCGGTGTCGGCGCGTCAGGCTCGGGCAACGCGCAATACGGCATCCAGGGTCAGTACGACAACGCCTATGTCGCCTGTCAATCATCCAAGGGCAACCAGGTGCCGCGGCCGGCGGTGTATGCCCAACCCGTCATCGTGCAGCCCGCCCCTTACCTCGTGCAGCCCGCGCCGTATGTGGTCCAGCCGCGGCCCTACTACGCATACTGACAATGGCCCAATAAGGGCCGGATCTACCGCCAGCTCGACAGGAAGAACCGCGGCAGCTCGTCCGCGGACGGCTTGAAGTTCAACCCCTTCGCGGTGGCGTAGGTCGTGACATAGGTGAACAGCGGCATGATGTAGGCCTGCTCCGTCAGCCGCCTGATCGCGGTCGCGTAGGCGTCGCGCCGCACATCGGGGTCCGTGCTGCTGCCGCCCCGCAGCAGCAGGTCCCGCACCTCGGGGTCCCTAGCGTAGTCCTGCTCCCCGAAGGTCAGGAACACCGGCAGGGATGCCGAAGCGTCATTGATCGAGTAGCTGCCCCAGCTCCCCAGGTCGAGCGGGTTGTGCCCGGCCATGCTGCTCGCCAGCGCCACGCCGGCCTGCAGATTCTGCACCGTGGCGCGTATCCCGACTGCGGCCAGATACCCGCGTATGGCCTCCTGCCACGGAGGCAGCAGGTAGCCGACCAGTTCGGTGTCGAAACCGTCGGGGTAGCCGGCCTCCGCCAGCAGGGCGCGGGCCTTTGGCGGGTCATAGTCATACTTGGCCGCAACGGCCTGGTCGCAGCCGAACTGGGTCGGGAAGCACGGCGCATCCAGCACCCGGGAGCCGCCGGGCATGAACCCGCGCGCCATCGCCGTCCGGTCCACCGCACGCATGATCGCCTGCCGCACCTTCTGCTGCTGCAGCGGGCTGGGGCCGGTGCGTCCGGCGGCGTCCATCAGCATGTAGCTGAACCGCATGCTTTCCTGCCGCAGGGTTTGCAGCCCCGGCGTGCGGGACAGCGCGTCCAACTGCTCCGGCCCAAACTGCCATATCCAATCGGCACGCCCGTCCACCAATGCCGCCAACTCGGCGGCGGTGTCTGCCACCTCGGCAATCTGCAGCCGCCGTATCGCCGGCTTGCCCTTGGGGCCGTCGAAGTAGCTGTCGTTGCGCTCCAAGGTGATCGCGCTGGTGCCGTCCACCTGGACGATCCGGTAGGGGCCGGTGCCGACAGGGGCGGTCGAGAAGCCGGTGCCGACCCGCTCCCGGTAGGCGTGCGGCAGGACCGGCAGTACCATCGCCAGGTATTCCAGCGCGGCAGGGAACACCTGCTTGAGCTTGATCCGCACATGCAGGTCGTCCACCCGCTCCGCCCCAGCCAGGAAGCTGTAGTTGCTGGGCACCGCCACAGCCTCCGACAGCACGGCCTGCACGGTATAGACGACGTCGTCGGCCGTGAACCGGCTGCCGTCATGGAAGGTGACGCCAGGCCGCAACTCGAACTCCAGGGTCAGCGGATCGAGGTAGCGCCAGTTGGTGGCGAGCAGCGGCTTGAGCTGCAGAGTCTCGGGATCGCGGTAGATCAGCGTATCCCAGGCGTGGTGCGCCAGAACCAGGCCGGTGCGCAGGGTGTTGCGATAGGGGTCCACGTCGGGAACCGCATCGCGCCAGGCAATGCGCAGCGTGTCCTCGGATTTCTGCGCATAAGCAGGAAAACCAGCAAGGACCAAACAAACAATGGGAGCGTACCTTCTTCCCCTCCATCCGGGAGAGGGTCGGGGTAAGGGGGTCTTGCCCGCGGAGCGGGACGCCGCCATTGCCGCTGGGACCCAGACCATAGCCTGGCAACCGCCGCGCCTGCCCGCCCCCTCACCCCGACCTTCTCCCGGGGGGAGGGGACGCAGGCGGCCCCCTGTCAGAAGTCTCCGGACCAGACCGAGCATTGGTTCTCATGGCCTCCCTCACCCAACCTCGCTACCCAAAGGGGGAGGATCGGCTTCACCCCATGGTGGCGTTGAACGCACCGCCATCCAACAGCAGGTTCTGGCCGACGATGAACCCGCTCTGCGCGGCGCACAGGAACACGCAGGCGTCGCCGAACTCCGCCGGGTCGCCGACGCGGTTGGCCGGGGACTGCTTGGCCCGCACCGCGATCTCCTCCTCCACCGTGCGTCCGGACTTTGCCGCCAGGGCCTCCGTGGTGGTGCGCAGCCGGTCCGTCAGGAAAGGGCCGGGCAGCAGGTTGTTGATCGTCACGTTATGCTGCGCCACCTGCCGCGCCAGCCCGGCCACGAAGCCCGTCAGCCCCGCCCGCGCCCCGTTGCTCATGCCCAGCGTCGGAATCGGCGACTTCACGCTGGCGCTGGTGATGTTCACGATTCGGCCGAACCGGCGGGCGGCCATCCCGTCCACGACCGCGCGGATCAGCGCGATCGGCGTCAGCATGTTGGCATCCAGCGCCTTGATCCAGTCGCCGCGTTCCCAATTCCTGAAATCCCCGGGCGGCGGGCCGCCGGCGTTGTTGATCAGGATGTCCGGCGCCGGGCAGGCTGCGAGCGCGGCGGCGCGGCCCTCCTCCGTCGTAATGTCGCCCGCGACTGCCGTGACCTTTACGCCGGTCGCGGCCTGCATCTCCGCCGCCGCCTGGTGCAGCGGACCCGGCGTACGCGCGGTGATAGTGACTGCCACGCCCTCCCGCGCCAGAGCCGTCGCGCAGGCCCGGCCCAGGCCCTTGCTGGCTGCGCAAACCAGGGCGGTGCGCCCCTGCAAACCCATATCCATGTCCTATCCTTCAATCACTAGCGGTTGCAGTGCGCGGCGCCATTCGTCTGGCAGCGGCGCCGGACGCCTTGTGGCACTGTCCACGCAGACATGGACGATGAACCCCTCCGCGGAGGCCATGTCCTCGTCGCCACGAAACATCCCGACCTCAAGCCGGATCGAGCTGCCGCCCAGCCGCGCGACCCGCATCCCGGCCTGCACCTGGTCGGGGAAGCCCAGCTCGGAATAGAACCGGCAACCACCCTCGGCGACCATCACGATATGCGGCGTATCCCTCCAGCTCAGCACCCCGGCACGCAGCATGACGGTTGTGACGGCAGTGTCTATGTAGCCGTAATAAACCGCATTGTTCACATGGCCGAACACGTCGTTGTCCCCCCACCGTGTGGTGATGGGGACGAAGCTGCGATAGTCGGCGCGGACGCCGGGCGGGGATCTGCTCATACCGGCGCGATCATGGACAGCCCGGCGGCTGCGCGCTAGATGCCCGCTCCCCTTTCGAGGACCTCTGCTTGCGCATATCGCCGCTCCTGCTGATGCCCCGCCTGCTGACGCCCTGCCTGGTCATGGCGCTCCTGCTCATGTCCGGCCTGCTGCTGCCCGGCGCCGCCCAGGCTCATGCCATCCTGATTGACAGCCAGCCTGCTGCACGCGGCGTGGCTGCTCCGGGCACGGAGCGTATCGTCCTGCGGTTCAACAGCCGCGTGGACCACGGCCGCTCGCGCCTGGCGCTGCGGACCGGCGGTGGAGAGCAGGTGCTGCACGTAGCGCCCGCCAGCGCCGACGACGTGCTGGAAACCCAGGCGGACCTGACGCCCGGCGACTACGTGCTGCGCTGGCAGGTACTGGCGGTGGACGGGCACATCACCCGCGGGGACGTGCCGTTCCAGGTGAAGGCGCCCTAGCTTGAGCCTCCTCGTTGACCTGTTCGGCTACCTGTCCATAGTCCTGCACGGCATCACCATCGTGGCGCAAAGCATGGCGCTGGGCGGGGTGCTGTTCCTGCTGTTCCTGGCCCGGCCGTTCCAGGCGTCGCTGCCGGACGGCATCGGCCTGTCGCGGCGTACGGCGGTCATCGCCGGCTGGAGCGCCCTGGCGCTGGTTGCCTGCGAGGCCCTGACCGTCGCCATGCAGTCGGCTGTGCTGATGGACACCCTCGGCCTGCCGCTGCAGGGAGTGGTCGGCGCAAACTTCGCCGTGGCCGGGCTGGTGAAGATGGCGGCAGCGCTGGCGCTGGCGGCGTGCATGTTCACGCACCGCCCGGTGCCGGCGCCTCCGCTGCTGGGCCTGGTCGCGGTGACTGTCGTTGCGGCGACGCTCACGACGCATTCCGTGGCACGCCTGCAGGACGAGGGCGTGCTGTTCGCGGCCAGCGCCCTGCACATCCTGGGTGCGGCTGTCTGGATCGGCGGCATCCCGTGCTTCCTGATGGCGCTGGGCAGGCTGCACGATGGCGCCGCATTCCGCCGGGTCGGCGCCCGGTTCAGCCGGATGAGCATGGCCGGCGTTGGCTGCATCCTCGTGTCCGCCACCGTCTTCAGCCTTCTGTATGTCGGCTCCTGGGGCGGGGTCTATGGCACTGCCTACGGCGTGATGGTCACCGCCAAGGCGGCGATGTTCGGCGCGCTGCTGCTGCTGGGCCTCGGCAATTTCCTGGTCGTCGAGCGCCTGCGCCGCGATCCCGGCGCCTCCATCCTGCGAATGCGCCGCTTCGCCGAGGTGGAGATCGGCATCGGCTGCAGCATCTTCTTCGCCGCGGCGTCGCTGACCTCGGTGCCTCCCGCCGTGGACCTCAGGCAGGACCGGGTTGTCTGGTCGGAGATCGCCGCGCGCAACACGCCGGAGCTGCCGAGCCTGGCCTCCCCAGACCATGACAAGCTGGCCCTGCCGGCGCTGCAGGCGCAACTTGACGCCGAGGCCGCACAGAAGCAGGCCGCCGCGCCAGAGGCGTTCGTGCCCGGCTCGGGCGAACTGCCGGTCCGCAACGCGGCGGATGTCGCCTGGAGCGAATACAACCACCACTGGTCCGGCCTGTTCGTGGTGCTGATCGGCGTGCTCGGCCTCCTGCACCGCGCCGGGGTGCGCTGGGCCAGGCATTGGCCCCTGGCCCTGCTCGGCCTGGCCGTGTTCCTGTTCCTGCGCAGCGACCCCGAGGTGTGGCCACTCGGCGAGATCGGCGTCTGGGAAAGCCTGCGCGACGTGGAGGTGCTGCAGCACCGCGTCTTCGTGCTGTTGATCATCGCCTTCGCGCTGTTCGAGTGGGGCGTGCGGACCGGACGGCTGCGCGACCCGCGGGCGGCGCTGGTGTTCCCGCTGCTGACGGCGCTCGGCGGGGCGTTGCTGCTGACGCACAGCCATGCCATCGCAAACATCAAGGATCAGTTGCTGATCGAGCTGTCCCATACGCCGTTGGCCCTCGCCGGCATCGCCGCAGGCTGGTCGCGCTGGCTCGAACTGCGGGCCGACGGACCCGTGCGGCGCTGGGCCGGCTGGGTCTGGCCCATCTGCTTCGTGCTGGTGGGCGCGATCCTGCTGAACTACCGCGAAGCCTAAGCTACCGCCCGGCGCCCCGCGCTGCGGCGTGCTGCGCCGGTCGGTCCGCCGTGCTGCTCCGCCCATCCAGGAAACCAGGGCCGGCCAGCAGCAGCCACATCACGCCGGCAAAACCAAAAGCCGCCGCGGTCCGTCCGCAGCATCGTACAACCCCCCGCATCCTAACAATGAGGAGCTCCGACTGTTCTGCCCGGCGCTGGTGAACCGTGCCTGCCTGAGACCATTGCATCGTGCGTGCGTACATAATAAGAACATATCCGGTCTAGGCCGAAGCGCCCCTAGGGCGACTCCCGATGTTCTTATTTTGTTCTGACTGGTTAGGCAGAGTCAAGCACTCAGATTGATACCGTCCGGTAGCATGGCGCTGATCTGGGCAGACAAGGCCGCACCCTGAACCGGCTTCTGCATCAAGATGACCCGGCCGCCAGCCACCTGCGCAACGGCAGCGTCCAGCTCTGGCCCGGAATGTCCAGTCAACAGGATGGCCGCCAAGCCCGGGCGCAGCAGCCGTGCCTGGCGTATCAAGGTCATGCCGTCCGTGCCCGGCATGGACAGGTCGCTGATAAGCAAGTCAGGGGTGTCATCGGCGATGCGCGCCAGCGCCGGCGTCGCACCGCCATAGCCGAACACCCGGCAACCCTGCGAAACCAGGATATCCGCCAATACGTTCCGCACTTCCACGTCGTCATCTACCAGCACGACCATGGGACGAATGTCCGGCCGCACCGGCGTCGCTGCGGCTATGATCGCCGGAAGCCATAGCCGCACGGTCGTGCCGTGGCCCGGGATGCTCTGGATGGCGAGCAGGCCGCCGGACTGCTCCGCAAACCCGCGTGCCACGGACAAGCCCAGCCCAGTGCCGCGGCCGCGCGGCTTCGTCGTGAAGAACGGCTCGGCGGCATGTGCGAGAGTGTCGCCGTCCATGCCCGGTCCGCTGTCCGCCACCTCCAGCCTGACATAAGGGCCGGGCGGCAGTCCCGGGGCATCGTCGTCACGGGCGGCATGCAGGCTGACCCGGTTGGGGCCGGCCCCTGGCAACCCGGACTGATCCAGCATGGCGTCGCGCGCGTTGGTGGCCAGGTTGACCAGCACCGTCTCCAGCCCGCCTCTATCGGCCATCATGGGCGGCAGGTCCGCCTCTGCGTTCGCCTGGACCGTGATGCCCGAACCCAGGGTGCGGGCCAGCATCTCACGCAAATCCTCCAGCAGCGGCGATGCGTGCATCGGTCCCGGCTGCAACGCACCGCGCCGGGCGAAACTCAGCAGCCGGCGGGTGACGGAAGCGCCGCGGTCCGCCGCATCCACCACCAGCCCGGCCAGGCGGCGCACCGAGTCCGGGTTGTCCGGACGCCGCTGGATCAACCTCGCTCCGCCGGCGATGGCCTGCAGGACGTTGTTGAAGTCATGCGCGACGCCGCCGGCCAACTGGCCCAGCGCCTCCATGCGCTGCGACTGGCGGAGGCTTTCCTCGACGCGGGCACGCTCCGCCACCGCATCGGCCACCCGTTGCTCCAGCGTGGCGTTCATCGCCTGCAACGCCGCCTCTGCGGCACGGCGATGGCTGATATCTTGAACCGCGGCGATGATGTGCTGCGGACGGCCCGTCGCATCATGCGTCACGCTCATGTGGCTGATGACCCAAACGTCGCTTTCGTCCGGGCGCACCAGGCGCTTCTCGATCACGAACGGCTCACCGGTCGCGAGCATCCGGGCGTGGCCGGCCTGATGACGGTCACGGTCCTCCGGATGGGTCAGGTCATGGATGCGCAGGGTCTGGAGCGTGTCCATCCCCCGCCCGAGCAGGGCGCAGTAACGGTTGTTCGCCAGCAGGAAGCATCCCGACAAGGTGGTCTGGCATATCCCGACCGGCGCTTGGTTCAGCAGGGTATAGAACCGTTCCTCGGCGTCATGCAGCGCATGGGCCGACTGGTTCAACGCCTGGCGCAACCGCCCGCTACGCCGCAGGGCCATCATGCCGACCGGCAACAGCAGCGGCAGCAGCCGCAGCAGC
The DNA here is from genome assembly GCA_036398775.1 of Acetobacteraceae bacterium. Taxonomy (GTDB): domain Bacteria; phylum Pseudomonadota; class Alphaproteobacteria; order Acetobacterales; family Acetobacteraceae; genus DASWOJ01. Next base: position 34,418 of record DASWOJ010000137.1, read on the forward strand.
CTGTGAGCCTGGCCGCGGCTGCCGACACCGGATTGATTGCCGGGCAACTGCTGGCGCAGGCCGGAGTCAGGCGCGAAGTGGAACGTCATGGTGAGGCAACGCACAAGTGGCGGATCGGCTTCCCGCTCTGCTTGTCAACTTCAACTAAAACTCGGGACCTCCGTCCCTCGTCACCGTCGCAGCCCCTATGCAGCATCCCGCCGGCGGCGGGAGCTGGGCACCGGCTCCGGGGTGCCCTCCTCCGGCAACTGCAGCGCCGCCAGCAGCGCCTGCCGCAGCGAGGCCAGCTTGCGCTCGTTCTCCACCTTCAGGCCGAACACATCCTTGACATAGAACACGTCCACCGCCCGCACGCCGTAGGTGGTGACATGCGCCGAGGCGATCTGCAGCCCCTGCTCGCTGATGGCGGCCGTCACGTCATGCAGCAGGCCGGGGCGGTCGCGCCCGTTGACCTCCAGCACGGTGTGGGTGTGGCTGGCGCGGTTGTCCACCACGACGCGCGGCGGCACGTGGATCGCGCGCATCCGGCTGCCGAGCACGCTGCGCGACGCCCGGCTGATCTCCCCCTGCAGGCCCAGGCGCCCGGACAGCGCCTGGTCAATCAGCACGTGCAGCCGGGCCAGCCGGTGCGGTGCCTCGAACGCACCCCCGGCGGTGTCCTGTATCCAGAACGTGTCCAGCGCGCTGCCGTTGGTCAGCGTGTGGATGCGGGCATCCACGATGCTGGCGCCCGCCACCGCCAGCGCCCCGGCGATGCGGCTGAACAACCCGGCGTGATCGGCGGTATAAACAGTCACTTCCGTCACCGCGCGCGACGGCAGCGGCTGGGTGTCAACCGTCAACGGCGCATGACGGGCCTCCGCGTCCCGGATCAGCCGGGCATGCCGGACGTGGGTCTCCGGGTCGAAGCTGAGCCAGTAGCCGGGGTAGCCCAGCCCGAGGAAGAAGTCGCGGTCCGCCTCCGCCCAGTCCTGCAGGTGCTCGGCCACGACCTCCTTGGCGCGGGCCACGCGCACGTCCCGCTCCGTGCTTGCCAGGCCCCCGGCCAGCACGTCGGCCACGCGGGAATACAGCTCCCGCAGCAGGGTCGCCTTCCAGCCGTTCCACACCTTGGCGCTGACCGCGCGCATGTCGGCCACCGTCAGCAGCAGCAGCAGCTTGAGCCGCTCCGGCGACTGTATGGTGTCGGCCAGGTCCATGATCGTCTTGGGGTCGTCTATGTCCCGCTTGAAGGCGGTCTGGCTGAGCAGCAGGTGGTGCAGCACCAGCCAGCTCACCGTCTCCGTCTCCTCGGTGGACAGGCCGATGATCGGGCCGATGCTGGCCGCAAGCTCGGCGCCCAGCTCGGAATGGTCGCCGCCCCGGCCCTTGGCGATATCGTGCAGCAGGGTCGCGGCATACAGCGCGCGCCGGGATTGCAGGTCCTCGACCAAGCCGGATGCGACAGGTGCCACCTCGGCCAGCTCCCCGCGCTCCAGCGCGTTCAGGACGCGTATGGCCTCAATGGTGTGCTCGTCCACCGTGAACACATGGTAGGTGTCGAACTGCATCTGGCCGACGATGCGCGCCCAATCCGGGATGTAGCGGCCCATGAACCCCGTCTCGCTCAGCAGGCCGATCCAGCGGGCACCGTCCGCCCGGCCGTGCTCGCCGTCCCGTCCGCTGAGCAGGTCTAGGAACATCTCGCCAGCCGCGGGCTCGCCGCGCAACAGGACGCCGCCGCGTTCGTGCCGGATCAGCGCGCGTATCGCCAGGGGATGCAGCTCCAGCCCACGCTCCCGCGCGACCTGCAGGATGCGCAGCATCGCCAGCGGGAATCGCCCGAAGTCGTTGCCCGGCATGCAGAGCAGCTTGCCGTCCGCCAGCATGAAGCCCTCCTCGTGCAGCGCCGAATCTCCTGCGTCGCCGCCAAGGGCCGGAGGGCCGAGGGCTGCGCGCACGATGGCCGGCTCCAGCACGGCGGTGATGCGGGTGATCTCGCGCGCCGTCAGGAAGTAGTGGCGCATGAAACGCTCGACCCCATCCTGGCGGCCATGCCGCGTGTAGCCCATCCGGGCGCCGACGACGGGCTGCAGGTCGAAGGTCAGCCGGTCCTCCGCACGCCCGGCGACGTAGTGCAGGTGGAAACGCACGGTCCACAGGAAATCCCAGGACCGGCGCGCGTGCTTGGCCTCCGCGTCGGTCAGGATGCCGCCGCCGGGCGACTCCGGACCGACCAGCTCTCCCATCACCTGCGTCCCGAATAGGTAGCGGCTCATCCAGTAAAGCGTCTGCAGGTCGCGCAGGCCGCCGCGGCCTTCCTTGATGTTGGGCTCGACCAGGAACGGCGTTTCGCCATAGCGGTGGTGGCGCACGTCGCGCTCAGCCTGCTTGGCGGCGATGAAGCCGCCAGCGCCCGCCTCGGTGCAGAACAGCAGGAAGCGGTTCTCGAACAGGCCGAACAGCGCGGGGTCGCCAGCCAGCAGGCGCGCGTCAATCATGCTGGTCCGCACCGTCAGGTCCCGCTCGGCGTCGGCGATGCAATCGTTGACGGAGCGGGTGGCGTGGCCGACCTTGAGGCCGAGGTCCCACAAGAAATAGAGCATGAACTCGACGGCGGCCAGGCTGCGCGGCCCCGGCGCGTCGGCGGTGATGAACAGCAGGTCTATGTCGCTGAACGGCGCCAGCACCCCACGGCCATAGCCGCCGGTGGCGACGACGGCGATCGGCTCCTGCGCCGTCGCAGCCTCGACGTCGGCGACGTGGCTGCGGGCGTAGTTGTATAGCGACAGGATGACGCCATCCGTCAGCCGCCCCAGCAGACGGCCTGCCTGCAGGCCGCTCATGCCGCCGTCCTCGAACCCCTGCCGCACGTGGTGCTGCAACCGGGTCAGATAACGCCGGAATACGCCAAGCACCGCGTCGCGCGGCGGAGGCTGCCCCACATCGGACAGGGCAACCAGCGAGGACGCAAGGATGGCCATGGCGTCGTCAGGCTGGTCGGGCAGGGGCAGGGGGCTGAGCATTAGGGCGATGCTAATCCGGGTTGCGGCGGCGTGACAGCCGCGAGTGTCTTCAAATGATATATGAGCTCCAACGCGTCGCGCGGGCTGAGACGGTCGGGATCGGTGGCCAACAGCGCCTCGCGCACCTGATCCGCCGCGCCGGCAGCAGCCGCAGTGTCCGCTGCGCCTGCTGCGGGCGCAGCCGCCTCCGGCTGCGGCGGTGCAGCGAACAGGGGCAAGGGCGGCGGCATCCCGTGGCCGCTGCGCTCCAGATGCGTCAGCAGGGCGGCGGCGCGCTTGACCGTGGCGGCAGGCACGCCGGCCAGTTGCGCGACGTGGACGCCCCAACTCCGCCCTGCTGCTCCTTCTGCGACCTCATGCAGGAACACCACGCCGCCCCTCCACTCCTTGACCCGCATGGTATGCGGGCGCAGGCGGGGCAGTTGTTCGGCCAGGCCCGCCAATTCATGGAAATGGGTGGCGAAGACAGTACGGCAACGCACTAGGCCATGCAGCGCCTCCAACACCGCCCAGGCGATGGCCAACCCGTCGAGGGTGCTGGTGCCGCGCCCGATCTCGTCCACGATCACCAGGGAGCGCGGGCCGGCCCCGTGCAGGATGGCGGCGGTTTCCGTCATCTCCACCATAAAGGTGCTGCGCCCGCGCGCCAGGTCGTCCGCCGCGCCCACCCGGCTGAACACCTGGTCCACGACGCCGATCTCGGCAGACTCCGCCGGCACCGGCAGCCCGGCCTGGGCCAGGATGGCGATCAGCGCGTTCTGCCTGAGGTAGGTGCTCTTGCCCGCCATGTTCGGACCCGTCAGCAGCAGCACCCGGCGGCCCGGCGACAGGTCGCAGTCGTTCGGCACGAACGCGGCGGCGCCGTCCAACGCGCCCTCCACGACGGGATGGCGGCCCCCGCGTATGCAGAAGGCGTCGTCGTCCGTCACATGCGGGCGGCGCCATCGCCCGCCCTCGGCCAGCCGGGCACAGGATTGCAGCACGTCCAGGCGCGCCAGGGCCGAGGCGCAGGCCGCCAAGGCGTCGGCATACGACAGCACCGTCCCAACCAAGCTGTCCCACGCCAGCCGCTCCCGCGCTGCCGCGGCGTCGGCGGCCCGGCTGATGCGCTGGTCCAGGTCGGCCAGCTCCGCGTTCACGAAGCGCGCGCCGTTGGTCATCGCCTGGCGCATCGTCAGCTCCGGATGCGCCCGCAGCTTCTCGACCGCGGCTGCCGGCGCCTCGATCACATAGCCCAACTGCTGATGGTGCCTGATCTTGAGCGAGGCCACGCCATACCGTTGCGCCAGGTCCAGCGTCAGCCCCGACACCACCCGGCGGCTATCGTCCCGCAGCGCCCGCTGCGCGTCCAGCTCCCCGTCGAAGCCAGCGGCGATCACCCCGCCATCCTCCAGCCGCGCCGGCGGGGCTGGGACCAGGGCGCGGGCGAGCAGGTCCGCCATCGCCGGGTCCACCCGCAGCGCCGCCAGGTTCTCCCCCGGTGCCGCCAGGCCGCCAGTGTGCGCCGCCAGGCTGCCAGCCTGCGCCGCCAGGCCAGAAGGTGCGCCGTCCAGCGCCGCCGCCGCCTCCCGTGCGCTGGACAGGCCGGCTGCGATGGCGGCCATGTCACGCGGCGCGCCGCGCCCGGACGACAAGCGGCCCAGGGCGCGCGCCAGGTCCGGCACGCCGCGCAGCGCCGTGCGGAGCGCCGCCAAGGCCGCGTCCTGCGTCAGCAGCCAGCACCAGCCGTCCTGCCGGCGCGCAATGGCTGCAGGGTCGAGCAGCGGGCCGCCGAGCCAGGCTGCCAACAGCCGCGCACCCGGCGCCGTCAGCGTCCGGCTGACCGCGGCCAGCAGGGTGTGCGCCGTGCCGCCGTCCCGGGCGCGGGTAAGCTCCAGGCTGGCGCGGGTGGCGGCGTCCAGCGTCATCTGCCCGGCCAGCCCAGCCGGCTGCGGCCGGGACAGCCGCGGCATCGTCCCGGCGCCAGCCGCCTGCACGTAGGCCAGCGCAACGGCCGCCGCGACGGCCTCCGCCTCGGAGTAGGCGCCGAAGGCGTCCAGGCTGGCCACGCCGAACGCCGCGGCAACCTGGCGTGCAGCGGCGGCCGGGGCAGGCGGAGGGGTGTCGGGTCCGCGCCGGTTGGACCAGTCGCCCAGCGGCAAGCCATCCGGCGCCAGGATTTCCGCCGGTTCCAGCCGGCCCAGCAGGCCAGCGAGGCCGGCGGGCGCCAGCGCCGCCGTTTCGAACAGCCCGGTGGACACGTCCAGCCACGCAGCACCCAGCGCCGGCCCGACGCGGGCCAGCGCAAGCAGCAGGTTGGGCCGGTGCGGCTCCAGCAGGCTGTCCTCCGTCAGCGTCCCCGGCGTCACCAGGCGGACCACCGCGCGCTTCAGCGGACCCTTGCCGGTGCGGCCCTTGGCCGGCTCCATCTGCTCGGCGACCGCGACGCGGTATCCCCGGCGGATCAGCCGCGACAGGTAGGCGTCGGCGGCGTGGACCGGGACACCGCACATCGGGATCGCCGCGCCGTTGTGCTCGCCGCGCCGGGTCAGCGCGATGTCCAGCGCGCCGGCCGCCGCCTCCGCATCGGCAAAGAACAGCTCGTAGAAGTCGCCCATGCGCAGGAACAGCAGCGCATCGGGATTTTCAGCCTTCAGCACGAACCATTGGGCGATGGCAGGGGACGCGCCGTGGGACGACGCGCCCTGGGATGCAGGGCCGGGCGGCGGGGACGCGCCTGCGCTGGGAAGGTCCATCGCGCCACGATACCGCGTCATGCCGCACCTGCGAAGCGGCTGGGTTACGTGGCCTGCCCCCCTGGCGTATGCAGGACAAAACCGCGAGACACAGGAAACGCCCCTCATGGCCGACGGCACCATCACCCCGAGCACGAGCGCCCCAAGCACGGGCACTCCAAGCACGGGCACTCCAAGCGAGAACGAGCCGCGCAGCTCCCGCGTGTCAGCCGAGGAGGCACTGGCGCTCCACTCGTCCGGCCGTCCCGGCAAGCTGGAAACCCGCATCAGCAAGCCGCTGGTCACCGCGCGCGACCTCAGCATGGCCTACTCGCCCGGCGTCGCCGAACCCTGCCTGCACATCCAGCGCGACCCGGCGCTCGCCTACGAATACACCACCAAGGGCAACATGGTCGCCGTCGTCAGCAACGGCACCGCCGTGCTCGGCCTGGGCAACCTCGGCGCCCTCGCCAGCAAGCCGGTGATGGAGGGCAAGGTCGCCCTGTTCAAGCGCTTCGCCGACCTCGACGGCATAGACCTTGAGATCTCCACCGAGGACGTGGACCAGTTCGTCAACTGCGTCCGCTACCTCGGCACCGGCTTCGGCGGCATCAACCTTGAGGACATCAAGGCCCCCGAGTGCTTCGTCATCGAGCAGCGCCTGCGCGAGCTGATGGACATCCCGGTATTCCACGACGACCAGCACGGCACCGCCATCGTCGCTGCGGCCGGCCTCATCAACGCCTGCCACCTTACGGGACGGACGCTTGCCGACACCAAGCTGGTGGTGAACGGCGCCGGCGCGGCCGCCATCGCCTGCGTCGAGCTGCTGAAGGCGATGGGCATGCGGCCCGAGCACGTCATCCTGTGCGACACCAAGGGCGTGGTCTATCAGGGCCGCACCGCCGGCATGAACCAGTGGAAGTCCGGCCACGCCGTCGCCACGGGCGCCCGCACCCTGGCCGACGCCGTGGCCGGGGCCGACGTGTTCTTCGGCCTGTCGGTGCGCGGCGCGCTGACCCAGGACATGGTCCGCACCATGGCGGACAAGCCGATCATCTTCGCGATGGCCAACCCCGACCCGGAGATCACGCCGGAGGAGGCACGCGCCGTCAGCCCGCACGCGATCATCGCCACCGGGCGCAGCGACTACCCGAACCAGGTCAACAACGTGCTGGGCTTCCCCTACATCTTCCGCGGCGCCCTGGACGTGCGGGCCAGCACGATCAACGACGCGATGAAGGTCGCCGCCGCCGAGGCGCTGGCGGCGCTGGCGCGGGAGGACGTGCCGGACGAGGTCCACAACGCATCCTCTGGCGGCAAGCGGCTGAACTTCGGGCCGGAATACATTATCCCCAACGCCTTCGACCCCCGCCTCATCAGCCGCATCCCCCCCGCGGTCGCGCGCGCCGCCATGGAAAGCGGCGTCGCCAAGAAGCCGATGACCGACCTGCGGAAATACTCCCGCGTGCTGTCGGGACGCCTGGACCCCACCGCCAACGCGCTGGACGCGATCATGGAGCGGGTGCGCGCCAACCCCCGCCGGGTCGTGTTCGCCGAGGGCGAGGAGGAAAAGGTCGTACGCGCCGCCGTCGCCTTCCGCAACGCGGGCTATGGCACTCCGGTGCTGGTCGGGCGGGAGGACCGGGTGCGGACAACGCTGGCCGGGCTGGGCCTGGGCTCGCTGGACGGCATCGAGATACACAACGCCCGGCTGTCCCACAAGAACGCCGAATACACCGAGTTCCTCTATGCCCGGAAGCAGCGCGAGGGGATGCTGGAGCGGGACTGCCAGCGCATGGTGAACCAGGACCGCAACATCTTCGCCGCCTGCATGGTGGCCGCCGGCGACGCCCACGCGATGCTGACCGGCCTGACCAGGTCGGCGGCGGTGTGCCTGGACGACATCGGCCAAGTTGTGGACCCCCTGCCTGGCAAGGTCAGCTTCGGCCTGACGCTCATGCTCGGCGCCCACGGCGCGATCATGGTCGCCGATACCCTGATCCACGAGCGCCCGACCGCGCAGCAGTTGGCCGACATCGCCGTCGGCGCGGCGGCGGCGGCCCGGCACCTCGGCCACGAGCCGCGGGTGGCCCTGCTGTCGCACTCGACCTTCGGCAACCCGATGCACAGCACGGTGCAGGGCATACGCGAGGCCGTGGCGATCCTCGACCGCCGCGGCGTGGACTTCGAATACGACGGCGACATGAGCCCGGAGGTCGCCTTGGACCCGGCGATCCGCGCGATGTATCCATTCTGCCGCCTGACGGGGAACGCCAACCTGCTGGTGATGCCGGGCCTCCATGCCGCGCACATCGCCTCCCGCCTGGCGCCGCGCCTGGGTGCGACCAGCACGATCGGGCCTGTTCTGCTCGGCCTGACGCACTCGGCGCAGATCATCCCGATGGGCGCGTCCGTCAGCCAAATCGTTGATCTCGCGGGGATAGCGGGCTATCAATCCATAACAGCTTAAAATGGGGTAGTTCGTGGACCAACAGGTTGCCGGCGCTGCCGGTAGGGAGGGCGCGGGCGTCGTCGCCCGACGCCTGCGGAGCATCTTCAGCGGCTCCGTCGGCAACCTGATCGAGTGGTACGATTTCTATATCTACAACTCGTTCTCCATCTACTTCGCCAGCCAGTTCAGCAGCAGCACCGATCCAACGGTGCAGTTCCTGAACATCTACGGCATCTACGCCATCGCCTTCCTGATCCGCCCGGTCGGCGGCATCCTGCTGGGATACTACGCCGACATGCGCGGCCGCCGCGCCGCGCTGACCCTGTCGGTGATGCTGATGTGCGCGGCGTCCCTGATGATCGCCGTGATCCCCACCTACGGGCAGATCGGCATCGCGGCGCCGATTCTGTTGCTGGTCGCACGGCTGATCCAGGGGCTGTCGCTCGGCGGGGAGTATGCGGCGTCCGCCACCTACCTGTCCGAGATTTCGCTGAGCCGGCGCCGCGGCTTCTACACCTCGTTCCAGTATGTCACCCTCATCGGCGGCCAGGTTCTGGCGTCGCTGCTGCTGATCGTGATGCAGCAACGGCTGACCAGCGCGCAGTTGGTGTCATGGGGCTGGCGCGTGCCCTTCGTCATTGGTGCGCTGCTGGCGGTCTATGGCCTGTATCTCCGACGCAACATGCTCGAAACCGAGGACTTCGCCCGCGCCTCCCGCAGCCGCCGGGAAAGTCCGTTGCGGGAGGTGTTCCGCCACCCGCGCGAGCTGTTCCTGGTGTTCGGCCTGACGATGGGCGGCACCGCGGCGTTCTACACCTTCAGCACCTACATGCCGACCTTCCTGGTCAATACCGTAAAGCTGTCGCGTGAGGATGCGACGCTGGTGTCGTTCGGCACCCTGTTCTTCTTCGCGGCGCTGCAGCCGGTGCTGGGCGCACTGTCCGACCATATCGGGCGCAAGCCGGTGCTGCTGTGGTTCGGCCTGATGGGGACGCTGTGCACCTATTTCATCATGACGGCGATGGCGGCCACGCGGGACGTGCTGACCGTGACGCTGCTGCTGATGACGGCGCTGGGCATCGTGTCCGGCTACACCAGCATCAACGCCGTGGTGAAGGCGGAGTTGTTCCCGGCCGGGGTGCGCGCCCTCGGGGTGGGGCTGCCCTACGCGGTCGCGGCGTCGGTGTTCGGCGGCTCCGCGCCTTATGTGGCGCTCTGGTTCAAGGATCAGGGGCACGAGAGCTGGTTCTTCATCTACATCACCGCGCTGATCTTCGGCTCGCTGCTGGTTTACGCCACGATGCGGGAAACCAAGGCGGCATCGCTGATCGCCGAACCCGGCGCGCCCCTCCCAGCCTCGCCCCGTGCGGAAGTGCCGGGTGCAGGAATGCCGGGCGCGGGCCTTCGCGCTACGGCCATGCCCGCCCGCCGCCGCGGCCGTCCGCTGGTCTGGATCACCATGCTGGGCGCAGCAGGCGTCGTCATCGCCACCCTGCTGTTCAGCCAAAGGTTCTGGAGCAACACGGCAGAGCCTGCAAAGGAGCCACCGCCGGCCACGCCGCGATCCGAGGCAAGCGCAGCGCCTGCCGCCCCGCTTCCTTCATCCCTGCCTCCTGCACCCTCGGCCGCAACTCCCGGCGCAGCGGCCGTGTCTTCGAAGCCCGATGCCGCCGCACTCCCGCCGGTGGCGCCGGCGCTTACCGGTGACGGGACGGCGCGGTCTGGAGTCCCCGCCGGCTCCATGGGATCAGGCGCTGCCGTCACGCCGCAAGCCGGTCCGGCCGCTGCACCACCTGCTTCTGCATCCGCGCCAATTGCTGGTCCTGACACGCTGGCGCGGGAACCCGCCGGTACCGGGGTCACCGCTTCGCCGACGCAGACCGCAGCCAAGGTCGAGTCCGCGCCGGCAACGCCATCGGCAACCGCCGAAGCCGCCCATGCGCCCGCCGCCGTCGCTGCCCCGAGCATGGTCGAGCTTCCCGGCGGGTCCTTCCGCATGGGCAGCAGCGACGACCCTGCGGAGCGTCCGGCCCACTCCGTGACGGTCGCGCCGTTCCTGCTGGCCACCCATGCGGCAACCGTCCGCGAGTGGCAGCAGTGCGTGGATGCGAATGCCTGCCCGGCCGTGTCCAAGGGCAAGCCTGACGAACCCGTCACCAACGTAAGCTGGGACGATGCCAAGGGCTACGCCGCCTGGCTGTCCGGTGCCACCAAGCAGCCCTACCGGCTGCCGACCGAGGCGGAGTGGGAATATGCCGCCCGGGCCGGGACGGAGACACGTTATGCGTGGGGCAACGCGGTTGTGCCAGGCAAGGTGAGCTGCAAGGGGTGCGCCGGCCCGGTCAGCGTGCAATACCCGCCGCGGGTTGACGCTTATCCGCCGAATGCCTTCGGACTGCTTGGCATGGGTGGCGGCGTGGCCGAATGGGTCTCCGATTGCTGGCACCGCACCTACCAGGGCGCGCCGCGCAACGGCTCCGGGTGGGACGTCCCGAACTGCCGCGAACGGGTGCTGCGCGGCGGCTCATGGATGGAGGACGCCAGCGCGATCCGCCCCGCCAGCCGGCAATCCTATAACGCCACCATCCGCTATCCCACGCATGGCATCCGCCTTGCCCGGTCCAGGTGAGCCGGCACGGCTGGTGAACCGCTGCATGATGCGGCACCCGCCAGGCCGGTTCATGCCGGTTTAAGGCGACCGCATCCGCCAAAGCTCCCATGCCCGCCCGACCAGCCCATTGCCGGTCTGCGCTGCCATAGCCGCCTCCTCGGTCGTCAGGAACGTCACCGGCCCCAGCCGCTGCGCGTCCGACTGCAGCCTCGCGTTGACCTCGGCATAGACCGCCCGGAACACCGTCTGCCGCACGTCCGCACCCACCGTGGTCGAGCCATGTCCGCGCATCAGCACCACCGAGTGCCCGCCCAGGGTCCAGGCCAGCGCATCCCCCAACGCATCCGACCGCACCAGCAGGTCCGTCGCCGGGCCGGCCACGTCCCTGATCTCGAACACCGGCGTGTCCGGCCCCAAGAAACCCGCCAGGTGAAACACCGGGCGCAGCGCCGCGCCGCCTGCCACCCCGAACGGTATGATCCCCACCGAATGGCTGTGCACAACAGCCATCACGTCCGGACGTGCCCGGTAGATCGCGCCGTGGATGAACCGCTCCAAATAAGGCGTCCGTCCAGCCGCAGCCACCGGCGTGCTGTCCAGCTCGAACTCCATGATGTCCGCCGCCTGCACCAGAGCCGGCGCCATGCTGCGGGACAGCAAATAGCGGTCGGCCTGCTTGTCATGCCGGACGCTGACATGACCGAACCCGTCCACCACGCCCTGGTCGAACAGGATGTGGTTGGCCGCCACCAAATCAGCGACCAGCGCCGGGGACGGTGCCGGCGCAGCCTCCGCAGCACCGGCCGGGACCGGAAGGAACGCCGCAGCCAGCCCGGTCATGCCGCAGCGCAGGCAGCCCCGCCGGGTCAGCGGCAGCGTCAGGTCGCGGGCGTCCACAACACCGGCGCCAGCGAGTAGCCATCACCTTCACGCACAATGTGCCCCGTCGCCGGGAATGGCGCATGGTAGAACGACACCTGCATCCGCTCCGTCGCGGCGATGTCCAGCATCCGGCGCCGGGTGGCCCGTGCCCCGGCGGCATCCTGGTCGAACACGGCGGACCAGTCGGGGTGGCGGGCGAAGATCAGGGTGTTGTTGGTCACGTCCGACATCACCAGCAGCTTCTGCCCGCCGGACGCGATGGCGAAGCAGGTGTGCCCCGGCGTATGCCCAGGCGCCCCGATGCTGGTGATGCCCGGCAGCACTTCCTTGTCCCATCCATAACGCGTGACCTGCCCTGCAACCGGGCCGAACACCCGGCGCACGTTGTCGAAGTTGGGCCGCAGCCCATCCGGGGACGACGCACGCTTGTCGTCGCTGGTCCAGAAATCCCACTCCGCCGCAGGCACCATGATCTCCGCCCGCGGGAACACCGCGGTGCCGTCCCTGAGCCGGAAGCCGTTGATGTGGTCGGCATGGAAATGGCTGAACAGCACCACGTCAACCTGCGCCGGGTCGAACCCGGCGGCGCGGAAATTGCTCATCCAGGTGCCGCTGGTCGGCGCGCCCAGGTCGCCGTTGCCGGTGTCTATCAGCACCAGCTTGCCGCCGGTGCTGACCACCAGCGTCGTGAAGGTGATCGGAAACCGGTCGGTCGGCAGGAAGTTGTCCGCCAGGGCCTGCTGCACCGCGCCGGGTGGCGCGTTCGGAATGAAGCCGTCCAGGCTGCGGTATGCCAGGCCGTCATGGATGGCCGTGACCCGGATGTCGCCGATGCCGTAGCGGTAGAAGCTGGGCATCTGGCTCGACGGAGGCGCGGCGCCGGCGGCATGCCGCAGCACCGAGGCGGCCGCCGCAGCTCCTATGGTGGACCCTATCAGGCGGCGTTTGATCGGCATGGCCATGTCTCCAGCAGCATTGCCGGAAAGACTAGGCCGGGTTGCCGTCTATCTGCCAGCCCACCGTGCTCGGCAATGCGGACGATGTCGGCGCCGGCTCAGCCGCGCGTGGCGCCGGCACGGCACCCTCCTGGATCATCTCGATCCGGCCGGTGATCTGGCCGCCGTCCTCCACCTGCAAACGGCGGCAGCGGGCGGTACCGAGCACCTTGCCCGTGGCGCGCACGATCAGGTTGCCGCGGGCGGTCAGGGTGCCGTCAATGACGCCGGCGATCTCCGCGTCCTCGACCTCAACCTCGCCCTTGAAGATGCCGCCCTGGGCAATGCTCAGCTCCGTCGCCTGGATCATGCTGGCCTCGACCGTACCCTCGACCACCAGACGCTCCGCGTCGGTGACGGTCCCCTGCAGCGAGATGCCGCGGCCGACGACCAGCGTGCGCCGCTCGGCCGGCTCGCGTATGCGGTTGGGCGGAACACCGGGGCGGGGCTGCACGCCAGCCATGCCCGGCATCGGCGCCGGGCCGGGCGGGGTCGGGACGGGGGGAGAATTGGGGGCAGGGAACGGTGTGCGGCCCATAACGGGAGCCTCCTTCGGCGCGGCGGGACGGTAAGGGGGAACGCCGACGCCGTTATCCACGGGCGGATAGGGCGGCGGAGGCGGAACGGGCAAGGCGTCGGGCTTGGCATGAGGAAGCGCGTCCCCGCCGCCAGGCGGCCCGGGGGCGTCATCAGAGGCTTGGTCGGGTTTGCGGCGCTTGAACAAGGGGACACCCCTCCAGGGATGCCCGCCCGTCGCAGGAGCGGCAGGCGGTGCGGTCGGAAGGGTTGCCCCTAACATGCCGTGATGCCGCGCAACAACCCGCAAACACGAACGCGGGAGTGCCTACAGCAGCCGCGCCGCCCAGCCCCCCTTCTGCCGATGCAGCACGTGCACCATCGCCGCCGTGCCCAGCACCGGCACGAACAGGTTGAGCACCGGCACCACGCTGGCCGCCGCCAGCGCCGCCCCTTGCGCCAGCACGATGAAGCGGCGCGAGTCGTACAACGCCAATGCCTCCTGCCGGCTCATGCGCCGCATGGCGACGCCCACGAACAGGCCGCGGCCAATGGCCCATCCCGTGATGATCCAGCCCAGCACCAGCCCGACCCCCGGCAGCGCCACCAGCAGCACCAGCGCCACCACCTGCAGCGCCAGCACCTGCAACCCCAGCACCGCCCCGTCCCAGGCCTGCACCGTCAGCGGCGCACCCTGGGGCCGCGGCAGCCCCGGGTAGAACCGCTGGTCCACGGCGTCGGCGATGCGGTCCATATACAATGTTGCCACCAGCAGCGCGGCGGGCACGAACAAATACACCGACAGGAACGCCGTCCCGGCCCCGCCCAGGATCGCCGCCAGCCAGGCCAGCCACGCCGGCCAGCCCGGCGCCGTCACCAGCGCCTGCACCCCCCACACCACCGCCGCCAGGATCGCCAGGAACAGCACCAGCGACAGCGCCAGGCTGCGCAGCACGGCGCCGAGGAACACCGGGTCGTCAAGCTGGGCCGCAGCACGCAGCAGGGGTTGGAACATCGGGCCTCCTGGGTTGCCGTGGATGGGGCCGGATGTTAGGCGCAGCCGCCGCCTCGCACACCCCCAGCCCCGTCAGGACCCTCAATGCCCCAAAACCAGCCCCGTTTCGACATCCTGGGCATCGGCAACGCCATCGTGGACGTGGTCGCGCCCACCGGCGAGGATTTCCTGTCCCGGCACGACCTGCGCAAGGGCGGCATGGCGCTGATCTCGGCCGAACAGGCCCAGGCGCTGTATGCCGCGATGCCGCCGGGCCAGGAGAGCAGCGGCGGCTCGGCTGCCAACACCTGCGCCGTCGCCGCCGGGCTGGGCGCGCGCGTGGCCTACCTCGGCAAGGTCGCCAGCGACGCCCTGGGAAGCGTGTTTCGGCAAGACATCACCGCGGCGGGAGTGCACTTCCCGACGTCGCCGCTGGACGGCGGAGCGCCGACCGCGCGTTGCCTGATCGCCGTCACCCCGGACGGGCAGCGGACCATGAGCACCTTCCTCGGCGCCTGCGTCACCTTCGGCCTTGGCGACCTGGACGAGGCCGCCGTGGCCGACAGCGCCGTCACCTACCTGGAAGGCTACCTGTTCGACCCTCCGGCGGCGAAGGCAGCGTTCCACCGGGCGGCGGAGGTGGCGCACGGCGCCGGGCGGCTGGTGGCGCTGTCGCTGTCCGACGCCTTTTGCGTGGACCGGCATCGCGACGCCTTCCGCGCCCTGGTCGCCGGGTCGGTGGACATCCTGTTCGCCAACGAGGCCGAGCTGTGCAGCCTGTATGAGGAGAATGTCTGGGAGGATGCGGCGGCCCGCGCCGGCCAGGACGTGGACCTGGCCGTGCTGACCCGCGGCAGTGATGGCAGCCTGGTGCTGCGCGGGGCCGAGCGGGTGGAGGTCGCCGCCGCCCCGGCGCAGGTGGTGGACACCACCGGCGCCGGCGATGCCTATGCCGCCGGCTTCCTTGCTGCCCACGCCGCCGGACACCCGCTAGCGGCGTGCGGCCAGTTGGGCAGCCTCGCTGCAGCGGCAGTGATCGAGACGTATGGCGCACGGCCCGCAGTTGACCTGCGCGCAATGGCGGCACAGGTGGCCTGAGCAGGGCGGCGAGGCGCCAGGCCGGAACCAACACAGGACTGACTCGTTCCGGTTCGGGACATGGTGCCGCGTGCGCGCTGGCTACCGCCGTGACGGGAGACTGCCTGATGCGCAAGGTTCTACTGACGTGCGTGGCTTTGCTTTCCCTGCCGGTCGGGCCAGTGCTGGCCCAGCAGGCGATTCCGAATGGCAGCGCCGTTGACATTCCGGCTCCTGCCGGACCCAGCAGCGTGGGCGTCACGCCCAGCGCCAACGCTTTGCCGGACACCGGCACCGTGAGCGGCGGCGGCATGACCGGGCTTCGGCCGATGCGCGGCCAGCCCAAGCAGGCCGTCGGCATGAACCACTTCACCCATAAGCCGCCGCCGACTCCGGCCCGCTCCAACGGGAAGCGGCGCGGCAGCCCCGCGAACCATACCAGCGCGATCAGCAACGATGGCGTCAATGCGCCGCGCCCGGGTAGTGGCGCCGCCGGCGCATCAACAAGCGGTACAGCGGCGCGCTTCACGACCACAGGGGCGATGTAGCCCGAGACCGCGCCTGGCCTGCCGGACCCGTAGTCCCGGCGGCAACCTCCCGCAGGCTGTCCTCCCGGGGCGCCGCGTGCTCTGTGCTCCAACCAGAACGGTGCGGCGCAACGTGCGCTCGGTGGCCATCATTGGCTGCAGTCGAACCTTTCCGGATCGCAGCCCTATGAATAAGGAGCAGCCGACGCCCGGCGGAAGAAGCGTGGTCGGGTCTGGGGACGTGTCACCGAACTGCAGCCGTCCGGTTAGGCCCCGCAGGCCTGCTTAGCTTCCTTCTTTGTTCGCAGACCTCCAAAGATTTGCTTAGAGCACGGTCGGTTCAGATGGAAACGCCAGACATGCTCGAGCCCTATGTTTTCGCGTGCATTGTCCGGCGCAAATAGGGCTGTTTGCGCCAGACATGCTCTAGAACTCGGTCCAGCCCTCCTCGGCTGACGCCGGGATCAGGCTAGGCTTCGCAAGGGCTGCACGCCCATTGCGGCTTACGACTCTGAGCGCCGTGGCTTTGGCCATACGCGCTGCAGGCTTGGCCGGCCGGTGCAGCGGTTGGACGCTCGTGTCCATTGCTATGCCGCTTGGCGCCGCGCCAATCTGGAAGTGCTCGGTCAGGCGTACTAGCTCAGCCGTCTCGCGGGCCAGAGAGTGGATGGCTGCCGTGCTCTGCTCGACCATGGCCGCGTTCTGCTGCGTCACTTGGTCCATCTGGTTGATTGCGGTGTTCACCTCGCCCAATCCCGCCGCCTGTCCCTGTGCCAAGGCCGCGATCTCGGAGACAGCCGTCGTGACCTCGCCCACTTCGGAAACGATCCGGCTTAAGGCCCGGCCAGTCTCGCCGACCAGCTTAACTCCGGCGCCAACTTGCAGGGCCGAGGTGGATATCAGGGCTTTGATTTCCTTGGCCGCCTCCGCCGACCGCTGAGCCAGGGCCCGCACTTCGGATGCCACCACGGCAAAGCCACGGCCGGCATCGCCTGCCCGCGCCGCCTCGACCCCGGCATTGAGCGCCAGCAGGTTGGTTTGGAAGGCGATCTCATCAATGACCCCGATGATGTCGCCGATCTTCTGCGAGGACTGCTCGATCCCCCCCATGGCCGTGACCGCTTGACGCACGATCTCGCCGGACTGCTCGGCGCCTTCCTTGGTTCGAGACACCACGGCCTGCACCTGTTTGCTGCTTTCGGCCGTCTTGCGCACCGTAGCGGTGATTTCTGCCATCGCCGCAGCCGTTTCTTCCAGGCTCGCCGCCTGTTGTTCGGTCCGGCGGCTGAGGTCGTCGGACGCCGTTCGTATCTCCTCCGTGCCCGACCGGATTGCATCTGCGTTGCCCACGATGCCGCGGACGAGCTCTTGCATTTGCTCCAACGCGGCATTGAAGTTCTCCCGCAACTCCTCGTATTCCGCCGCGAACGGATCCTGCAAGCGAAACACCAGGTCGCCTTTGGCGAGGCACGCGAGCCCCGCTCCCACGGCGCCGACCATGGCGGACTGCGTTTCGGCGGCTGCGGCGAGTTCGGCCTCGACCTTTTGCCGGGCTTGCTCGTTCAAGCTGCGCAGCTCGGCAGCCTGGGCTTCGGCGACGCGGGCTGCATCAGATGCACGGACAGCAGCCGCCAAGTTCGCGGCGGTGGATACCAGCAGGGTCGCAATGCGATATGTCAGCCAAACGAGTGCCGCCGTCTCGATGCACAAGACGCTGGCGTGCAGCAAAACCCTTTCCAATTGGGCTCCGCCCGGGAATACGAGTGCGGGCATCAGGAAGTTCAGCGCAAGATGGTGCGTCGCCGTGGTCCCTGCGCCCGCCAGCACGACGTCCCGGTCGCAGTAGGCGGCCAGCATCGCCAGCTCGGCAAAGTAGCACATGTGCAAGTCAACCTGCCACGCGCTGCCAGCACTCGCCGCGACGATCAGCGACAGGCTGGCGATCAGCGCGACCGCAATCAGGAGACGGCTCGACTGGCTGGTTGGCGAGCGCCACCAGACCAACGTCGTGATGGACGCCAAGCCAAGCGAAACAAGACCTGGTTGGAGCCAGTCATTGCCTGCCGCGTAGGCCGTCACCGACGCGATGGGCGCCTGCAGCCAAATAAGCATGAGAACGACGCGGCTAACCACGTTTCGCAGACGGTCGAGATCGTTGTCCATGTAAGTCTCCGAAACGGGTTTCAAGCGGCGACGCATCCGCCGAGCGCTCTTGGGTCGAGCAGGAGCCAGGCACCACCCTGGCGGAGCAGGCGTGCGGCATCGGGCGTTTCGGGCGCGACCACGACGACGAAGCTGGTGGCACCGAACCGCACCGGCATTCCGCCCGCGGCGGCGGCCGACAAGGACTGGCTAGCGTTCCACCACGGAGGATACAGGGCTGCGATCGGGCCGCCCGGCCTTGGCCCGAGTGACGACGCTCCGGCGGCGATCAATGACCCGATGGCGAGCGCCATGCAGGGCGCCCACGTTGCCAGCCGCCCACGCGTGTCGTTGTTTCGCATTCGCATGGCCCGACTCTGAGGCCAAAAGGATACTTGCCGGTTAAGGCGCCCGGCCCCGCCAGTGGTGTCCCATCCGGCTGGTGCGGCTGCCCTGCCGCACCGCCCTGACAACGGGCGGGAAGGGCGGCATCATGCCTTCATTGAGGTTATGCCGACGGCCGAGCAAACTTCCGGAGGTCTGCGCACAAAAGAAAAACCAAGCGGGCGTGCGCGGCCGCAGGCCATCTGGGCGGCAGGCCGCGCAAGCCTGCTTAGACCGGCTTGCGTGCAGTCTGGACGCAAGCCGGTCTGTCCATGGCCGGCACCTGGGCGCTGTGCCGCCCCGTCGTCCTGTCTGACCAGGATGCCGTCAAATGGTGCGGCAAGGTCGCCTGAATTGGGGGCGGCAGCGATTTCGGGCACCTGATGGCGGGCGTTGCCCGGAAGTCCCGTATTCACCCACCCTGGCGCCGGGGCCTGACACGGACCAGCCCCGCTGGCAACGGCGCGCAGCCCAGGCCGCGTAAGCCTGCCTTGAACCCCCAAACCCTGCCCGTTACCATTCTGCAACCCTTTGTCACCTGAGCCGCACACCCCCCATGCTACCTATCCCGCATGGACACCCGCACCGCACAGGCAATGATCCGGTTCGGCCTCGGCCGTCGTGGCGCGGAGGCGCTTCCGGACGACCCCGTCGCTTGGCTGGCCCAGCAGGTCGAAGCCCCGGACCCCGCCGCGTTCGACCCCAGGCTGCCCAGCACCGCGGACGGCCTGACGGTGCTGCGGGAGCAGAACAAGCTCAAGCTGAAGGGCGAGGAGTCCCTGGTCCGCCCGCTGCTGGACGAAGACGTCGCCGCCCATACCGACAACATCCTGACAACCTCGGCGCCCTTCCGTGAGCGCCTGGTATGGTTCTGGTTCAACCACTTCACCGTCAGCGTGCGCGCCGGCGGCGTCAGCGCCGTCATCGGGCCGTATCTGCGTGAAGCGATCCGTCCCAACGTCACTGGCGGCTTCGCCGGGCTGCTGCTGGCGGTGATGCGGCATCCGGCGATGCTGATCTACCTGGACAACGCCGGCTCCGTCGGCCCCAACAGCCCTGCCGCCCGCAACGGCAACGCCCGCCGCGGCCTGAACGAGAACCTGGCGCGCGAGTGCCTGGAGCTGCACACCGTCAGCCCCGACGCCGGCTACACCCAGGCCGACGTGACCGAGTTCGCCCGCATCCTGACGGGCTGGTCCATAGATCAGCAGCGCCTATTCCCCGGCTTCCTGTTCCGGCCGGGTGCACACGAGCCCGGCGGCAAGACCCTGATGGGCCGCCGCTTCGGCCCTGGCGAGGCCGGAGGCATCGCCGCCCTCGACTTCCTGGCCCAGCACCCCGCCACCCACCGCCACCTCGCCACCAAGCTGGTCCGCCACTTCGTCGCCGACGACCCTCCGCCCGATGCCGTCCGCACCATCGAGGGCGTGCTGCGCGACACCGGCGGCGACCTGGGCGCCGCCAGCACGGCGCTGCTGCACCTTCCGGCGGCCTGGACGCCGCTGGTAAAACTGCGCTCCCCGGTGGACTTCGCCGTTGCCGCCCTGCGGGCGCTCGACCTGCCGCCCGACAAGCGCCCACCCCTGCGCGGCACGCTGCAGGCATTGGGCCAGCCGTTATGGAACGCCCCCCTGCCGAACGGCTGGCCGGATGCCGCCACCGAGTGGGCCGCGCCGGAAGCCGTCATGCGGCGCATAGACTGGTCCCAGGCCGTGGCTAGCCGCGCCGGCGACCAAGATCCGGCGGCCATCGCCGAAGCTGCGCTCGGCCCGCTGCTCCGCCCCGAAACCCGGGACGCCATGCGCCGGGCCGGCAGCCGCCAAGACGAGCTGACCCTGCTGCTGACCTCCCCCGAATTCCAAAGGCGCTGACCCATGCCCCATCCCTCCATGCGCATCACCCGGCGCTCTGCCCTGCTGGGCCTGGCTACTGCCTGCACCTTGGGCCGGTCCTCCCTGGCGCTCGCCGCGGCGCCAACCGAGCGGCGGCTGGTCGTGGTGCTGCTGCGTGGCGCGCTGGACGGCATGGCGGCCGTGGTGCCCTACGGCGACCCGGACCTCGCCGCGCTGCGTCCGGGCCTGGTGGGTGACGCACCCGGCCAACCCGGCGGAGTGCTGGACCTGGGCGGCTTCTTTGGCCTGCACCCGGCGCTCGCCGGGCTGCACGGCATGTATGCCGACAACGAGCTGCTGGCGGTCCACGCCGTCGCCGGCCCCTACCGCACCCGCAGCCACTTCGACGCGCAGGACTGCATGGAAAGCGGCGCGGAGCACCGGCTCGCCAGCGGCTGGCTGAACCGCGCGGTGGCGGCGATGCCCGGTCGTCCCGCAGGCGCCTTGGCGCTGGGCGTGCAGGTGCCGCTGCTGCTGCGCGGCACCGCCAACGTCGGCACCTACGCCCCGCCCGCTTCGGCAACGCCCGCGCCGGAGCTGCTGGCGCGCATCGCCGACCTGATGCACGGCGACCCGCTGCTCGGCCCGGCGGTTTTCGAGGGGCTGCACGACCGCGGCTTCTCCGCCGCGGCCCTGGCTGGGGTGGACCATCCTGCCGGCGCCGGCCCGGGCGCCTTCGCCGCGCTGGCCGGAGCGGCCGGACGGCTGATGGCGGCGCCGGACGGCCCGCGCATTGCGGCGATGGAGGCTGGCGGCTGGGACACCCATGCCGGCCAGGCCCGCCGGCTGGCACCGCCGCTGCGCGCGCTGGACGCTGGGTTGGTCGCGCTGCGGAACGGGCTGGGCGCGGTCTGGCGTCAGACGGCTGTCCTGGTGATGACCGAGTTCGGCCGCACCGCCCGGGTGAACGGCACTGGCGGCACCGACCACGGCACCGGCGGCGTGGCCTTCGTGCTGGGCGGCGCCGTTGCCGGCGGACGGGTGCTGGCGGACTGGCCCGGCCTGGGTGCAGGCCGCCTGTTCGAGGACCGGGACCTGCAGCCGACCGCCGACCTGCGCGCCGTGGCGGCCGGACTGCTGGTGGGGCACCTGGGCGTGCCAGCGGCGGCGCTGGCAACCGTGTTCCCGGGCGGCAGCTTGCAGCCGGTTAACGGCCTCCTTCGAAGTTGACTCCCGGCGGTCAGATCGTCCTGCGTCGAAGTCCGGCGCCTGGCTCTGGTCCGTGAACGGCGGCCCGCAGGTTCAGGCCCGGCGGCTCCGCGTCCGTATCTCACCGGCGCAGTGCGCTAACTTTTCGTGCCGCTCCCGGCGCCCGCCTGGAACAGCCGGCTGAACGCGTCGCGCATCCCCTCCGGCGTGCCCGGCATCAGCGAAAACCACGAGCGCAGCACGGCGTCCGGGGAGAAGCGGTCGGCAGCCTCGTTCATCTGCGCCTCGACGCGGGCCATGAGCGCGGCCTGCATGGGCTTTACGTCGGGCAGGCCCATGAACTGCCGGGCCTCGTCCGGGGTGCACTCAACCTCGATGGTGACCTTCATGGGCTGCCCCTGCTGCTGTGGACGCAGTGTGCTCCGTCCTGGCGGAAACGGGAAAGGCTTGATAGGTTTCGCCTAACAACAAGTGCTGCGGGCGTCGGTCCCGCCAGGGAAGGGCAGGAATGAATTTACGCGCAGTTATTATAGCGGTGGCAACGCTGGCTGCGGTGCCGGCCGGTGCAGCCGAAGGGCCGCGGCTGGCTGTGTTCGGCTTTCACCTGAACAATACCTCGCCCGCCGCTTCCACCCCGGAGGAGCTGGCCCGGCTGCAACGCCTGGACGCGCAGTTGCGGAATGGCCTGCAGGATCGCTACGCGCTGGTGGACATCGCGCCGGTCCAAGGCAAGCTGGCCGGGGTGGACAGCATACGCGGCTGCAACGGCTGCGAGTTGGAGATGGCGCGGGAGCTGGGGGCGGACCAGGTGGCCTATGGCTGGGTGCAGAAGGTCAGCAACCTGATCCTGAACGTGAACCTGGTGGTGGAGGACGTCGCAACCGGCCGTACCCTGAAGGCAAACAGCGTGGACATGCGGGGCAACACCGACGAAAGCTGGACACGGGGCCTGCACTACCTGCTTGAGGAGCGGATGTTCCGGAACTGACGCACAGGCGCCCGGCCCATCGAGGCGGCGACGGTCCGCATGCAAGCCGATGGCGTCAGGGACAGCCGCCGACGGTTCGGCGATGCCGACCGCGCCAGCTTGCAGTGTTGCTCCCGGCGTCGGTGCACCCCGCCGCGGTTCCAGCGCCGGTCAATCGGCCTTGGAACCGCTGTTGAACGGGATGCGGGTTAGGTGCTCGCTGGAGAATGCCCTGCATTCAGCAGGTTGACGCCATCAGCCAATCAACGGACCGGAACGGGGATCTACCTGCGCATTTTAGCCGATAACCTTTGCCGAACGGCGGAAGCACAGGGAAAACGGCGTCAGACGGATGGCGCAGCCGCGCCGCGAGACTGTTGCAGAATGCCCTCTGCTTTACAGGCTTGCAAACCGGCCGGTCGTTCCGTTGGGCACCAATACTGTTGGTTCGTCCGAGACATCCAGCACCCGCACCTTGTTTTCCAGCGCCCAAATGGCGGCTTGCGTCCGGTTAGTAGCCCGGATTTTACGCAGCAGGCTCTTGATGTGCGCCTTTACTGTCGTCTCGGTGATATGCAACTCCCGGGCGATCAATTTGTTCGACGCGCCATCCACGAGCCAGCGGAGGACTTGGCTCTCGCGCTGGGACAGGATGACCTCGCGTTCCCCTTTCGGCTTCGCAGAGGCCAGGCCGCGTCCGGCCATGACAGGAAACGGGATCGGCACCGCTTGGCCGCTTGGCGGCGCTTCCCAGGCAGAATGCAGGGAGGGCTGCGGGAACAACGTCTGTCCCAGCATAACCAGGTCGAGCGAACGCCGCAAAACCTCGCTCGAAATGTCTTGGCATAGCACGGCATCAATGCCCGAAAAGGCCAAGCGACGGACCATGGTGGAGTCGGTAATGTCGGCGAGCACGACAAAGCGGCTGCGGCGCGGCTCGGTCCGGTTCCGCTGCACCCAGTTCCTGACCGGCTCGGTCAACGGAACCGTACCTGGGCCGAGCAGCACGAGGGCCGGCAAGGCCCTGTCACTGAGGGTGAACAGCGCAGCTCTGGGCTGCACTTCCTCAACCACGACATAAGAGGAGTCGAGAAGCAGATGCTTCAGTCCGTTGGCAACGAGACGGACAGGCTCGACGATCAGAACTTCAACTTGATGCATTCACGTCACCCACCAGCGTTTCTCACTACCGGCGCTTCCTCCCCGTTGCGGCCTCTCCTCACCAAGCTTTGACAGCCGGTGGACCCCGCACGATTTTGATCAGGCATCTTCATAATGCGACATAATCGCCGTGCTGTCCATCATTTCTAGGTGTGATTGAGATTTGTCTCATGCATTTGTAAGGGAAAATTCTTCGACCCGATCCAAATTGCGGCTACATCACGAGATTGTGATACCAGACGCTGCACCGTGTCCCACCCAGTGGCGGACGCCGTGATGTTCCTTCCTCAAACCGAGCCGAACTTGACTGTCCCAGCAACGACCTGTCCAATTCTTGTCCTGTCCGAGAACTCCTCAACCCGGGTCACGAGATGGCCGGCCAGACGGCGCTGGCCGCCGGTTCGGCGTGGTTGCCGGCAGCCGGGGCAGAGCGGGCGTCTGCTTCTTCGGCATCGGCGCTTCGTACGACGACCTGGCTGCTCAAGCCGCATCCATGCCGGATGACGGGACTATAAGGTATCTCTGACGATACCAAGCTCACGGCACTATAGCATGACGTTGCGATACCGTGTCAATTGAATGTTGGCTGCGCCCGTGATAGCGGCTATGCGATGCACTTCGCAGCGCTGATGTTCGTGACCGACTTCGCCGACCAGGCAGTGATCTTGCCCGTGGTTGCCGTCGTGTTCCTGATCCTCCTGGCGCAGCGGCGCTGGCAGGTCGCCAGCGCCTGGATGCTGGCGATACCCGGCGTGCTCGGAACCCTGCTGGTCCTCAAGGTCGCCTGCTATGCCTGTGGCTGGCTGCTTCCGGCGCTCGGCCTGGATCAACTCGCTCTGCGCAGCCCCAGCGGACACGTGGCGTCCGCCGCCGTGGTCAGCAGCGGCGTCGTCGCCCTGCAGGCTGGGCGCATGCGGGTCGGCGCAATCCCCGCGGCGCTGACCGCAGCGTTGGCTGCCGCAGTGGTGATCGGCGTGACCCGGGTCCTGCTCGGCGCCCATTCCATGGCCGAAGTGGTCGTGGCAGCCGCTATCGGCGGGGCAGGGGCGGTGGCGTTCGCCCGGCTGAGCGGCCGGCACCTGAAGGAGAAATCCGGCCTGCCCATCGCAATGGCTGCCGCCATCATGCTCGTCGTGTTCCACGGCAGCCACCTGCCGGCCGAGGCCGTCATCCAGAGTGCGGCGGCCGCGACGCTGAGGCAGTGGGTTCCTGCCTGCCAGCCAGACTAGCGTCCTGCCTGCAATCCCGGCGCAACCGCCGCCAGCAGCCATGTGCCCTGGCGCGCACCGAGGCGCCATGCCAATAGTGCCTAATCACAAATGCGTGAACGTTCTGACTATTTAGGGTTATCCCAAAGTTTGTTTGAAGCCTTTCGCTAATTCCCGTATCGATCCGTTAACAAGTGGTGCTGGCGTGAGCAATCGTTAAAAAGGATTGCTCGCGCCTGGCCACTGACTTGTCTGGGACTCACATCCCCGTTGGAAAGGTCGGACTGATGGGCGTGAAGGTGGCGATCTTAACCAATTATCTCGACACGTGCCCGGCCTGGTGGCCTGCCATCGGCGGGTGTCCAGCCGTCACGGAGCACCGCACCATGCGCTCCGGGCCAGGCACGCTGGCCCGTCTTCTTTCGTATCGTCCGGACATCGTCGTGTCCGGCGAGTTCGGGGCGGCAGCCCTACAGGCCGCCTTTTACCGGGCAGTGCGGCCACGGTCGCGCTTCGTCCTGTGCTTGGCGGACACGCCGCGGACGTCCGGCCTGCGCAGACGGGTGGTCCTGGACCGCGCAGATGTGATGCTGGCCGAGGGCGGCGCGGTCGCCCATGCCACGGAGCAGCTTGCCGGCTCCGCCGGACGCGTGTTCGCCGTCGCCATGCCGTTCGACCTGGAGCCTTTCTTTGATTGCGCGGAGACCCGGCCGGCGCCGGAGGCATACCGGATGGTCCATGCGGGCGACCTGTCGCCGCAATCCGGCGCCGCTGACCTGCTGGCGGGGGTCGCCGCCTGCGCCGAGCAGCAGCCGCGCCGGAATCTGGAGATCTGGTGGGCCGGGGACGGCGACCTGACCGGCGTTCTCGCTGCGCAGCCGCTGCCTCCGAACCTGTCGCAGCGTTTTCTCGGCCGGCTCGACGGGCCGGGCCTGGCCCGGGTTTTCGGGCATTGCGGCCTGTTGGTGGCGCCATCGCTTGCCGACGACAAGCAGGCGCAGGCGGCCCAGGGCATGGCGGCGGGACTGCCGGTGCTGGGCAGCACCCGCTGCCGGATCGTCCGTCAACTGGTGCGCGAAGGCGTGAACGGCTGGCTGTTCGACCCGCTCCGGCCTGCCGATGTGGTCCAGGCCGTGAGACGCGCCCTGGACGTTCCCGCCAGCCACCTCGACCTGATGCGGGAACAGGCGCGGGCGCTCGTGCGTCCCTCGCCGTCCCAGGAGTTCGCCGGCCAGCTCGGCCACGCCATCACCGCCGCGCTGGCCGCGCCCAACCGGGCGCCAGCCCGGACGCCAGCCCGGACGCCGCTGGTCCCCCACGGAGTGCGGCAGCTCGCGCGCTCTATCTCGGTGCGGTAGTTGAACATGCGAACGGCATCCCACACACCCGCGGCATACACCTGGATCGAGGCGCAGGCGGGCGCGCGCGCCATTTCACCCGGCAGCAGCCCGGTAAAGCTGCTGGGCGGCGCCATGGCCGCCGCCGATGCGGCGGTGGTGCTGGTGTCGTCCATCGCCGCCTACCTGATCCGGCACGGGGCGGTGACGATGTCGGAGGAGGTCGCGGTCACCACCCTGCTCGCGGCGGTCCTGACGGTGAACTCGATGGCGCTGGCCGGCTGCTACACGCGGCACGTCACCGCCCCGCTTGCCGCCCAGGTCGGCCGCGCCATGCAGGGCTGGTCGCTGGTCTTCGTCATCCTGCTGGTGGTCGCCTACCTGGCGAAGGTATCCGACGGCTTCTCCCGGGTCTGGGCAGTCGGCTGGTATGTCGCGGTCCTGTTCGGAATCGCCCTGGTCAGGGCTGCGGCCGCAGAGAGGGTGCGGCAGTGGCGGCGGCGGGGCAAGCTGGCCCGCACCGTGGCAGTGCTGGACCTGGCCGGGACCGGGGACGACCTCGCCCGCCGGCTCCTGCACAGCAGCGTAGGCGAGATGCGCCTCGTCGGCGTGTTCTCCATGCAGCCAGCCGCCGACCGCCGCAACGGCATCGCCGACTTGCTGGCGGTGTCGCGCCTGTTCCGCGTTGACGAGGTGATCATCGCCGCTTCCGGCGCCGCCGGCGAGTTGGTTGATGCCGCCATACGCACCATCGGCACGATCCCCACCCATGTCCGCCTGTGCCTGGACATGCCCCGCACGGCGGCCGCGCCGCTGGAGGCCGGGCTGCTGTATGGGGAGCCGGTCGTGACGGTCTGCCACCGTCCCATGATGGGCTGGAGCCGCGTGGCCAAGCGGGCCGAGGACCTGGTGCTCACGGTCTTGGCGCTCATCATCCTGGCGCCGCTGATGCTGCTCATCGCCCTGCTCATCAAGCTGGACAGCCCAGGCCCGGTGCTGTTCCGGCAGGCGCGGCTCGGCTTCAACAACAACGTCATCACCGTTTACAAATTCCGCTCCATGCGGCACCGGCCCTCGGCGGACGCCGAGGTGCGGCAGGCCCAGCGCAACGACCCGCGCTTCACCCGCCTCGGCCGCTTCCTGCGCCGGACCAGCCTCGACGAGCTGCCGCAGCTGTTCAACGTGCTGCAGGACGGGATGTCCCTGGTCGGCCCGCGCCCGCATGCCCTCGCGCACAACGACCAGTATGCGGCGCTGATCAACGGCTATCTCGGCCGCCACCGGATGCAGCCCGGCATCACCGGCTGGGCGCAGGTGAACGGCTTCCGCGGCGAGACCGACACCCTCGAGAAGATGCAGCGCCGGGTCGAGCACGACCTGGCGTACATAGACGGCTGGTCGCTCATGCTGGACCTCCGCATCCTGTTCATGACCGTGTTCAGCCCGTCGTCGCAACAAAATGCCTTCTGATGGCCGCCTCGGTGCTACGTCCGTTCCGGCATACTCATTCCAGGATCGAACCATGAAGATTGCGCTCGTCTGCGACACCATGTCCGCCTATGGCGGAGCCGAGCGGGTGATCGAGCAGATCCTTGCCATGTATCCCACCGCGGACGTGTTCACGGTGCTGGACGCGGTGCCGCCGGGCCAGCGCGGCTTCCTGGGCGGGCGGCCCCTGCATTCCACCTTCCTGCAGAAGCTGCCGCGCATTCCGAAGTACTACCGCAAGCTGCTGCACCTGTGGCCGCTCGCAGTGGAGCAGTTGGACGTGATGGCGTATGACCTCGTCATCTCGACCCACCACAGCGTCGCCTATGGCGTGCTGACCCGTCCGGGGCAGGTCCACGTGTCCTACGTGTTCTCCCCGGCCCGCTACGCCTGGGACTTGCAGCACGAATACCTGCGGGAGGCCAAGCTGGACCGCGGCCCCCTGAGCCTTCTCGCCCGGCACACGCTGCACAAGATGCGGCTGTGGGACTACGCCGCGGCGCAGCGCCCGGACGCCGTCGCGGGCTGCTCGCGCTTCGTGTCCGAGCGGATGTGGCGCGTCCACCGCCGTCAGGCCGACGTGATCTACCCGCCGGTGCCCGCCATCGCACGGCCGGCTGCGGTGGAGAAGGGCGACTACTACATCTCGGTCGGCCGGCTCGTGCCTTATAAAAGGATCGAGCTGCTGGCGCGCGCCTTCTCGCAGATGCCGGGACGCCGGCTCAAGATCGTCGGCGCCGGCCCCGACATGAAGAAGGTCGCGGCATCCTGCGGGCCGAACGTCGAGATGCTTGGCTTCCGCTCCAACGAGGAGGTGCGCAGCCTGCTGGCAGGGGCGCGCGCCTTCATGTTCGCAGGCATCGAGGACTTCGGCATCACCGCCGTTGAGGCGCAGGCGCTCGGCACCCCGGTGATCGCGCTGGCCGATGGCGGACTGCGGGAAACCGTCATCGGCGCCCCCGGCCCGGAGGCGACCGGCCTGTTCTTCGCGGAGCAGACGGCGGAGGCGGTCATGGACGCCGTGGAGCGGTTCGAGCGCGTGCCCGGCGGCTTCTCCCCAGAGGCCTGCATCGCCAACGCCGACCGCTTCTCCGAAGCGGCGTTCCGCACCGCGTTCAGCGCCTTCGTGGACCGCGCCCTCAAGGCGGAGCGCAAGTCGCCGGCGTTCATGCCCAGCCCCGCCTACGATGCGCCGGTTGCAAGCGGCCTGCTCCCGGCCGGAGCGGCCCTGCCATGAGCCGCGGCGCATCATCCGTCGTGCCGGCGCCGGCGGGCGTCGAGCGGCGCTGGGATAGCCTGGATGCGCTGCGGGGCATCGCGGCCTTCCTGGTCCTCACGTTCCACTGCTCCCAGGTGTCCAGCGGCTTCGCGCTACGGGCCAACCCGCTCAACCCGGCAAGCTGGCTGGAGCCTTGGACCTGGCTGAAATACACCCCGCTCCGCCTGCTGGTCAGCAGCGGGCCGCCGGCGGTGGTGCTGTTCTTCGCCCTCAGCGGCTTCGTGCTCAGCATGCCGTTCCTGCGCGCCCGGCGGCAGCCCGGCTACGCCGAGTTCGCGGTGAAGCGGGTGTGCCGCATCTACCCGCCCTTCGCCTTCGCGGTCCTGGTTTCCGCCGCGCTGTATGCGCTGGTCCAGCCCTCGCCGATCCCGGCCTTGAGCGCGTGGTTCAACGAGGTGCTCTGGACCCGGCCGCTGTCGGCCGACTACATCGCCCGCAACCTGCTGATGACCGGGCTGCACGACGACATGACGCTGGACCTCGTGATGTGGAGCCTGGTGCACGAGCTTCGCATTTCGCTGATCTTCCCGGCCCTGTTCCTGCTGACCCGGCGCTGGCCCGCAGCGACCTTCGCTGCCAGCCTGCTGGGCGGGGTGGCGTGCACGGCGGCGCACGCCGGCACCGACGCGGACAGCTTCGTGATGTCGCTGGTGGACACCGGGCGGTTCGTGGTGCTGTTCGTCGCCGGCATCCTGGTCGCCGGGCACTTGGAGGCGATCCGCGGCGCGGTCGGCCGGCTGCCGTCCCGCGCCATTCCCCTGGCCTGGGTCGTGGGCATCGGGCTGCTGATGGCGCCCGGGCCGACCGTGTTCGCCTACTACGATTTCGTCTGGGGCCTGGGCGCCGTGCTGCTGCTCGCGGTGGTCGTGGGATCGCCGGCGTCCGACCGGGCGCTGTCCGCGCCGCCGCTGGTGTGGCTGGGCAAGGTGTCCTACAGCCTTTATCTGATCCACGTCCCGCTGCTGGTCGCCGCCGTCCACCTGACCTACGGCTGGCTGCCGCTGGGCGTCACCATCCCAGCCGTCATCGCGGCGTCGCTGCTGTGCGCCGAACTGATGCACCGCTTCGTCGAGTTGCCGTCCATCCGCCTGGGCCGCGCGCTGGGCGGGCTGCGCCGGCCCGGGGGCGCGCTGCCGCTGCCGGAACCGGTGCGCGCCGCCGCAGGGGGGCGCCAGCAATGACCGCCGCTCCTTCCGTGCTCCGCATCGATCAGGTCGTCATGGAGTTCAGCCTCAAGGGCGGTACCGAGGCGGTGGCGTTCGAGATGCAGCGCGCCTTCCGCGCCGCCGGCGTTGACTGCCGCGTCGTCACCAGCATGGCCGAGGATACCGCGCCCGACGTGAAGCGGATCGCCCCGGCGCTGGCCCGCATCGGCACCCGCGGGCGCTGGCGGCACGTGGGCCGCGCGCTTGCCGTGCCGCTGTTCACCCTGGCCGCGGCCAACTTCCTGCGCGCTGGCCGGCGGGAGCGCCGCGTGGTGCTGAGCCACGGCGACACCCTGGGCGGCGACGTGCGCGTGGTCCACGCCGTCAACCGCGCCAACCTGGACATGAAGCGCGCCGCCGGGTCGTGGCGCTGGATGCTGAACCCGCTGCACCATTGGGTGTCGCTGCGGGACCGCTTCGTGATCGGCGGCCTGCGGTTCCGCCGCTACGTCGCCCTGTCCGAGCGCGTGGTGCAGGAGTTGCAGCAGTACTACGGCGTGCCGCGCGACCGCATCGTGATCATCCCGAACGGCGTCAACCTCGACCGCTTCACGTCCGAACCGGGTGACCGGGACGCGACGCGGGCCGGCCTGGGCGTCGCCGCCGCTGCGCCGCTGCTGCTGTTCGCCGGGCACGAGTTCGACCGCAAGGGGCTGGTTTACGCGATAGACGCCTTGGCCGCGCTGGGCCGCCCCGATGTCCGGCTGGCCGTCGCCGGCGCCGGGCAGGCCGCGCCCTACGCCGCCCACGCCCGGCGGCTCGGGGTGGAGCATCAGGTGCTGTTCCTCGGCGCACGGTCCGACCTGCCGCAGCTTTACCGCGCCGCCGACGCCTTCGTGTTCCCGACCGCCTACGAGTCGTTCTCGCTCACCTGCATGGAGGCGATGGCCTGCGGCCTGCCGGTGTTCGCCACCGCCGTCGGCGGGATCGAGGACTATCTGCGCGACGGCGTGAACGGACGCGCCATCACCCGGGACGGCCTGGCCATCGCCGAGGCGCTCGCCCCCATGTTGGACGACCCGGCAATGCATCGGCGCTTCCGCGAGGGCGCGCTGGCCACCGCCGGCGGCTACGGCTGGCCCAGCATCGCCGAACGCTACCGCGTGCTCCTGGAGGAGGTGCGCGACGAGATCGCCCGCGCCCCGCTTCCGCCTGCCCGCGGCCTGACCCGCTTGCTCCAACCTTCACCTACGCCATCGAGGCTCCCCTCATGCAATTGACCCTGGACAACGACGAGTTCCCGGCCGCGGAGGGCAATGGGCTGCTCTCCCGGCTCGGGCGGCGCAAGTCGTGGTGCCTGCTGGGCTTCGGCCTGACCGCGGCAGCCGTCGCGGTGGCCTTCACGGCGATGCCCCGCACTTACCGCGCTTCCGCCTCCCTGCTGGTCGCCAGCAACGAGGCGGTGCTGCGGAGCGGCACGGCGTCTGCCGAAGCGCAGCGCCTGGGCGACCCGGCCGACATCGAAAGCCAGATGCTGATCCTCCGCTCGGCCCGCCTGGCGCGGTTCATCCTGCAGGACCCCAAGGTGGAGGCCGCGCTGGTCGCCGACTGCGAGGCGACGCGCAGCAACACGTGGGCGACGGCGCTGAT
>DASWOJ010000138.1:0-10459 GCA_036398775.1 Acetobacteraceae bacterium
CACCGCTTGCGCAAGCGGCGCCTTGACCCGCCGCATGAACTCGCTGGTGAAGGGCGAGGCGACCTCGGCAGGCGGCAGGCTGGCCACGCGCTCCTCGATGAGGGACAGCAGCAGCTCCTCGGTTTCGAACACCTTGCGGGCGTGTTCGTGCATGATGGCCGTAGTGCGCGCCACGGTGTCCGCAGCCTCCCGCCGGAGCTCATGCAGGTTACGCCATGCCGCGGCGCCGAACAGCGCGGCAGGGACGAGCAAGGCAGCCGCCAGCATGGCCTGATGCAAGCGCACCGACGGCATCACGGCAGGGCAGCCAACCAGGGCCACGCTGGGCCAGCTATGCGCAGGGTCCGCATCCCCCGCCGTATGAACCGGGACTTGCGAATGGGCCAGCGCTACCGCCTTCACGAAGGTGGTAGGTCCCACCGAAGGCAAACGCTTCTTAACGAGTCTCAGGCATGACCTGGCCCATGTCGGAGGTTAACATGTCGGAGCTTGAATTGATGCCCCGGCCCACCGCGGTCCAGCGGGCCGGCTCGGGGGTGGCTATGCCGCAACAACTTGCGTCGCTGTCCACTGGACGGGCGATCTTTCTGCTGGACCTGCTGGCGATGGCGCTGCTGTGGCCAGCGGCGCTGGTGCTGATGGGATGCGGCAGCACGGCCTGCACCGTGCTGTATCCTGCGGCGAACCTGGGCGCGCTGTATGCGCTGGGGCTATACCGGCGCGACGTGGCGCTGGAGGTGCGGCGGTCGCTGGGCCGGGTGCCGCTGGCCGCCGCCGCCGGGGCGTTGGCCTCCGGGGTGCTGCTGGCGGTACTGGGACTGCCCGGTGCCGGAGTCGCGCCGGCAGTGCGGGTGGCGGGATGCTTCCTGTTGACGGGAACACTGGCCCGCGTGCTGTTCGACGTGCTGCGCCGCCGCGGGTTGTTCTCCCGGGCGCTGCTGGTGGTGGGCGCGGGCCGGCGGGCCTGGGATCTCGTTTGGATGCTGCGGAAGGAGGGGCTTTACCTCAACTACCGCATCGTGTTCGTCCACAACCCCGAGCTTGGGCAGGTGGACCCGCGCCTGGCCGATGGCTGCTGGGGCGATGTCGTCACGCTGCCGCAGGACGGTTTTCTGGGTGCCGCCCAGCGCTTCGGCGCCGACAGCATCGTGGTCGCGCCGGATGAGCGCCGGGGCCTGAAGCTGGAAGGCCTGCTGGACTGCAAGATCGCCGGCATCCCGGTGCTGCAATACTTGAGCTTCATCGAGAAGGAGACCCGCCGGGTTGACATGAAGCGCATGGAGCTGAGCTGGCTGCTGTATTCCGACGGGTTCGTGTTCGGCACGTTGGACCGGGTGCTGAAGCGCACCCTGGACCTGGTGGTCAGCAGCGCCGTGCTGCTGCTGGCCTCGCCCTTCCTGCTGGCGGCGATGCTGGCGATCAAGCTGGAGGATGGCGGGCCGGCGATGTACCGGCAAACCCGTGTCACCCGCGGCGGACGTCCGTTCCGGATCAACAAGCTGCGCACGATGCGGGTAGATGCGGAGCGTGGCGGCGCGGTCTGGGCCGCGCAGGGCGATGCGCGGATCACCCGCAGCGGCGCGTTCCTGCGCCGGACGCGCCTCGACGAGGTGCCGCAGCTGTTCAACGTGCTGCGCGGGGAGATGAGCTTCGTCGGCCCGCGTCCGGAGCGCCCGGATTTCGTGGACATGCTGTCCGGCGCGATCCCCCTGTATCGGGAGCGCCATGTGGCGAAGGCGGGGCTGACCGGGTGGGCGCAGATCAACTACCCCTATGGCGCGTCCATCGACGACGCCAGGTCGAAGCTGAGCTATGACCTTTACTACGTGAAGAATTTTTCGGTGCTGTTCGACATGCTCATCATCATCCAGACCATCCGGGTGGTGCTGTGGCCAGGCGGGGTGCGGTAGGTCAAAGCAGCACCCGCAACGGACGGCTTGGCAAGGCGAAGCTGGAGCTCTAGTCCGTTTGACCCGGCTCAAGTTGCGTGTCGGACAATGGTCCAGTTGCTGCCTGCGGTGCCGCACGTCGCCCAACCGCCCGGCGCAACCCTGGGCAGCGACAGCACCGGTGCCAGCCTCCGCTATTGCGCTGCCGCCACCGCCCAATCGAACGGCATCGCCTGCACCCGGTAATCCGCCGGCACCGGCGTCCCGCCGCGATACCGGTTGATCGTCCCGATCAGCCCCGGCGTCCGCCCCATCACCCCCGACACCCGCACCACCCGCGCCGCCGGGTCCACGGCGACGTTGGCCGGGTCGGACAGGAACCGCCGCGCCGCCATGTCCAACTGCGCGTCCAGGTCTGCCGCGGCATAGGCCGTGCGCGCCAGGCGCGGGCAGGACACCGCCGGGCAATACAGCGCCAGCGGCACCCGCCAGTCCCCGCCGGGGCCGTATGCGAACGGCAGGATCAGGTCCTTTTGCAGCGCATTGAGCGTCATCTCCTGCCCGGCCACCGTGAAGTGCTCCAGCCCTAGCGAGTCCAGCCGGCCCACCGGACCCAGCCGGTCCGGGATGCCGTCGCGCACGATGCCGAGAGTCCAAAGCGTGTTGCTGGCGTTGATAAGGAAGGCCAGCCGCTCCTGCCGCGGCATCGCGGCGAGGTCGGCCTGCGCGACCGCCGCTGCCGCCACGTCCAGCGCACCGTGCGCCGCGGCCAGGCGGCGGTAATCCACCCGGCCCGCATCGTCCACCGTCTGGTCCAGCACGCTCGGCCATGCAAAGGCGACGTCGGACGGCAAGGGCCGCACCGGCGGCGTGACGGCCACGGTCGAGCATCCAGCCGCCAGCAGCAGCAACAGCCGGCAACACCACGCCAATCGTTGCGAAACCGACGCAACGGCGCCGGGGCGGCCGCGTTGGCCTCCCAGGAGGACCAACATGAAGTCATATGCCATCGCCATCACCCTGCTGCTCGGCGCCGCCGCCCCGGCGCTTGCCGCCAACGCCGACGCGCCGCAGGCCAACGTGGACAAACGCACCGACGCCGGCAACAGCACCGGCAACGATAAAGTGGACGCGTTGAACCGAGGCCAGCTCGATGGGAACCAGAAGCCCGCCGAACCGGCCGCATCCGCCCCGGCGGCACCCGCCCCGGCAGCAGCCAAGTAGCCGTCAGCCCGGCGTTACCGAGGCCACCACGGGTCGGCCGGACGCCACGGCTCGTAATGGTCGGCCCTCCGAGCATAGGGTCCGCTGGCGTAGCCGGGTGGGTAAGCCGGCCCTGGATAGGCGTCCCCCTGCCAACCACCGTCGGACCAGCCTTGGGGCGAATGACGTTGCTCGTCCCGGCCGTCCGCCCAAGGCTCGTTCCAGGCGCTGCCCTGCTGCGCTGTCGAGAAGGACGGGCGGCCGGCATTGCTCCGAGGCAGGCGCAGCGGGGTCCGGCGGTCGCCATGCAGCGGCAAGGCACGCAGGCGGGCCTCGGCTTGGCGGGACATGACGCTGGGGCGGCCAGGCGGACGGGCGGGAGGCAAGGGCAGCGGCTCGGGCGCAGCTTGCCAAGCGGCAGCAAGCCCAGGGTCGGGTGGGCCACTGGCCGGCCCGGGCGTGGCTGGCGCCTCCTGGGCCGGTGGCGATGTCGTCACGAAAACCGGCGCTTCGGATGAATCCACAGGCGGGACGGCAGGCTGGGCCGCCGAAACCACTGCCGCAGCGCCTCCCGGCTGCTCCGGCACGCGGCGGGCGGCAAGCACGCCCACCGCGATGCACCCCGCCATCCCAAGGGCGGCGGCTGCCAGCCAGGCCCAACGCGAGGTGGCCTGGGCAGCAAGCTTGGGACGTTCCGAGGAGGGGGCAGCCAGGCGCCAGGCCGCTGACGGCTGCTCCGTGCGTGCAGCCGGCACCCGGAGCGCCGGCTGTGGCACGGCGTTCGGCAGCGACCCGTCCAGCATCAGCACCGGCTGGGCCTGCAGCCGGGCACGAAGCGAAGCGAACTCCGCCCCGCCCAGCCCTTCCGGCATCCCCGCCAGCACCAGCCGGAGCTTGGCGCTGGTGCGGCATGCAAGCTGGATGTAGCGCAGGGCCGCCGGCTGCACCGTCTCGGCGTCGTCCACCAGCAGCACGATCCCGTCGCATCGCTCGTCCAGCACCGTCAGCGCCTGCGCCCCTTGCTCCAGGCTGGGGTCGTCCGGGCTGCCTGCATCCGAACGGCCCGCCGCCTGGGCCATCAGCTCCTCCAGGCCCAACCCCTCCGGCCCCGCTGCCGCGGCGTGCAGCACCCGCCATCGCCGCGCTGCCAGCAGCGGCGCCGCCTGGTCCAGCAGCACCGATGCCCCGGGACCGTCCACCACGGCATCCCTGCCGGCCACGACCTGGTCCAGCAGGCGGCGCAAAGCGTCGGGCGGCGGCAGCGGCGTGGGGAAGTTCATGTCCATGACGGACTTGAAGCCGGCAACTCTGGCTAAAGTCTGGCTAAAGTATGATTAATTGTAAGGCGCCCGCCGCTACCCCGGCAGCGTCACCGTCGCCCGCACCCCGCCGCCGTCCAGGTTGGCCAGCGCCACGTCGCCTCCGTGCGCCCGCAGGATGTTGCGGGTGATCGGCAGCCCCAGCCCGGTGCCGCCGGTTTCGCGGTTGCGGCTGCCCTCCACGCGGTGGAACGGCTCGAACACCCGGTCCAGCTCGTCAGGCGGAATGCCGGGGCCGCTGTCCTCGACCTGCACGACCACGCCGCGGCCGGGCCGCCCCTCGCTCAGCAGCGTCACCCGCGCGGCGCCGCCATAGGCAACGGCGTTGCCGACCAGGTTGGCCAGCGCCCGTTTCAGCGCCACCGGGCGGCCCTGTATCTGCAGCCGGTCCGGTCCGGCATAGGCCAAACAGCCCGCCGCAGCCGGGCGCGCGTCCGCCGCCTCGTCCAGCACGGTGCGCAACAGGGCCACCAGGTCCAGCGGCACGGCAGGCTCGGTCCCCGCCACGTCACGGCCGAAGGCGAGGGTGGCGGACACCATCGCCTGCAGCTCGTCCAGGTCGGCGAGCATCCGGGTGCGCTGCTCCTCGTCCTCCATCCACTCCGCCCGCAGCCGCAGACGGGTGATCGGCGTCCGCAGGTCGTGGCCGATGGCCGTCAGCAGGAAGGTGCGGTCGGTGACGAAGCGGCGGATGCGCCCGGCCATGGTGTTGAACGCGGCGGCGGCCTGCGCGACCTCCTCCGGCCCATCCTCCGGCAAGGCCGGCGCGTTCACGTCGCGGCCCAGCCGCTCGGCGGCGGCGCCCAACAGGCGGACGGGCGCCGTCAGCCGGCGCACCGCCCAAAGCGTCAGCGCCGCCGCCCCAAGCGTCATGCCCGCCCAGGCCCATGCGAAGCGCGCCGACGCCCAGGGCCACAGGGCGGGAAAGCCGCCGCGCAGCACCAGCCAGCGTTCGTCCGGCAGGTGCGCGGACAGCACCATGTCGGCATCGTTGCGATCTCGTATCGTAACCTCCCTGGGCCGCAGCAACGGCGGCAGGGTGTTCCAGAACAGGTAGGGGCGGATCAGGCGCTGCACGTCGGGCGGCGCCGGGTCCAGCCCCTCTTGCGGCATGGCAGGCTCGACGCTGGCATGCAGGCCGCCAGCCGCGTCCAGCGCACGGGCGGCGGCGGCCCAGCCCTCCGGCGGCCCGGCGGTCACGGTGCGGTAGGCGGCCAGGACGCGCCCGGCCAGGTCGCGGCCATCGGCGAGCCGTTGCAGTTCCCCCCGGTCCACCGCATGCACCGCGAGGCCCGCCCCCTGCACCACCGCCAGCCCCGGCAGCAGCACCAGCAGGGTACGGCCGGCCAGAGTCTTGGGGATCAGGGTGCGGCGCCCCATCAGCCGTGCTCGACCTCCGCCGCCAGGACGTAGCCGCCGCCGCGCACCGTCTTTATCAGGTCGGTGTCCGCCTCCCCGCCGCCGAGCTTGCGGCGCAGGCGGCTGACCGCCACGTCTATCGCCCGGTCGAACGGCCCGGCCTGGCGCCCGCGCAGCAGGTCCATCAGCATGTCGCGCGTCAGCACCTGGTTGGCCCGCCCGGCCAGCGCCGCCAGCATGTCGAACTCGCCGCCGGTCAGCGCGACCTCGGCGCCTGCCGGGTTCAGCAGGCGGCGCCGGATGGGATCCAGGGTCCAGCCGGCGAAGCGGATGGGCTTGGCGGCGGCGCCGGCCCGGGGGCCGCGGGCCTCGGTCCGGCGCAGGACGGCGCGTATGCGGGCCAGCAGCTCGCGCGGATTGAACGGCTTGGGCAAGTAATCGTCGGCGCCCAGCTCCAGCCCGATGATGCGGTCGGTGTCCTCCCCCATCGCGGTCAGCATGACGATGGGCACGTCGCTGATGCCGCGCAGCCAGCGCGCCAGCTCCAGCCCGCCCTCGCCAGGGAGCATCAGGTCGAGGATCACGAGGTGGTAGGCGCCTGCAGGCCAGGCGCGCCGGGCCTCCCGCCCGTCCCGCGCCCCGGTGACGCGCAGGCCGTGCTTCTGCAGGAAGTGGACCAGAAGGTCGCGGATGTCCCGGTCGTCATCAACCAGGAGGATGTGCGGGCTGGCTTCCATGCCGTCAGCATAGGGATGCGGCGCGGGGTTGGGCAGGGTAGGCTTTGCAACGAATGGATACGTTCCCCCACCTGCCCCCGCCGATGCGCGCCATGCTGGATGCGCTGGTCCGGGCGGACCCGCGGCTTGCGGCGGTCGAGGCCGCTGCCGGCCCGCTGCCCTGGCGCACCCGGCCCGGCGGCTTCCCCGGCCTGCTGCGGATCATCACAGCGCAGCAGATCAGCAGCGCGGCGGCTGCGGCGATCTGGGGCCGGCTGGCGGCGGTGCCCGGCGCGTTGGACCCTGCGGCCTGGCCCGGCCTGCCTGAAGACGCCCTGCGCGGCGCCGGGCTGAGCCGGCCGAAGGTGGGGCACGGCCGCGCGCTGGCCGCCGCCTTCGCCGCGGGGCGGCTGTCCGCGCCGGGCCTTGCATCAATGGCCGATGCGGAGGCGGTCGCCGCCATCACCGCCGTGCCCGGCCTGGGCCCCTGGACGGCGGAGGTTTACCTGTTGTTCGCGGAAGCGCGGCCGGACGTGTTCCCGGCCGGGGACATCGCGGTGGCCGGAGCTGCCGCGTTGCTGCTCGGCCTGCCGTCCCGCCCGGACCCGCGGACGTTGCGGGCGCATGCGGAAGCGTGGCGGCCGGCGCGGGCGCTGGCGGCGCGGCTGCTATGGCACCACTGGAGGCACATGACGGGACGGCCCGGCCTGGACGACCTGCCGCCTGGTTGAGGGCGCTGGCCAGCGCCCTGGATGCCTGGCAGCCTTTCCCCGCCTGCAAACGGCGATCCCAGCGGCACTGGATCGTGTCCTGCTGCGGCCCTCCGCTCGTGATCGCGCCTTGGGCCGACCGCGCCTCCTGTCCCACCCTTCACAGCGCGGCAGATCGGTGGTTCCGTGCCATCCCAGAAACACCAACGGCTGATACCGGGATCCGGGAGCGGCCCAAATAAGGGGGGATACATGTCCTATTCCGGACACTGCTTCTGCGGCGCCGTAGCGGTGGAGGCAACCGGGGCGCCAGAGGCGATGGGCTACTGCCACTGCCGCTCCTGCCGGTCGTGGTCGGGCGGACCCGTGAATGCCTTCACGCTGTGGAAGCCGGACGCCGTGCAGGTGACATCCGGCGCCGAGCACGTCGCGACATACCAGAAAACCGAGATCAGCCAGCGGCAGTACTGCGCGAAGTGCGGCGGGCACCTGATGACCAGCCATCCGACCCTGGGCCTCGTGGACGTGTTCGCCGCGACGCTGCCGACCCTTGCCTTCACGCCGGGCGTCCACGTCAACTACGCCGAAACGGTGCTCCCCATGCGGGACGGCCTGCCCAAGCTGAAGGATTTCCCGGCCGAGTTCGGCGGCTCGGGCGAGGTCATCGCGGAGTAGCGGTCCGCTCCGTCCGGCGTCGCCCGGCTTTACCTGCCGTTTACCGGATCCATGCCACGCTGCGGCATGGAAAAGAATTCCAACGCCAGCTATCCCCAGCCCGCCACTTTTGCCGAGCGGGGGGTAGCCATGCCTTTCACCTCGCCGGCCCTGACCGGTATGCGGGTGCGCAGCGGCCAGTCCCAGCTGGAGCTGGTGCTCCCCAACCCCTCCGGCGCGCGCGGCACCTATGTGGTGCCCTGGGCGGCGGTGCCGGATATGTGCCAGCCGACGCTGCACGACCTGCGCCTCCTCGCCACGCTCGACACACGGAGCGGGGAGCGGGAGGTGATAGGCCCCGCGCGGGTGCACGCCGCCGCGCGCCACGTCGCGTTGGAGGGTACGGCCGGCCGTCAGGCGCGGGCCGCGGCTGAGGCCGCAATGGCCGCCGACAAGACGCGGATGGCCGCGACCGCCCAGTACGTCGTGTCCGTCCTGGCCTTTGTTGGAACCGGCTGCCCCGATGCGCAGGAAGCCGCGGCACTGGCCCGGGTGGTGGCGGAGTTGGGCATCGGCCCTGGTGCAGCAGATGCTCCGGTGCCGAAAGCCATCGCAGCACTGGGGCGCCTGCAGGTCGAACTGCTGAGTTGGGCCGGCAAGCATCCGGAGGACACTGGGCCAGCCCGCCTGGTTGCGGCCCTTGCGGCAAATGCGGCCGCCTGCGCTGGCGTAGCGCTGGCCGCGGCGCGTCACTCCTCGCCGGCGGCGCTGATGCTGGCCTGGCGGGCCGGACCGGGACGGGTGGCGGCCCTGGCAACGCGGCCGGTCTGGATCCTGGACGGATGGCAGTTGCCTGCCCTGCTCTGGGCCGCTGCCGCTCCGGGCAGCAGCGCGGCGCTGACGGAGGCCGCGCAGGTCGCGCCGCTGCTGCCGCCGGAAGCGGAAGCCTGGACCGGCCTGCCAACCGACACAGCGGCGGCGGACCTGCTGCGCCGGGTGTTGGCCGGACGCGCCGGGGACGCCCGCGCCGTGGAGGGACGTGGCCCAGACGTGCGTGCCGCCCTCGCATCTGACATGGTCGAACGCAACGAGCAGCTGA
Organism: Acetobacteraceae bacterium; assembly: GCA_036398775.1. Taxonomy (GTDB): domain Bacteria; phylum Pseudomonadota; class Alphaproteobacteria; order Acetobacterales; family Acetobacteraceae; genus DASWOJ01. Next base: position 8,950 of record DASWOJ010000138.1, read on the forward strand.
GGGGCATGGCGGCATGAGCACGCAGACCGCCTTCCCGGATGTGGGGCGCAAGCTCGTGCGGGCGCGCGATGACCAAATGGCGCAGGTCGTGGCCCTGGTGGACGCCCTGGTCCAACGGGGCCAGGCGGATGCGCTGATCGCGCCGCTGCGCCCTCGCCTGGCACTGCTGGCGCCCAGCCGGCTGATGACCGTAACCCGGCTGATGTTCCGTCCGCTGGACCCGGTGATCGTGCCCGGCTCACAGTGGCGCCCAGGCATGCCGGCACTTCCGCGCACGGCGCTGGGCTGCCTGGGGGCGGCCGTGGTGCCCCGGCTCGGCGCCGCTGGCATGACGATACAGGCGATGCTTGCCGGACTTCCGCCGGGCGCGCCGGCGGACACGGCGCGCGACGCCGCTGCCCGGGCAGGCGCGATGCTGTGGCCAGGGGCGGCGGCGGTGCTGGACAACCTGCTGACCCCGCCGGACTGGACCGACTCGACCGGGCTGCCGCCCTCATGCTTCGGTCCCGTGCGCGCCGCCGCTGCCGCGGTCCTGCATCAGGCGGCTCGCCTGGCACGGCTGTATGCCGGCGCGGACAGCGGGGAAACAGACATCGCAGCGGGCATCAGTGCCATCCTCATGGACGCGCAGTCCCGTCCGGGCGGGTTGGCGACAGTGCTGGCGATGTTGCTGGCATACGGCCCCTCCGCTGCCTTGCTGGCCGGCTTCATACCTGGTGGCCCGGCCAACGGCGCCTCGCCTGGGCTGGCCGCTCTGCCGGCCGGCGCGCTGGATTCGGCGGTCGAGCAAGCGTTGGACCGCGCCGGAGCCTTGGTGGAGACCGTCCTGCCCGGCGTGGCCCTCGCAGCCGCCGCCGGGCACGCCCGGGATGTGGCGGCGCTGGTTGCGGCGCTGGAGCAACCGGGCAGCCGCCCAAGCCTGCGGGTGCAGGCCGGACGCACCCGGCTGGCCGCTGACCAGGCGTGCCGGAGCCGCATGGCCCAGGCCGTGCAGCAGGACCTGATGCCACGCTTGCTCAACGCGTCCAACGATGATCCCCTGGACGACGCGGAGGTGGGCTGCTTGGAATCCGTTGCGCGCGACCTGCGCCGCCTGGGCCGCATCGGCCGCCGCCTGGGTCAGCCCGCCGCCTACGACACCCTGATGATCCAGATCGCCAAAGAGGTCGGCAGGCTGTCGGCCCCTGGCCTGACCCGCATGGACCGCCTGCGCCTGGCCGAGCTTTTAGTTGGCGCGCAGGCGGCGCTGCGCCTGGTGCCCGAGGAAAATCGGACGTAGTTTCGATGGCAAACCGGAGGACGCTGCCATGCCGACGACACGCCGTGCCGCGCTGCGAACCGCCCTGGGCGGCGCGCTTGCCCTGCCCTACGTACGACGCGCCCATGCGGAGGTGTCAACGGTGCTGATCGCCAAGCAGTTCGGCACGCTCTACCTGCAGCAGGATGTGATGGAGCAGCAGGGGTTGGTCCAGAAGCACGGCGCCGCCGTGGGCCTGCCGGGCCTGCAGGC
>DASWOJ010000139.1:0-8257 GCA_036398775.1 Acetobacteraceae bacterium
GACGAGGCGCTGTGGCGCCCGCTGGCCAACCCCGTGGACTTGCAGGTCAGCGCGTTCGGCGACAGCAACCCGCGCGGCTTCGGCCTAATGCAGCGCGCCCGGGCCTTCGCCGACTACCAGGACCTGGAAGCGCAGTATGGCCGCCGGCCCGGCCTGTGGATCGAGCCGATCGGCGACTGGGGCGGGGGCGCCGTCAATCTGGTGGAAATTCCGACCGCCAACGAGACCAACGACAACATCGTCGCCTTCTGGCGTCCGAAGGAGCCGCTGCGCAAGGGCGGTGAGTATAGCGCCACCTACCGGATGCACTGGGTTTGGGACGCGGCGGTGGCCGGCAAGCTGGCGCGGATCGCCGCCACCCGCAGCGGCGCCATGCCGAACGGGCGGGTGTTCGTGCTGGATATCGTGGGCGACCCGGTGAAGGGCTTGGCGTCCGATGCCAAGGTGCGCCCGGACATCTCGGCGAGCGCGGGCAAGGTCGGCGGCGTCTTCAGCGTGCCCAACAGCGAGACCGGCGGCTGGCGCGTCAGCTTCGAGCTGCAGCCGGACGGCGCCAAGCTGTCAGAGCTGCGCTGCGTCCTGCTGGGCGAGGCCGGGCCGCTGTCGGAAACCTGGCTGTATCGCTGGACCGCCTAATGGACGTGCTGCCGCCGGTGTTCCGCGCCCTGCCGGAGGAGGCGCCGCTGGCGATGCCGGTGCAGGACCTGCACGCGGCGCCGGGCCATGCGCCGCGGCCAGCGACGCGGCCGTCGGGCATCATGGGACGCCGGGCTTTCGTGATCGGCGGCGCCGTGCTCCTGACGGCCTATGCCTCCTATGAGATGTACTGGGTGCTGGGCGGCGCGGCGACGGTGCTGGGCTGGACGGTGCTGGCCCTGTTCGTGGTGCTGTTTGCCTGGATCGCGCTGGCCTTCACCAGCGCGCTCGGCGGGCTGTGGTCCTCGCTGCGCGGCGGCGGGTTGGAGTTGGGGCTGGACGGCCCCCTGCCCGTCCCCGGCCTGCGCACCGCGCTGCTGATGCCGACCTACAACGAGGACCCGGCGCGCGTGATGGCCGGCTTGCAGGCGACCTACGAATCCCTGGCCGCCACCGGCCATGCCGGCGCCTTCGACCTGTTCATCCTGAGCGACACCACCGACCCCGACGTTTGGATCGCGGAGGAGGCGGCGTTCCTGGCGCTGCGGGAGCGCACCGGGGCGGCCGGGCGCATCTTCTACCGCCGCCGGCCGAAGAACTCCGAGCGCAAGGCCGGCAACATCGCCGACTGGGTCCGCCGCTGGGGCGCGGCCTATCCCGTGATGCTGGTGCTGGATGCGGACAGCGTGATGGAGGGGGAAACCCTGGTGCGCCTGGCCTGCGCCATGGAGCGCAACCCCGGCGTCGGCATCCTGCAGACGCTGCCGGTGATCGTCGGCGCCACCACGCTGTTCGCGCGGATGCAGCAGTTCGCCGGGCGGGTTTACGGCCCGCTGATCGCGCAGGGGATCGCCTGGTGGCACGGGTCGGAGGGCAACTACTGGGGCCACAACGCCGCCATGCGGACCGCCGCCTTCGCCGCGGCGGCGGGGCTGCCGACCCTGCCGGGCCGGACCCCGTTCGGCGGCCACATCCTGAGCCATGACTTCGTCGAGGCCGCGCTGATCCGCCGGGCCGGCTGGGCGGTTCATATGGCGCCGGGCCTGGGCGGCAGCTACGAGGAAGGGCCGCCATCCCTGACCGACGTGGCGGTGCGGGACCGGCGATGGTGCCAGGGCAACCTGCAGCACGCCAAGGTGCTGCCGGCGCGGGGGCTGCACCCGGTCAGCCGGCTGCATCTGCTGATGGGGATCGGCAGCTACATCACCTCGCCGCTGTGGCTGCTGTTCCTGCTGGCGGGCGTGCTGATCTCCCTGCAATCGCGGTTTGTGCGGCCGGAATATTTTGGGGAGGGCCGGGCGCTGTTCCCGTCCTGGCCGCAGGTTGACCCGGTGCTGGCGGCGCAAGTGTTCACCGGCACGATGGCGGTGCTGCTGGCGCCGAAGCTGCTGGCCTACCTTGCCTTGTTGGGGGACGGAGGGCTGCGGCGCGGTTGCGGCGGCGGGGTGCGGACCGGGCTGGGCGTGCTGGTGGAAACCTTGCTGGGCGGGCTGATCGCGCCGGTGGCCATGCTGATCCATACCGGTGCGGTCGCCGGCATCCTGCTGGGCCGGGACGGTGGCTGGAACCCGCAGCGGCGTGATGACGGGCGGGTGCCGCTGCGGCAGGTCGTGGCGGGATACTGGCGGCTGACGCTGTTCGGGCTGCTGCTGGCCGGGGCGGTCTGGACGGTGTCGGAGGCGTTGTTCCTGTGGATGCTGCCGGTGCTGCTGGGCCTGGGCCTGGCGATCCCGCTGGTGGCATTCACCAGCAGCCGCGCTGCCGGGCAGGCGTTGCGCCGGCTGGGCCTGCTGGGCACGCCGGAGGAACGGCAAGCGCCCGCCGTGCTGCTGCGCGCCGCCGCCCTGTCGCGCGAGCTGCGGCAACTCGCGGAGCCGGCCATCCCGCGCCTGCTGCGCGACCCTGCCTTGCTGGCCCGGCACCGCGACATGCTGCCGCCGCCGCGGCGCCGCGGAGAGGGCACGGTTGACCCGGCGCTAGCCATCGGGCTGGCAAAAATCGCCGATGCCGACACCCCACAGCAGGCGGCAGCTTCGCTGTCCCGGGCTGAAGCGGCGGCGGTGCTGGGCAACGCCGAGGGGCTTCATGCCCTGGGAAGCTTGGCCGGGTAATGGCGGTGCAACCGATGGGGATGCCGATGACTGTTCGAATCTGGGCCTGGCCCGTCCTGTTCGCCGCAGCTTTGGCCGCGCTCCCCATTAGCGTCTGTGCGGTGGAGCGGCCAGGCGTCGGGTGCGGCGCCCCGTTCAAGGTCGCGCTCGATGTCGGTCACACCCTGTCCCAACCCGGCGCAACCAGCGCAACGGGGGTGATGGAGTTTGCCTACAACCAACGCCTGGCCCTGGCAGTGGCCGACGCTCTACGCCGCGGCGGCATCGCCACCGTGCTGATTGGTGAGGACGGCGGGCCGATGCCGCTGCTGAACCGGCCCCGGCTGGCGCTGGCGGCCGGGGCGTCGCTGTTCCTGGCGCTGCACCACGATTCCGTGCAGCCGCAGTATCTGTCCACCTGGATGGCGGGCGGCCAGGCACGGCAGTACAGTGACAGGTTCCACGGCTATGCGGTGTTCGTATCGGACGCCAACCCGCGCCGGGCCGACAGCCTGCGCATGGCGACGCTGCTGGGCAGCCAGATGCGCGCTGCCGGCTTCTCCCCGTCGCTGTATCATTCCGAGCCGATCCCGGGCGAGGGACGGCCGCTGGTGGATGCGGCGCTCGGCATCCTGCGCTTCGACGGGCTGGCAGTGCTGCGGACCGCGGCCATTCCGGCGGTGCTGCTGGAGGCCGCGGTAATCGTGAACCGGGAGGACGAGGCGGCGATCCGGCAGCCTGCCACGCTAGACCGGATGGCCGGGGCGATTGCCGGGGCCGTGCGGCGCTACTGCGGCGGGGCGGCTGGTGCGGCCATGTAGCCGGGCCGTGCATCCCAGGTCTTGATCGGCAAGCGGCCGGGGACGGCGTAGGGCGGATAAGCGTAGCGCCATCCGCCGACTCGCAGCGCCGCGATTTGGCGGGAGGCGCTGCGCTTTCCCGCCCTACATGCGGGTGAAAGGTGGCAGGCCGGAACCTTAGCGACTCGCCTACTCCTGCGCTGCCAACCGCGCCGCCTGGTCCTCCGCCGTCAGCCGGTCCACAATGTCGTCCAGGTCGCCCTGCATCACCTGGTCTATTTTATGCAGGGTCAGGTTCACCCGATGGTCCGAAACCCGGCCCTGCGGGAAGTTGTAGGTGCGGATGCGCTCGCTGCGGTCGCCGGTGCCGACCTGGCCCTTGCGGTCGGCCGCGCGCGTCTCGGCCAAGCTGCTGCGCTGGGCCTCATACAGCCTGGCGCGCAGGATCTTCATCGCCTTGGCGCGGTTCTTATGCTGGCTGCGCTCCTCCTGCATCGCCACTACGACGCCGGTGGGGATGTGGGTGATGCGGACGGCGGACTCCGTCTTGTTGACGTGCTGACCGCCGGCACCCGACGCCCGGTAAACGTCAATACGCAGGTCGCCTTCGTTGATGTCCACATCCACCTCCTCCGCCTCCGGCAGCACGGCGACCGTCACCGTCGAGGTATGGATGCGGCCCTGGCTTTCCGTCGCGGGCACGCGCTGGACGCGGTGGACGCCGGATTCATACTTCAGGCGGGCGAACACGTTGCGGCCGGTGATCTCCGCCACGCCCTCCTTGATGCCGCCCAGGCCGGTGTCGGCGTATTCCAGCACCTCGACCTTCCAGCCATGCGATTCCGCATACTTCTGATACATCTGGAACAGCTCGGCGGCGAACAGCCCGGCCTCGTCGCCGCCGGCCGCAGGGCGGATTTCCAGGATGGCGCTGCGGGCGTCGGCCTCGTCCTTGGGCAGCAGGGCCAGGCGTATCTCGTGGCGCAGGGCGGGCAGGCGATCCTTCAGCTCATAGAGTTCGGCCTCGGCCAGGTCCTTCATCTCGGGGTCCGAGACCATCGCCTCCGCATCGGCCTGGGCGCGCTCGGCGGCGCGCAGCTCGTCAATGCGCCCGACGATGGGGGTCAGCTCGGACAGCTCCTTGCTGGCGCGCGAGAACGCGTCGCCGCCCATCCCCTCGCCAAGCTGCGCCGTCAGCTCCGCGGCGCGGCTGACGATGCGGTCGAGCTTGTAGTCGAGGTTGCCGCTCATGCGAGCCGCCCGGCCAGGTCCGCCAGGGCGACCTCGGTTTGCGCGCCGGTCGCCAGGTCCTTTACCTGCGCCACGCCGCGGGCCAGCTCGGCGTCGCCGATGATGACCGCGGCGCGGGCGCCGATGCGGTTGGCGCGCTCCATCCGGCGCTTCATGTTGCCCTTGTAGCTCATCTCGGCCCGGACCCCGGCCCGGCGCAGCGCCTGCAATGCATCCAGCGCCACCGCTTCCTGGGCCTCGCCTAGCGGGATCACCACCACGGCATGCTGCGCGTCGGGAGCAGCCGGCATCAGCATGGCCAGGCGCTCGATGCCGGCGGCCCAGCCGACGGCGGGCACGGCCGGGCCGCCCATCTGTGCGACCAGGCCGTCATAGCGCCCGCCGGCCATGACGGTGCCCTGTGCGCCCAGGCGGTCCGTCACGAACTCGAATGCGGTGTGGTTGTAGTAGTCCAGGCCGCGGACGATGCGCGGGTTCTCGCGGAACGGCACGCCGAACCGGGTCAGGTGACCTTGCAGGGCATCGTAGAACGCCGCCGCCTCTGGCGTCAGCACCGCCTGGATGGTCGGGGCGTCCGCCACCAGGGCGCGGTCGGCGGCTTCCTTGCTGTCGAGGATGCGGAGCGGGTTGCGTTCCAGTCGGTCCAGGCTTTCCGGGGACAGCGCGTCGCGGTGCCGGCTGAAATGCGCGACCAGCGCCTCGCGGTAGGCGCGGCGGCTGTCGGCGTCACCCAGGGTGTTCAGTTCCAGCACCGTGCCGTCCGCGACGCCCAGATCCTGCAGAATGTGCCAGCCCAGCGCGATCACCTCCGCATCGGCCAGCGGTTCCGCCGGGCCGATCAGCTCGGCGCCGATCTGGTGGAATTGGCGGTAGCGTCCCTTCTGCGGCCGCTCGTAGCGGAACATCGGCCCGGCGTAGAACACCTTCTGCGGCAGCGATTGCGTCAGGCCGTTGCTGATCAGGGCGCGGCAGATGCCGGCCGTGCCCTCGGGCCGCAGGGTGACGCTGTCGCCGCCGCGGTCCTGGAAGGTATACATCTCCTTGGTGACGACATCCGAGGTGTCGCCGAGGGTGCGGGCGAAGACGCGGGTTTCCTCGAAAATGGGCGTGGCCCATTCGTCGAAGCCATACAGCCCGGCTAGGCGGCGGGCCGTGTCGGTGACGTGGGCATGGCGGCGCTGGTCGTCGCCGAGGAGGTCACGGGTACCGCGGACGGGTTGAAGGTCGGCCAAAGTTGTTCCTGAGTGTATGCTGATTCGTCGTTGCGGACTGCCTGCGGCGTGGCGATCCATGGGCTGGCAGGGCGGCGACAGATGCGGCACGTCTGGCGATGCCTGGATTGCCGCGTCGCTCCGCCGGTTGCAATGGCGCGATGCTGCACGGCGAAATCAGGCGCGCTGGTCTCACACTACATAAACGGTCCGAAGGCTAGTTGGCCGTTTCCAGGTAGGGCGGATCAGCGGAGCGCCATCCGCCAGCCCGCGCCACCGGCCAGTGGCGGAAGGCGCTTCGCTTTTCCGCCCTACGCCGCCAGCCACCCACCGCCGCGCGCTGGCGTAAACGCTGGTCGCCGCTACTCCGCCGCCACCTTCGTGCCCTGCACCACAGCCGGCTCCGGGGCGGCAGCGGCCAGTTCGGCGGCCTTGCGCTCGACCTGCTCGATGATGTGCTCCACCATGTCGCCGCCCTCGATGGTATGGTCGGTGCGGCCGGCGGCATAGACCATGTGGCGGCCGTTGCCGCCGCCGGTCACGCCGATGTCGGTCATCAGCGCCTCGCCGGGGCCGTTCACGACGCAGCCGATGATGGACAGGGTGATCGGCGTCTTGATGTGCGCCAGCCGCTCCTCCAGCGTCGCCACGGTCTGGATGACGTTGAAGCCCTGGCGGGCGCAGGACGGGCAGGAGATGATCTTGACGCCGCGGTGGCGCAGGCCGAGCGACTTCAGGATGTCCCAGCCGACGTGGACCTCCTCCTCCGGCTCGGCGGACAGGCTGACGCGCAGGGTGTCGCCGACGCCGGCCCACAACAGGCTGCCAAGGCCGATGGAGGACTTCACCGTGCCGGCGCGCTTGGTGCCAGCCTCGGTGATGCCGATGTGCAGGGGATGGTCGCACACGTCGGCAAGCTGCTGATAGGCGGCGACGGCCATGAACACGTCGGACGCCTTCACGCTGATCTTGAACTCGTGGAAGTCGTGGTCCTGCAGGATCTTGGCGTGTTCCAGCGCGGACTCGACCAGCGCCTCCGGGTTCGGCTCGCCGTACTTCTCCAGCAGGTGCCGCTCCAGCGACCCGGCGTTGACGCCGATCCGCATGGAGCAGCCGTGCTCCCGCGCCGCCTTGACCACTTCGCGCACCCGTTCGGCGCTGCCGATGTTGCCGGGGTTGATGCGCAGGCAGGCGGCGCCAGACTGCGCGGCCTCGATCGCGCGCTTGTAGTGGAAGTGGATGTCGGCCACGACCGGCACGCCCACCTGGGCGACGATATCCTTGAGCGCCAGTGCGCTTTCCTGGTCCGGGCAGGACACGCGGACGATGTCCACGCCGGCTTCCTCCGCGCGGCGTATCTGGGCGACGGTGCCGGGCACGTCGGTGGTCAGGGTGTTGGTCATCGTCTGCACGGTGATCGGCGCGTCGCCGCCGACCGGCACCGCGCCGACCATGATCTGGCGGGACTTCCGGCGGGTTATCTGTTGATACGGACGGTAACTCATGGCTGCTCCCCGGCGCCTGTGGTCGGCGCGCAATATATAGGCCGTAACGTGTGGGACTGCGAGGCGGGGCTACTGCGGTGCGGGGCGGGACGCAATGGCGGCGTCGCCGTCCAGCGGCACGTCGCGGCGGAGGGCGCCCGGCGGTCCCAGGGCGGGGGCGGCGACGCCGTCCACTACCAGCTCGGTTCCGCCGGCATTGCCGGTCGTCATCAGCAGCTTGGCGCCGCGCGGCACCGGCCAGGACTCGCCGCCTCGCATCAAGCGGCTGAGCAGGACCGTCCCCTGGCGCTCGCGCACCTGGACCCAGGCGTCGGACTTGGCGCGGATCAACAGATGCGGCACGTCCGGCACAGCGGCTGGCGCAGCTGTTGCTGGCACGGTTGCAGCGGCAGGCGCAGGCGGCGGGGTGGGCGGATCGGCGGCAGGAGCTACGGCCGCCGGGCTTGCCGGGCGGGCGGGCGGAGCGGGCGTTGCGGCGGGCAGCGGCGGCAGGATGGAGGCGACCTGGGGCGACGGGTTGCTGGGCGGCACGGCACGGTCGGCCAGCGGCGCCAGGCGGTCCGGGACGGCGGGCACGACCTGCGCCGTGGTGCGGGTGTCGCCGGACATGCGATACCATGCGACATAGGCTCCGGCGGTCAGCAGCAGTCCCAGCAGCACCACGGCGCCGACCGGCACGCCGCGCTGCGGCACCGGAGCGGGAAATTCCAGCTCGGGCTTGCGGTTGACCTCCTGCGCCTCGGCCCGGAAGCGGCGGCTGATCT
>DASWOJ010000140.1:0-2585 GCA_036398775.1 Acetobacteraceae bacterium
GTGGAGTGCCAAAGCGCACTCCACCCTACGACAGGCGTTCAGGCCGCCTGGGTCAGCCGCTTCAGAAACGCCGAGATCCGGTGCCGCCGCAGCTCCGACCGGGCGGCGGCGTCGCCGGTCATGTAGTTGAGCTGCACCACATAGCGCGGCCCGACGAACTGCTTGTGGCCGTGCCAGGCGGTGCTGCTGTTGGGGAACACCAGCAGCGTGCCGTTCACCGGCGGCACTTCCACCACGAAATCGTCCAGCGTCTCGCCCTGGCGCAGCAGCCGCAGGCAGCCCTGATGGGCGGACCAGGAATCGGCCTCCCGGTTGAGATACAGCAGCACGGTGATGCGCTTGGCGGTCGAATCGCAGTGAATCCGGCCGTCCTTCTCGCGCGAACGGCCGCGCAGCGTGGTCATGGAGACGGCACCCTCCAGGTCGATGCCTAATTTTTCACCAATCGCGTCGCGGAACGCCGGCCCTTCCAGCTCCGTCAGCAGCGCCTGCGCGGTGGGGCCGAGTCGCAGCGAGCCGATCGGGAAGGAGCCGCCTTTTGCCATCTCCGGCAGATCCGCCAGCACCGCGTCGAGCTGGGCGGGCGGCACGAAATTCGGCACGATCACATAGGGAAAGGGATCGCTGGATGCCGGCGTCGCACGGAACGCGGCAAGATCGAGAATGGCCATGGCCTGCTCCGCTCGGATTCTGTGCCGGCGACTGTAGCATGTCCTGCCCAGTTCCACAGAAGGGCGTTTCGCGCTATCCCGCACTGCATCATGGATATGCAGCCCCCGCCGGAAGACCTGCGCGCAGGTCCGCTTCCCGCCTATCGCGCGCGCGTCGCCGCCGGCGGCCTCACGTCCGACCCCTCCCAGGCCCTGGCGATCGAGCGGCTGCAGACGCTCTGGACCCGGCTGCGCGGCTACGATCCGGAGCCGCTGCCCACCGCGCGCGCCGGCCTGCTGGCCCGCTTCCTGCGCCGCAAACCCACCGAAGGGGCGGACGAGGAGCGGCCGAACGGGCTCTACCTGGTCGGCGAGGTCGGCCGTGGCAAATCCATGCTGATGGACCTGTTCTTCGCCGCCGCCGACCTGCGCCGCAAGCGCCGCCTGCACTTCCACCAGTTCATGCAGGACACCCACAAGCGCATCTTCGCCTGGCGCAAGGCCCATCCCGGCGAGGCCGACCCGATCCCGCCTCTGGCCGATTCCATCGCCGCCGAGGCCGCCCTGCTGTGCTTCGACGAGTTCCAGGTGAACGACATCGCCGACGCCATGATCCTCGGCCGGCTGTTCCAGGCGCTGTTCGAGCGGGGGGTGGTGGTGGTCACCACCTCCAACACGCTGCCGGACGACCTGTTCAGGGGCCAGCCCGGCCGTGACGCTTTTCTGCCCTTCATCGGCCTCATCAAGCAGCATCTGGACGTGCTGGTGATGGAGACCGGCCGGGATTTCCGCCGGGCAAGGCTGCGTGGCATGCCGACCTGGCATGTGCCGCCCGATGGTCGCGCCGAACGTGCGCTGGATGCCGCCTTCGCCGAGCTGACCGGCCATGCCCCGCCCAGGGCCGAGACGCTGCTGGTCACCGGCCGCCGCCTGGCGGTGCCGCTGGCCGCCGCCGGCGTGGCCCGGTTCGACTTCGACGCGCTGTGCGGCCAGCCGCTGGGGGCCGGGGATTACCTGGCTTTGGCCACGCATTTCCATTCCCTGGTGCTGGACGGCATCCCCCGCCTGTCGCCGGACAATTACGACAAGGCGCGGCGCTTCATCGTGCTGATCGACGCGCTGTATGACCATCGCGTGAAACTGGTGGCCTCCGCCGAGGCCTGGCCGGACCAGCTCTACCAGCGCGGCGAGGGGGCGAAGGCGTTCGAGCGCACCGCCTCCCGGCTGGAGGAGATGCAGAGCCAGGATTACCTGGCCCTGCCGCATCTGACCTGACGCGAGGCAATCCAGGCCCACAGGCCCCGAATCCCGCGCCCTTGGCCCCTGGATTGCTTTGCTGTGCGCGCAATGACGCGCGGAGGGCTGGATTGGGTGCCGACTTCACTTCAACTCCCCCCGTCTTGCCGGACGCATCATGATGGGCTAGCAGGACAAGCCTTCCGGGCGGCCCGGGTGCTTGGCGGGCACCGTTCATGCATGAACCTTGCTGCAAGACGGTATTCCGCCAACCCGTGAAGGACCCTCCCGCATGGCTCGCAACAAGATTGCCCTGATCGGCGCCGGCAACATTGGCGGCACGCTCGCCCATTTGATCGGCCTGAAGCAGCTCGGCGACGTCGTCATGTTCGACGTTTTCCCCGGCGTGGCCGCGGGCAAGGCGCTCGACATCATGCAGTCCGGCCCGGTCGACGGGTTCGACAGCGCCATGTCCGGCACCGGCGACTACAGCGCCATCGCGGGCTCGGACGTGGTGATCGTCACCGCCGGCTTCCCGCGCATGCCCGGCATGAGCCGCGACGACCTGCTGACCAAGAATGCCGGCGTGATCGCCCAGGTGGCCGAGGGCATCAAGGCGCATTGCCCGGACGCCTTCGTCATCGTCATCACCAACCCGCTGGACGTGATGGTGTGGGTGATGCAGCAGAAATCCGGCCT